>NZ_JAVRCB010000066.1:0-36108 GCF_034530955.1 Nostoc sp. DedQUE05 | reverse complement strand
CAAAACGACTTTGAAGTACCTCAACACGACTTTGGAGTACCTCAACACGACTTTGGAGTACCTCAACATGACTTCGAGGTATCTGTTTTACAAATATTCTTAACCGAGCAGTATTGATATCCATCCTTGCTGCGAGTAAGTCGATTTAAGCGTGGGGTAATAATTTCTAATTACGTAAATTTACGGGATACGACTTTAGGCAGAATCATCAATTAGGAATCATGTTGACTTACAGTTAGATCCCCGACTTCTCTAAAAAGTCGAGGATCTTATTATTCATGAATGATTGAAGTTGGTTATAGACAAAGCAAGTCTCAAGCATTACTTTGATGAACTCAAAGCTAAACCTAAATAAATTACTATTTATCCTAAAATTTTGGCAGATAATTTTAGACAACAATCTAGCCATTTTTGATTATTTTCAATCAATAAAGGTCATCAATCTATATTTTCAATAAAACAGTAAATATGCAGTAAATATACTGATGTAATTTTGTGAGTTAAAAACTCTAACTATTGCAACCATCAGCCAAAATCCTATATGTCTTTTTTGTTTCTAAACCATGAATTAGATATAGCAATTTCCTAAAACAGGGCTATTTGTCAGGAAAATGAGATATTTATGCTGAGGGATTCATAAAAACTTATTTAATAAAATCTTTTGTATATATATATTTGTCGTTAAAAAGTATTAAGAAATTCTTATTAAAGAATATTGCAATAGCTTGATTTAATTGCTAACGTGTGTATGACAGCGATGCTGATGAACGCTCGGATCTAGGAGAAATAAAATCTATGAGCTATACCCATTCAGCCAAGTGTGTTAGGCTTTGACGGGTTCAAAACGAGAAATTTCTGCCTCGTATAGACAATTATGAGGGATTGCAGATTAACCAAGAAATATCTTGTTGCTAAAGGCTTAGTTTCAGTTTGATTTGAATTGTGATTAATTATTTGTCTTACTTTGTGCCGACAAGTAAGTAGCTCTTGCTTGTGTGTATCGGCAATAACGAAGAGTTTGGTAAGACTTAAATTTTGGAGAATAAAACTAATGGAGATTCAAGGTAAAGTTGCCCTAATTACAGGGGCTTCGCGTGGAATTGGACGAGCGATCGCCATCGAATTAGCGCAACAAGGCATCAAGCGGATGATATTGATAGCACGCGATCGCCGCAAGTTAGTGGAGGTAGCCAACGAAATCGAGGCGATGGGTACAGAAGCTGCGATCGTGGCTTTAGATTTGACGCAGACAATTGAAGTAAATATCGCTGTTGCCCAACTCTGGCGCAATTACGGACAGATTCATTTGCTGGTTAATTGTGCGGGAGTCGCATATCAAAGTTCGTTTTTGCAATCTAAAATGCCCCAAGTTCAAGAAGAAATTTCGGTGAACTTGTTAGGGATGTACAACCTCACTAGTTTGATTGCTCGACGCATGGCCAGTCAAAGACAAGGGACAATTGTCAATGTATCGAGCTTGATGGGGAAAGTTGCAGCACCAACGATGGCGACATACTCAGCAACCAAGTTTGCCATCTTAGGATTTACCCAAGCCTTGCGCCAAGAATTAGCCGAACACAATATCCGCGTGATTGCATTACTGCCTTCCCTGACAGACACAGACATGGTGCGCGACTTAAAATTATTCCGCTGGGTAATCCCCATGACTCCCCAGCAAGTGGCTAAAGCACTCGTCACCGGAATGCAGAATGATTCATCAGAAATTTTAGTCGGATGGCAAAGTCATTTAGCTGTGTTGTGTCAACGCCTTGCCCCTTGGTTGTTAGAGCTAATTTTACGCATAGCAACACCGCCAGCACCAAGCAGACAACGACTGATTGAAAAACTTACCCCTTCCCGTAGCGTCTCGTAGAGAAGGGGAGACGCCGAGGGCGATCGCAGACTCAATACTCAATACAGTTCGGTTAACATATTTCTCTCTCGAAGATCCCCCCAACCCCCCTTAAAAAGCAGGGCTTTTTCTCCTCTTTACCCCCTTTTTAAGGCTACGGTGTACACACAAGTCTGAAATAGCTGATTAACCCAAGGTTTTACCCCACCCTAACCCTCCCCGTATGTATTGGGGAGGGAACTAGATTTCTTATTTCCCCCCTTTACAAGGGGGGATTAAGGGGGGTAATTTGACTTGTGTGTACACCGTAGCTTTTTAAGGGGGTCGCCGTAGGCGGTGGGATCTTATCCGAACCGTATTGACTCAACACTCCTGAATAAACTTCTCCGAAATCTTCAGTTTTTTGGCTTTACCCTTGTGCAAAAAAGTAAGGCTCGCAGTGCCAAGAAATGCTAATAAGCTGAAAGTAGAAGTAGATTCAGGAACAGACTTGGAATTCTCAATTTTGATAACTTGTCCAAGTCCAGGGCCATCGCCTCGGTTTGTCACGTAAATAGCATCATCAGCACCAATAGTCAAAGCAGTAGGAGACTCTAATCCATTGCCACTAAGAATAGTTGTGCGAGTCCCATCCTTGGCTATTTTAATTACAGAACCATCTAGATTACCTTTCCAGAGTGACTGATTAGCGTATTGCAAAGCATATAAATTACCTTGACTATCAAAATCTAAGTCAGTAAGTTGGGTAAAGCCATCAGTATAAACTGTTGGTTTATCATCAGCACCAACTCGGTAGATTTTTGCTTCACCTTCGGGAAAAGGAAAACCAGTTAATTGGCTAATATAATAAGCGCCATCTGGGCCTTTGGCGATATTTGTGGGTACTGCTTGAATTTCAAATGGCGATGACGATGCACCAGTGGGAAAAACTGGATTAGTTAATGTCTGGCGGGGAATTGTGGCGATCGCTTTCAAATTACTTCCATCAGTCCCGACACTGAGTAACTCATTAGCACCAGTATCAACTGCAACAATCTTATTTCCATCTAAAAGAAGAGAGAAGGGATTGCTAATTAGATCGCCTCCATCAGGATTATTTGCAAGTTCATAATTAGCTAAATCAGCCACACTAGTCCAGGAATTTGTATTGAAATTAGCAGTAATGATTTTTCCTAAGTCAGTGTTACCTAATGTGGCGCGAAATGTGGGATCGGAAGCATACCCAACTGCAATATAAGGCTTGCCAGTAGCATCAAATTTGATATCTTGAGGCCCACTACTATCAGTACCATTTGGTAATGCTAGAGAAGGAAGTCCTGTAAGTATACGCTCTTGTGTACCATTTCTAATTTTGGTGACTGCACCAGTTGTGCCATAACATAAAGATTGGCCTGCGGCACTCGGTGAAGGAACACAAGCTCCACTTCCACCTGTTCCTGCCTCTGTGACATAGAGACTGCCGTCAGGGCCAAAACTTAGACCCCGTGGACTATTAAGATCGTCGGCAATTACTGAAAATGATGCCGCTTCTGCTGCTTTTATTCCTGAAAAAGCAGCAATACAAACGCTCAAAAATGTAATTCCAAATTGTTTTAGTTTCATTAGACTGCTCCTAAAATTAAATTTGCGTAAAGCATAGAATAGAAAATTTTATATTAATAAAAAATAATATTTAATGTTTATAGTTTCTGTGAATTTTAGAGCTTATTTAAAAGAGGAAAACAGATTCAAGCCCAGAAAGCCAGATGAAATCTGAATTTCTGAATTTTGAGTTGTATCATACCATTTTCAAAAATATTTGCAACATAATGAATCGGCTATAGGGAGGTACAAATGTACGCTTATAGCAACAAAATTAAATAGAATTACTGTATATTTTTTAGTGTTTTTTATACAAGTGCGATATCAAAACTGTTGAACAACACAGATATTGCGGGACTATTAAGACGATCGCAGTTTGCATCAATACATAAAGTTGCAGTTCAGAAATTGCTGGGCGATCGCATAATGAGACATACCTTGTTTCGGAGCAATCAGAAATGCTTTCCTTCCCCACAACCCTGACTCCTTTGCCCGAAATCATTGATGGCTTACCGAATATTTCTGGTTGGGAAATAGAGGTTCTCTCTGTAGTTAACCAAGATCGACCAGTATTTTTACCAACCACGAATATTAAGTTGGAAAATGTAAATGCTGTATTTGCGATCGCTTTGCACATGCACCAGCCAACTATACCTGCTGGAAATGGCGGTACACTCATCAGCAATCTGCAATATATGTTTGAACATCCCCATGAAGGGGATAACCACAATGCAGATCCCTTTGCCCATTGTTACAGCCGCATGGGTGACTTGATCCCCGAACTTGTCAATCAAGGTTGCAATCCGCGTGTAATGTTGGATTACTCTGGTAATCTTCTGTGGGGACTGCGGCAAATGGGACGCGGTGATGTTCTCGATAATCTTAAACGGATTACTTGCGATCGCACCTACCAACCTTATGTAGAATGGCTGGGTACAATGTGGGGTCATGCAGTTATTCCTTCCACACCCATAGCAGATATTAAATTACATATCGTTGCATGGCAACATCACTTTGCAGCAATTTTTGGCTGGGAAGCACTAGCGCGAGTCAAAGGATTTTCGCCCCCAGAAATGCACCTACCCAATCACCCTGATGCTCTCTATGAATTTGTGAAAGCGCTAAAAGAATGTGGATATCGCTGGTTACTTGTTCAAGAACATTCTGTAGAAACTCTTACTGGTCAATCTCTCACTTATAAACATTTACCACATCGTTTAATTGCCCGTAATTCTCAAGGCGAAACAATTAGCATCACAGCCTTAATTAAAACCCAAGGTTCCGATACTAAATTAGTTGCTCAGATGCAGCCTTATTATGAAGCTAAAACATTATCTAAACAACAACTTGGTAGTGTGTCTATACCATCAATAGTTAGCCAAATTGGCGATGGTGAAAATGGCGGCGTGATGATGAATGAATTTCCTAGTGCTTTTAAACAAGCTTGGTGGGATATGGTAAATAATGGCAGAGGAAAATCAGGTATTGTTGGTGTGTGTGGTACAGAATATTTAGAATTAATCGAAGCTGCTGGATGCAACCCTGAAGATTATCCAACTTGTCAGCCAGTGGGACAATATCAGATTTGGGAGCGAATTTCACCAGATAATATTCAACCGGAAGCTGTAGAGAATGCCATTCAAGAATTAAAGCAAACAAACTCTAATTTTCATCTGGATGGAGCCTCGTGGACAAATCATATCAGTTGGGTAAAAGGATATGAAAATGTGTTGTCTCCCATGTATCAATTAAGCAGTTTATTTCATCAAAAGATCGATCCATTACTGCAAACTGACTCAGAAGAACCGATTGCTAGACAATCTCAATACCGTAACGTTCTCCTACATAATCTTTTGCTGCAAACCAGTTGTTTTCGTTATTGGGGGCAAGGCGCTTGGACTGATCACGCACGGGAAATTTATCAACGTGGCGAAAGCTTGCTGCAAAAGACATTTTAATTAATTGCTGTTCTAGCCGTAACGCACTGCATTTATTAGTGCGTTACGCCTGTTTTAACGCACCCTACAATTTAATGCTTGCTGAATCTACCAAAATAAATACGCGATATACCGAAATGAGAAAGTAATCAAGCATTTTGAGAAAGCAATATGCCTTTTTGTTTGCTGAATCTACTGAAATGAGAAAGCATTTAAGCATTTTGAGAAAGCAATATACCTTTTTGCTTGCTAAATTTACCGAAATGAGAAAGTAATCAAGCATTTTGAGAAAGCATTTAAGCATTTTCCTTAATGAATTTTGTCAACAAATGAAGTTAAGGTGAAGTTACTGAAAGTATTCTTTATAATTTCGATGCCAAAGTAAATATTGAGTTTTATCCTTGAACACAACCTACAAATAAATAGACAAACAAGGAGCTTAGAACCTATAGCGCTTCTCGGTTGAGTCCAATACAGACCTAACCCCCCTTAATCCAGCCCTTTCAAGGTGGTGAAATTTAAAACGAAAATTGGTAATTTCAATATTCAAAAATCCCAAAATCTCGGCGGAGGATTCAAAATGGTAGGACTGAAACACTGAAACAATGTATCTTTGTTCGTCACCTTGAAAGGGCTACCCCCCTTAATCCCCCCTTTCCAAGGGGGGAAACCGGAAATCTAGTTCCCTCCCCTTTCCAAGGGGAGGGTTAGGGTGGGGTAAAAACTTGGTTAATCAGCTATTTCAGACTTGTGTGTATACCGTAGCCTTTTAGGAGAGAGGTTTGGAGAAAGATCAAAGTGTATTGCTTCCATTCGATAACCGCTATATTTATAAAATAAAATATTTATAAAAATATTTACATTTAGGTTATTTTCCTAAAAGCATATTGCTACACCAAAGGTAACAATATTTCAAATTTTGTACCTATACCAATCTGTGAATGAAAATTCAATTTACCGCCATGTCTCACAGTGATAATTCGATAACTTACTGCTAAACCAGTATTTTTACCATTCTTTGTTTCCAGAGAAAAAGACTCCGTAATTTGCTGTTGTAATTCTTCAGACATTCCAGAGCCATTGTCAGCAATGCGAATTAAAACCCAGCGAGAATCTGGTGCATCTGGGTTGCTTGCTTCTTGTGATATAACTTCTGTGGTAATCTCAATTCGGGGTTTTTGAACAGTCTTTGTCTCTTCTAAATGTAACTGCTGTCGCACTGCTTCATTGAGTAAAGTATCCACAACTTCACTTAAAATATTCATCAAAACCTGGTTAAATTGCCCCATAAAGCAATACACTGGGGGTAATTGACCGTAGTATTTGACGATTTCAATTTCTCCTTGAAGACGGCTATTAATTAATAAAATTATGCTATCTATACAGGCGTGTAAATCTACTGGTTTGGGAAAAAGTTCATCAATATGACAGAAGTTTTGCAAGCTAGTAACGAGTTTTTTTAATCTTTCCGCTCCTGTGCGAATACTAGCGAGCGATCGCGACAAATCTTGTTCTAAAAAATCAAACTCAATCTCTTCTTTAATCTGGTTAATTGCCTGAGAAGCTGATGGTAACTCTCGGTCGTAAGCTGCTATGAGTTTGAGTAAATCTTGACTGTAGTTTGAAACATAAATTATGTTCCCCCAAATAAAACCTACTGGGTCTAAAATTTCGTGGGCTACGCCGTCTACTAAACGCCCCAAGTTTGCCATTTTATCATTTTGAATCATTTGGGCTTGACTGCGTTCATAACGAATCAGATTGTCGATTCCCCGAATTTGCCAAGAAATAATATTCAATTCTTGGACATCTAACAATCTATAAGCGCCAGATTCCGTTTCTACGACAATTGGTTCTGCTAATAATTCTGGCGATCGCTTTAAGCTAAGTTGCATTGTTGTTAAAATCGATGTTGTATCAGTAACAAGCAACATCGGTGTCCGCACATAGCTGTAGAGAACAGCTAATGGTTGCTGAACAAATAACTCTTGTCCGAATGGACGAATCAAAAATTCTAGTAGTCGCCGCCGCGAAATCATCCCAATAAACTGTCCCTGTTCTACCAAAATTACTCCTGGTAGCAGGGGGTATTTTTCCAAAAAACTAGCCACTTCCATCCCGGTGTGGCTGATTTCCACCGAGAAGTTATACATTGGTAGTTCTTGGAGAGTTGAATCTAAACCAAGATCGCGATCGCTACCCTCAGACAAAAATGGCGGTGAGATTTGGCAACTAAATTCTTCTGGCACTAGACACCCTGATTTTTTCAAAGACAGGTAAAGAATAAGTTAATATTTTACATTCTGCCACCCTCAAAATCCGATTTTAGTTTAGGTATCTAATAAAACTAGTGGTCTGTCAAGCTGAAAATCTTTCTCAGGCAACTGGAAGTAATTGGCGGGCAATTTATAATCTGGGAGAATATTGAGAAAGCGATGTCTACGACGGTCACTGAGCGCAGCCGTTCGCGCAGCGTCTCGTAGAGAAGTGCGGGCTACGCCTACGCAAGCTAAACTTAAAAATAACCTTTACCAAAAGTGCAAAGGTAGCGTTATGACTTCTGTAACCGATCCACCCAACGCTCTGGCTCCTTTCCCCTTCCCCGATCATACCCAGCTTCCTGAGTCCAATGGTACTTTTGTGAAAAATTGGCAAGAGCATCCCCAAAGCCTTCTACTAACTGACTCAATTACACCCATCCTCAAGCAATTAAATCCTGAAGGTGAATACTGTATAGGGCAGGACTTAGGCATTTACTGGCGCTTGACCGATCCCCTTGAAAAAGGCGCGGAAGCACCAGATTGGTTTTATGTCCCGAATGTACCGTTTTTGCTCAATGGGCAAACCCGACGTTCTTATGTGATGTGGCGAGAATTTATTGCCCCGTTGATTGTCTTAGAATTTGTCTCTGGGGACGGTAGTGAAGAACGAGATAAAACTCCTTTGAAGGGTAAATTTTGGATTTATGAGCAGGTGATTCGTCCTGCCTTCTACGGCATTTATGAAGCGAGTAAAGCCAGCCTAGAAGTTTATCATCTGATTGAAGGACAGTATCAGATTTTACCAGCAAATGAACGAGGACATTATCCTATAGTTGCTTTGGGTGTTGAATTAGGCTTATGGCAGGGAAAATATCAGAATGTGGAATTACCCTGGTTGCGTTGGTGGGATTTACAAGGGAATTTGTTGTTGAGTGGCGATGAAAGAGCCGAACAAGAATCTCAAAGAGCCGAACAAGAATCCCAAAGAGCCGATCGCCTAGCTGCCCAATTGCGATCGCTTGGCGTTGAACCAGAAATCTAATACCGTACTACAAATTACGAATTACGAATTACGAATTAAAAAAGGGCTGGTGTAAAAGAGTCATCTGTGGCTTAATTTGTTTAGACACAAATTTTACTGCTACCAGGGTAATCACGATGACAAATAGACCTCCTTCCGAACCGGAGTCATCCCCAAAAACTGCCCTTGGCTTTGATGAATTTATAGCCATTTTGGTTGCCTTCACCACTATCGGAGCGATTCTTTTTTGGTCATTGTCCCGCAGAGATTCTAGCTGGAACTTAAACGGACTGCTGTTGCCTTCCTCTACTCCATCTCCTAGCGTTCAACCAAATCAAGTATTGCCCTCTCCTACTGCCAAGGTAGAACCTTATACAGTCCCCAACAACGTTTTGCCCTATTCTTCACCTGAAGCTGTTGTTGAACCCAAGACACCTTCATTCCCAACTAACAGCGCAACTCCTTACCGCGCAATGTTACCATCTATTCTGGTAATTCCAACTCAATCCCCACAACCACAAAGACCTGTATCTCCTGCAACAGAACTTGAGTCATCACTCAAATCATCAGCGTTGCCTTTAGTAACTCCGGCAAAACCAAAATCAATCATTCCGCCGCCAATTGCATTTAACGATGTGCCTAATGACTTTTGGGGTAGGCGTTTTATAGACGTTCTTTCTGCCCGTGGGATTCTCAAAGGATTTCCTGATTATTCTTTTAGACCAAATCAGCCTGTAAACCGCGCTGAATTTGCTGCCATACTAGAAAAAGCTTTTGACCAAGAACCATCTAAGACTGCGATCGCATTTCAAGATGTACCAACAAAATTTTGGGCAACTTCAGCAATTGACCAAGCCATCAGTGCGGGTTTTCTCAAGGGCTACCCGAAAAAAACCTTCAAACCGCAACAAAATATTTCACGAGTCCAAGTTTTAGTTGCCCTTGTCAGCGGGTTGAATTTGAAAGCACCCACTTCCCCAAATCAGATTATCAGTTTCTATAAAGATGCTAAAGATATTCCGCCTTATGCTATCGGTAAAATAGCTGCTGCTACAACTAATGGTTTGGTAGTTAACTATCCAAATCCCCAAGTCCTCGATCCCAACAAAGTAGCTAGTCGGGCGGAAGTGGCGGCGATGATTCATCAAGCTTTAGTCAAACGGGGCAAACTGGCGGCAATTACATCTCCGAATATAGTGCGTAGGGATAGCCCAACCCAGGCATCGCCCAAAATCTCTCCAGAACTACCACAGACTCCAAAACCGAACCCAAAGGGTAAATTGCCCACCGCAGGTTCGCCTCAATAATAATTACTAATTAGTAATTCGTAATTAAACCAAGGTTTGAGAAAGCGACCTTTACAGGTCGTAGTGTTAATAAACTTCGTAAGAAACTTCGAGAGAAGTCTGAACGCTGAAAATCGGCGTTCAGACTTCAGTCATTTGGAATTAGGTGTACTTCTACACAGGAGTATACTACGCGTAGCGTCTCATAGAGAAGCGATAATTAGATATTAAGCTTCTGGAATTTGTTTGCCGACAACTTGTGATTTAAGAGTGGTGATTTCACTCGTTAACTCTTTCCTGGTTGAGGCTTTGAGTAAATAACGGTAAACAAACCAGGCAGAGTAACCAATACCGATCAGCTCAAAAGTAGGTGCTACCAAAGGGATATCATTCAAAGCATCTAATATTGCCAAGAGTACTTTAACGGCAACAATCGATCCTACAATCAAACCAACTGTTACCAGGGGTTGCTTATATTGATTAAAGAAGCTTCCTAGATAATCTGGTAATGTTGCTAAAAAGGTAGAAATTTGCTCTCCGTATTTTACCCATTCGTCTTGAGGCTGTGCCGGAGGCTGGAGTTTGGTGATGGTTCCCGTTTGGCTGTTGATCTCTGCCACTGTAGTCTCTTTAGATTGGGTTTCGGTAAATTCTTGTTCTGGCATTTTCACTCCTATTAATTTGACAGTTGAGTTTTTCTAATCTGGATAATTACAACCAAAGGGTTGTTGATTAGGTAATGTACTTGGGAATCAGTACAATTTGGTGAAAGGCACAAAAAGTTTTAGTGTCCTATAACCATAGTTGCCCCATACTATCTACTGCATCAACTACAAGATAGACAGTCAGTAGGAGGATAGAACTCAGAAAGCAGCAGGATGTATTATAATCAACTTCCTGAGTTCTATTTTTGGAATCAACCGGAATCCTCAGGTTGTGATTATCCCATTCCGTGTCATTTGCTCATAATCGTACTAAATCTAAGTACAGATTATCCAAAAATCACTCTACTTCTCATTTATATAAGCCTAGAAGCCGATTTTATCCGATATTAAAGCTATCTTAAGCCGCGTTCGTCAATTCACGCATTCGTATTGATATTAATACGTAATAAAAATTTTTGCTCGTCCATATAGACTAGACTTTTAACCTGTTTTATGATAGGTGTGCCTGAATATGGGAGCAGGGGAGCAGGGGAGCAGGGGAGCAGAGGGAGAATAACTCATAACTCAGCACTCATAACTCATAACTCATAACTCATTACTCAGCACTCCTAATGCCTCTTTGCACCTCTGCTTCTTCCCATCCCCAATTTCCAATAAGTATCAAACCTTTTGTTTTTTTTCCTGATTGTATTAATTTTATAAGGAAGCAGTAAGGTAGAGTAGTGGCTTAGGCGATCGCAATAACTCATTGCTTGCTATCAACCGCATATTGTGGAAAGTAGTGTAGTCAGGAGAAGACGCTCTCAGGTGGGTCTTTGGTGGAGGAAACTATATCATCGATCCTAAAAAAAGTAAGTTATTTGTATAGTAATTATACTTAGATAAACAGTTGGAAAATTTACTTATATAATTTAAGGTGGTACTAATTATCTAGCAAGCAATGATTTGCTCTTGCGATAAAAGAAGATAATGTAGATGTTAATGACTAATTAAGATATTTTGACAATCTAAACTAATTTGATTATTTTTGCAGGAAGGCAAGGAGGTTTGAGAAATGCTTTCCTCAAAAGCCAACCCCTATATACAGCAGTTCAAAAAGCAAAAAAGTGTCAGCCGAAGAGCCATCGACAGACGAACTCCCAACTATAGAATTTCCTTCACGAGGGAAACTCAAAGCTAGTTCTTGGCGTATCCATCAAAAAATTGGTTATGGGTACTTTGTAGCTATTGGAATTGGCTTTTTTGGCTCACTGACTGGGTTAGTGATTGCTAATTACTACCGAGGAAGGGAAGTTAGACAATTCAATCAAGCTTATGAACAAGGACAACTACTGAGTAATTATAAAGATGCCGTAGTAGGAGCGCAATTACATAGTTATAACCTAGTTGCTGTATTAGAAAATTCACAACAACTGCAAAGCAAAAAAGCTGATTTTCTGAAGAATGTTGAAAAAGCCAAGCAACTAGAGTCAAAAATTGGCGGATTTCTCGATACTAAACCTAAAAGACTAGCAGCAACAAGTTCGACTTTACAGACCTTATTGCTGGATTATAAGACTAATTTAAAAGCCTACGTTGACCAAATCGAGGTTGTCTTACAGAAAATTGACTCCCCAAAAGTGCAGCCTCAGAAGATTTCTTCGGCCCGATCGCAGTTATTAACAATAATGCGTGGTGAAACAGCCATGCAGTTAGACCAGCTTTCTCAAAGCTTGACTAACATCCTGCAAACTGCCCAAGAACAAGAGCAAGAAAGGCAAAAAGCCGTTGAGCAGGCGAGAATAGTTGAGCGATTCATCGTGATCGTGAGTATGCTGGTTTCGGTAGCGATCGCAGCTATTGTAGCTTGGCGTACCAGTCGAGCGATCGCTGAACCAGTGATCACTGTAACCCAAGTAGCTGAACAAGTTGCCAGGAAACATAATTTTGATTTGCGAGCGCCTGTTACCACTGAAGATGAAATTGGCCTACTCGCCAAATCTCTAAATCGTCTGATTGAGCGCGTATCTGAGCGAACAAAAGAACTACAACAAGCTAAAGAATTAGCCGAAGCTGCTAGCAAAGCAAAAAGCATATTTTTGGCCAATGTCAGCCACGAATTACGCACACCATTAAATGCTGTCATTGGCTTAAGCCAACTACTAGAAGACGACGCTACGGATCTTGGTTTATCGCCAGACTTTATCACCGACTTAGAAACAATTAATGCTGCTGGTAAGCATCTACTGCACTTGATTAACGAAATCCTCGATTTGTCAAAAATTGAAGCAGGGAAAATGACCCTGTATCCTGAGACATTCGAGATTGCAACGCTAATTCATAACGTTGTTCTCACAGTCAAGCCAGCTATAGAAAAAAATGCCAATGTTTTAGAAGTGGATTTTGATGAGCAACTTGGCACCATGTATGCCGATCAAACCAGGATGCGGCAGGTGTTATTAAACTTACTAAGTAACGCTAGTAAGTTCACTACAAACGGTAAGATAATGCTGACAGTCAAAAGAGAAAAAGATGAAGTCCGGCTGGATGCTCCTTTAGGCAGCATTATTTTCACCGTTACCGACACAGGTATCGGTATGTCTAACCGTCAACAGCAGCAGTTATTTCAACCTTTTACACAAGGTGATACTTCAACTACGAAAAAGTATGGAGGTACGGGATTGGGGTTGGCAATTAGCCGCCACTTTTGCCAGATGATGGGTGGTGAAATTATTGTCAAAAGTCAGCCAGGAATTGGCTCTACTTTCACTATTCGTCTGCCAATGACTGTGCAGGATTGAATGGGGCATTGGGCATTGGGCATTGGGCATTAGGAGTGCTGAGTTAGGAGTTAGGAGTTAAGAGTTAGGAGTTAAGAGTTAGGAGTTAGGAGTTTTGTTTATCTCCTTGTCCCCTTGTCCCCTTGTCCCCTCATCTCCCTCATCTCCCCGCTCCCCTGCTCCCCTGCTCCCCTGCCTCTCTCCCCCTCTGCTCCCTCATCCCGTGAATTAAGTAATGATACTCACCCTCCCTGTATCCAAGTCGTAACGTCCTCCGACAATTTTTAATTTGCCTGACTCCACCTGCTCAGTTAAAAGCTTTGAGCGCTTCAATCGTTCAATTTGATATTGCACATTTGCCACCACAGCGTTTTCAACTGCATCACCAGACTGACTTTTGACTTTTTCTACTGCTGGCTTAATTGCCTTCACAAAAGTACTAATATCACCGAGTAACGATTCGTTTTGGACAGCTGCGGTTACTGCACCACAACGCTCATGACCCATCACCATCAGCAGTGGAGAATTTAATAAGACAACTGCATATTCAATACTGCCGATCGCTTCATGTGTGGCAATATTGCCGGCAATCCGAACATCAAAAATGTCCCCAATGCCTTGATCGAAAACAATTTCTGCGGGTACTCGTGAATCCGCACAACTAAGAATAGTTGCAAATGGATGTTGAGCTTGAGCAACTTCGTGCAACCGCAGCTCAGATTGATCGGGGTATTGGGGATGATGAGCGACAAAGCGCTGATTTCCGTCAATCAGCTTTTGCAATGCTGCATCGGGACTGAGAGATTCAGGGGAAGTTGAGGGGATTTCGGCAGCTTTAGCCTGTTCTACCCGCCAGAGTAAATCGCTGGCAGTTAGCATCATCCCAAAGGCCCCGGTCATTCCTAACTTCAAAAAGTCACGACGTTCCATGAAATGTTTCATTAAATTTATAACTCTCTTACAGAGACGCGATACATCTGACAGAGCGAATTTCCATCACATCGGAAACGTAACAAGTACCTCCGAATTTATTTAGGAGTGGTCTGATATTTTCGACAACACGCTTGAGTTCTTCTGGCATACAAAACGCGAGAATGTAAACATTATCAAGCATGGTCATGTCTAAATCTTCTGTTGTTCCTCGTAATCCTTTACCAACAACATTTCTAATGACGGCATGGTTATGTACACCTGACTTGTCTAAATTATCTAAAATTTTGGCAAGCTCAAAGGAGTTGGCGATAATTTCTATCTTTTTAACTACGTGCATATTATTACCTCCAGAATAGGTTAATTCCGTAGAGATATAGCGGAATTCCCACAATAATATTGAACGGAAATGTGACTGCTAGAGCGGTAGAAACATATAGGCTGGGATTTGCTTCGGGAACAGTCATCCGCATCGCCGCAGGCACAGCAATGTAAGAAGCGCTGGCACACAATACAGCGAATAGCAGCGAATTTCCCTGAGGCATACCGATGAATTTGGCGATCGCTAACCCAATGGCTGCATTGAGTATTGGAATTAGTATGGCAAATAAAATCAGGAAAACTCCGGTTTTTTGCAAGTCTTTAATTCTTCTGGCAGCCACCAGTCCCATATCCAATAAAAAGAAGGTGAGAATGCCATAAAACAACCCTTGAGCAAAGGGTTCTAATACGTGCCAACCACGTTCTCCTGTCAAGACACCGATTAAGAGGCTACCGACTAGGAGAAAAACTGAACTATTAAGAAATGCTTCTTGCAAAACTTCCGACCAAGCAAACTCTCGCTTTTCATCGGCGGTGAATATACTCACCAAGATCAGACCAACAATGATTGCCGGAGATTCCATCAGGGCAAGAGCTGCTACCATGTAACCATCATAATGAATACCAAGCTCTGTGAGAAAAGCACCGGCAGTGATGAAAGTGACGGCACTGATAGAACCGTAGGTTGCTGCGATCGCCGCAGCATCGTAAGTATCCAGTTTCACCTTTAGGATAAAAAAGGTGTAAATTGGAACAAGGCAAGCCATCATCATTGCTGCCACGAGTGTTAGAATTACTTCCTGATTCAGTCCACTTTTGATTAGTTCTACCCCTCCCTTAAAACCAATTGCAAACAGCAAATACAACGAAAGGAGTTTGGGTACTGGTGGGGGAATTTCCAAATCAGACTTGACAAAAACAGCAGTCATGCCTAAAAAGAAAAACAAGATTGGCGGATTCAAAATGTTGGATACAATTAAGCTAAAATCCATATCCACCCCTCTTTATACTGGTAAAACTTGCAATTAAAGAAATTTTTCATCTTTAAAAATTTAACGGTTCAATGATGATGTATCGTGTATTGTTACCTAATGTCAATTGGGTACTCAAAGAGTGAATAGTCTTATTGGTGACTATACTTTCAGTTAGGTATTACAGCGTTTTTTAAGCAAATAAACCACGGTCTAGGAAACATTGTCATGTCCCCAGAAAAACGTATTGGGGCAATTTATTAATTTAATTGCCCCTACTGTTGACAACAGAACAAGTTAGAGCTTGCTCATCATATTTTGATGTTTGATTCCCCGTCGCTGATTTTACGACAGAACGCGCAGGAATAATTGGTCGCTAACTTATCCACGTAGAAAAGTTAACGTATTGTAGGGACAATTCATAAATTGCTACGACACAAACGTTGTCAAAATCCCAGTATTTTTTGATTTACAACAGTTTTGTAAATCCTGCTTGCTCAAAATGCCGATCGGATGTAAAAGCTTGAGTAATCCCCTCCTGTATCATCACTGCAAAGCTAACACAGTCAGTTAGCCCCCAATCTTTATAGCCCCGCCCCTTGTGGGCGGAACAAATCTAAAATCGTCTTTTCTTCAATCCCCAAGCCCCGACTGTAGTCAAGCGAGGTTAATCCAAAATTGTAAATCTAAAATCCAAAATCGATTGACCAAGTTTCGTTAGGATGTTGTAATCTGGGCAATAGCGACTTTCTATTGATGTGACCCCAGGCGTAGGCGTAGCCCGCACTTCGGCTGCGCTCAGTGACCGTCGGAGACATCGCTTTTTCACATCTATGACAACAACCATCGACTTTCTCAGTCACCTTAACCCCAGCCAACGTCAAGCTGTCGAACACTACTGTGGCCCATTGCTAGTTGTTGCTGGCGCAGGTTCCGGTAAAACACGAGCGCTGACTTATCGCATTGCAAATCTGATTCTGAAACACCGTGTCGATCCAGAAAATATCCTGGCGGTTACTTTTACGAATAAAGCCGCGCGGGAGATGAAAGAACGGATTCAACGGCTGTTTGCCGAACAACTGGCAATGAAACAACACGGACAGCGATTGGATTTGTTGACAGAATACCAACAAACACTACTGCGATCGCAAGTTTACAAAAACACGATCAAAGATTTATGGTGTGGCACTTTCCACAGTCTATTTTCTCGCATTCTCCGTTTTGATATTGAAAAATATGTAGACGAAAAAGGACGCAAGTGGAATCGCAATTTCTCTATCTTTGATGAATCAGATGTTATCAGTCTGATCAAAGAAATCGTTAATAAAGAGCTAAATTTAGACGATAAGAAGTTTGATGCCCGCTCTGTCCGCTACGCTATTAGTAACGCTAAAAACCAAGGTTTATCACCCCAAGAATTTGAGCGAGATCAACCCAATTATCGCGGACGGGTAATAGCCCAAGTTTACAATTTATATCAAGATAAGTTAGCACAAAACAACGCTCTTGACTTTGACGATCTGATTCTTGTACCTACGAGATTATTTCAACAAAACGAGCAGGTATTGGGTTATTGGCATCGCAAATTTCGTCATATCCTCGTAGATGAATATCAGGATACTAACCGTACTCAGTATCAACTGATTAATTTATTGGTTACTAATGGCGAAACCAGAAAGAGCGAATGGGAATGGGAAAATCGCTCAGTTTTTGTTGTCGGTGATGCAGACCAATCAATTTACAGCTTTCGGATGGCAGATTTCACCATCTTGTTAGGATTTCAGGAAGACTTTGGCGATGGTTTGGTAGATGATGACACCCGAACGATGGTTAAGCTAGAAGAAAACTATCGTTCTTGTGAAAACATTTTGCAAGCGGCTAATGAACTGATTGAAAATAACACCCAACGGATTGATAAAGTTCTGAAGGCGACGCGGGGGACGGGTGAGCAGATTACTTGTCACAAAGCCGATGAAGAACTTGCAGAAGCGGCATTTGTAATTAATCAAATTAGCACTTTAAAAAACCAAAATCCAGAGTTAGACTGGGGTAGTTTTGCCATACTTTATCGGACAAATGCCCAATCTCGCCCCTTTGAAGAATTATTGGTGAAATATCAAATTCCTTACACAGTTGTAGGAGGAATGAGATTTTACGATCGCAAAGAAATTAAAGATGTAGTAGCTTATTTAAGAGCGATCGCTAACCCAGCTGATACAGTCAGTTTATTACGAGTCATCAATACTCCCCGGCGGGGAATTGGCAAAACCACTATTGACGCTTTGGTAAACGCATCTGGGCAACTAGGAACAACTTTGTGGGAAATACTCAGCGATGAAACATCAGTTAATACATTAGCTGGACGGGCGACAAAAGCTGTAAATAACTTTGCCGCAATGATTAGCCGTTGGCAAGGACAAGTCGCTACACTTCCGGTAACTGAGGTTTTGCAAGGAATATTAGAAGACTCTGGTTACGTTCAAGACTTGATGAATCAAGGCACAGATGAAGCCACAGATCGGGTACAAAACGTTCAGGAACTTTACAACGCTGCGCTGCAATTTCAAGAAGAAAACGAAGAAATTTCCTTGCGAGACTTTCTCAATAGTGCTGCCCTCAGTTCCGATTTAGATAACTTAAAAGAAGGGCAAACAGCCGTTTCTTTAATGACTTTACACGCTTCCAAAGGTTTGGAATTTCCTGTAGTGTTTCTGGTGGGATTAGAACAAGGACTATTTCCTGGCTTTCGTTCGCTAAGTGACCCCGCATCTTTGGAAGAAGAACGCCGCCTGTGTTATGTAGGGATTACTCGCGCCCAAGAAAGGTTATATTTATCACACGCGCGGGAACGTCGTTTGTATGGTTCTCGCGAACCTGCGGTGCGATCGCAATTTCTCGACGAATTGCCAGAAGAATTACTAACTACTCAACGCCTGAGTCGCCAAAGTTATACCAAAAGTGCCTCTACTCCGAATGGAAAGCAAGACACGAAGCAGAATTGGCAAGTAGGCGATCGAGTATTACACAAAACTTTTGGTCTTGGTGAAATCACCCATGTTTTCGGAACGGGTAATAAGATGTCTGTAGCAATTAAATTTTCTGGCTTAGGACAAAAAATTGTTGACCCCAGAGTAGCACAGCTGCAACGAGTAGAGTAATACCAAGTTGAAAAAAGAATGCGACAAATAGACCATTTGTAGAGACGCGATTCATGAGCCAGCGCGTTGCGGGGGTTCCCACGGCAGTCGCTCATGGGGGGAACCCCCAAGACCGCGCTGCCTCCCCGTTGTAGCGACTGGCGTCGCGTCTTTACCCAAGGATGTGTTGCAATCATTAATTGAATTGGTATAAGGGGTATATAAACGACCAGATAGACTATATTTTGATGGTGCGTTGCTACAGAACAAGCATTTATAGCTCCAGAAGATGCTGGACTAACTAAAACTTGTTTATTTGTAACTCCAGAACGTGCTGGACTAACTAAAACTTGTTCATTAATAAGTCAAATAGAAGTTTTTTTAACTAAAACTTCTATTTGACTTATCATTTTTGGACTTCTTATAATTAATCATTAAGTTGATTAAATCCAACTTTAGTTTTACTTATCTAAAAACGAGTTATTTGTAACTAAAACACCAACATTTATAAGTTGAGCTTAAATTGTATTAACTCCAGCTTCTTCTGAACTTATCAAAGGATGAGTTTTTATAACTTATTGTTTTTCATATTTCAATTCCTTCAAAGTGTTCAACAGTGGGAAATGGCTCATAAAAATGATGCAGAAGTTTTTTCCACTCTCGATACTCAGCAGAACTTCTAAATCCAACAGTATGAGATTCTAAAGTTTCCCATCTGACAAGTAATAAGTATTTCCCGTTGACTTCTATACATTTATGCAATTCATGGGATAAATATCCGTCCATTGAGGAAATAATTTTAGAAGCTTTTTTGAAAGTAGTTTCAAAATCAAATTCTAGACCAGGTTTGACATGAAGAATAACTGCCTCAAGAATCATAAAATTTCTATGTTAAGTAATATTTCGCCAACGCTATTGCTATCTCGGCTCAATGCCGTTTTTTTGTGACAAAAGCATTTTCCTGTAACTCTTTCATAGTAAAGTTTTTAAGCTTTGCTGCGCGGTGAAATATGTCTTCTCAATATTTTATCGCAATTAAATTTTACCAAAAAATCTAGCCTTAACCTAGTCTTAACTCGTATTTGAACTACATTGTGTTATATACTATTTCAATGTAGTGCAAAGTAGTGCAAAAAGTAGCACAAACTTTAAACTGTAACAATTGAAATCTTATTTCAAGAAACAGATTCTCAAGACAATTGGCTTAGTTAGGTTGATTTTTTTTAGATTGGCTTAATTTTTAATGAAGAATTTGAGATATACAGGCTTTTGTTTTACTTTAAATACAAAAGATGAAAGTAACCGCTCAATAAATCGGGGCGAACTACCAGTTCAGGAACGAGTTTACGCCATTTGAGCCTTGTCACTGAGCGATTTACCCCGGATTATTAAGCGGTTACGAAACCAGTCTAAGTAGATGTTGCATTTCTTTGAACTACCTATCTAGGGTTTTCCCCGCTGGCAGGGTTACTCATAGATGACACCTCTGCCAGCGAATATCTCTGAATCAAACTTATAACCGAGGGGATTAATATGGCAGACATTATTGGAGACAACAGCAATAACACTCTAATTGGCACGTTTGAGAATGACGCTATCCTTGGTCAGGGCGGTGATGATAACCTCTTTGGTCGGGGGGGCAACGATGACCTCTTGGGTGGGGCTGGCAATGACTCGCTTAATGGCGAGGACGGCAATGACCTTCTCAATGGTGAGGACGGCGAGAACACCCTACTTGGTGGGTTGGGCGATGATGTCCTCCTTGGTGGATCTAGCAATGACCTTCTCGATGGCGAGGATGGGGACGATCAACTCCTTGGCAAAGGCGGTGACGACACCCTGCTTGGTGGGTTCGGTAATGATGCTTTCCTTGCTGGATCTGGCAATGACCTTATCGAAGGCGGGGACGGAAATGACCGACTCGCTGGAGAAGACGGTAAAGACCAACTCTTTGGTGGGGAAGGGGTTGACACGCTCAATGGCGGGGCTGGCGATGACCAGATTGATGGCGAGAATGGCGATGACAACTTGATTGGTCAGGCTGGCGATGACACCCTCCTTGGCGGGGCTGGCCATGACCGACTAGAAGGAGGGGACGGGGATGACAAAATCTTTGGTGGGACTGGCAATGATACTGCTGACTATTCAAATAGCACTGCCGGTGTCACCGTCAACCTGGCGACTGGAACCGCCAATGGAGGGGCTGGGAATGATGTCCTGTTTAATATCGAACAAGTCTTTGGTTCTGGTTTCAAAGACTTTCTAATTGGCGGGCGCGGTAATGATTCCCTCTTTGGTAGAGGTGGCAATGACCTGCTTGATGGTGGAGTTGGCAATGACCTGCTTGATGGCGAAGAAGGCGACGATACTGTCCGTGGTGGGGCTGGCGATGACACCTTGCGTGGTGGGACTGGCAATAACCAACTCTTGGGTGGAATTGGTGTTGATACTGTTGATTATTTCAGTGCCACTTCCGGAGTCACGATTAACCTTGCCACTGGAACCGCTACAGGGCAGGGCAGGAGTGATGTCCTGTTGGAGATTGAAAGAGTCGTTGGTTCTAGGTTCAATGACACCATCCTTGGCGGAGCTGCCAATGACTTCTTCATCAGTGGTGGGGACGGGAATGACTTTGTCAATGGTGAGGCTGGTAATGACCGCCTCTTTGGCGATAACGGCAATGACACTCTCCTTGGCGGGGCTAACGACGACTTTATCAATGGCGGGTACGGCAATGACTCCCTGCTTGGCGGTAGCGGCATTGACATCCTGCTTGGTGGGGCTGGCAATGACTTTCTCAATGGTGAGGACGGGAATGACAACCTCATTAGTAGAGAAGGCAATGATACCCTGCTAGGCGGCAACGGCAATGACGCCTTGCTTGGTGGGGATGGCGATGACCAACTCCAAGGTGGAGGCGGGGATGACCAACTCTTTGGTGGGACTGGCATTAATACTGCTGACTATTCAAATGCCACTGCTGGAGTCACCGTTGACCTTAGCGCTGGAACTGCCAGTGGGGGAGATGGGAATGATGTCCTGTTCAATATCGAGCAAGTCTTTGGTTCTAGTTTTAGCGACTCCCTGATTGGAGCAGGCAGCAGTGATACCCTTTTTGGCAGAGGCGGCAATGACACCTTGCTTGGTGGAGATAGCGATGACTTTCTTGATGGTCAGGAAGGTAATGACCTCGTCTTGGGCGAGGATGGGAATGACAGCCTGTTTGGCGGGGCTGGCAATGACCAAGTCGAAGGAGGAGAAGGCAATGACACCCTCGGTGGCGGCGTCGGCAATGACATTCTCCTTGGGGGGCCTGGAAATGATGTCTTCATAGGCGTTGATACTAATGGTTCTGATTCTCCTGGATTAGGGGAGGTTGATACCCTAACTGGAGGGCCTGGGGAAGATAAGTTCTTACTTGGAGATGCTACTAATGTCTTCTATGACGATAACAACAGTGGAAGTAGTGGTTTAGCAGACTACGCTACCATCAGTGGCTTCAACTCCAACGAAGATGCAATCCAGCTCAAAGGAACAGTGGGAGACTATCGCTTGCAGACTGTGGGAGCCGATACAAGGGTATTTTTGGACAACTCAGGAGAGCTAGATGAACTCATTGGTGTTGTGCAAGCATCGCCTTTGAAGCTTGATAGTGACGACTTCCTGTTCTACGAGAAAGAAGATGCTGGACAAGGGACAAATAACACACTAGCTACTGCTGAGAAGCTAGGTACTTTAACATTAGGTTCAGAAGTTAATACCTCTGCTCAACTGGCAACGCTTCCAGGGAACAAGCCTGATTTCGACTTTTTCACATTTTCTTTAGCCAACCCAGGAACTGTGACTATCAACACGCCAAATTATAACAATAACTATCCAGTTCTCGGCCTATTTAATAGTGCCGGTAACTTACAGAGTTCCAGTAGTTCTCAATCAATCACCGCTTCACTAGGGGCAGGTACTTACTCCATTTCAGTAAGTGATTATGATTACTTCCCTCAAAATGGCGGGACTTTCAGTTCTGGCTATTTTAATGCTGGTTCCTATACGCTAGGAGTCACTGTAGCCTAAAGACAAATCGTACTAAGAAAAGCGGAAACAGTTGCCAATTAAGAAGTTTGCAGTTGTTTCCGTAATTCTTGTCGAGGTTTTGTCATGAAGGGGTAGGCTTTGGGGCGGCGTTTTTGAACTCACTCGTGGTTCCCTGCGTGCAGGACGGTCAGTAACGACTTTGTGAACGATAATTTTGATTGTTCTGCTCATTCATAAACCTGCCTTGAAAATAAGGCAGGGCTGTTTCATTCGATCTCTTGGAGATTTTGTCAAGAGTATGAATCATAAATTTGCATGAGTGGGAAAAACAAAAACTACCACTTCAATCGAGAAATTTAAGTGCTAACACTAATCAAAAGCAGACTTTACATAAGAAACTGCAATAGGCGTAATTTTTTCGACAAGATTATTAATCACTACTCGTTCATATTCAGTCCAAATTCTGGGATGACCAAAAATACATGGTTGTAAAATTCCCCAGAGTTGCCCATCCTGGCAGATATGGGCATGAATAAGGGCACGATGTCCAAAATACTTCTGTTCAAATTCCCGATTTAAAACCTGAGAATCAGCTGTTTCTACATCTTCTACAAAGATTGAAGGTTTAGCACGTAGCGCAGCAGCAAACATCGGATCTTCATCTGTTACAGATGGGGGTTGTGTTGCCCATTCTTCATTATAAACAGTAGGTACATCTGGAGTACGAATCCAACAAAAGGCAACTCTACCAAGGTCATTTTGTGGATTGTGCAGATATAGAAAACATCTATCAGACTGTAAAAAATCGCCTATAACTGGTAACAGTGCAGAAAATATAGCATCTGGTGTTTGAGATGATTCAACAATATTTTTGAGTGCAGAAGGAAGTTCTTGCTGAGTCATATAACTAAGCTGATTTTAATTGAATAATCCCTTTATCAAAAACGCGATTATTAGTAGCGATCGCACTTATTTCTATTCTATCTTTATACACTTCATAAGAAGCAAAACTTAAGTCACTGGTAGAATATCCTGTCCACTCAGAACGCCCTACAGGACGATTACCAGCACCCGCACCACAAATTAAATAAGTTGTCCCATCAATAGCACGAGTGCGTTCATAATTATGCTCGTGACCATTGATGTAAAGTTGAACGCCGTATTTTTTAAATAGGGGAGTAAAAGTTTTAATAAAATCTGGATTATTCCCATACTGACCCGATGAATAAATCGGATGATGACCAAACACTACTTTCCAAGGAGCATTACTAAGACTTAATTCTTTTTCTAACCAACTTAGCTGATTTTTCCAATCAGCATTCCCGTTAGTATCTAAAGCGAAAAATTGTACTTGATTACGTTTAAATGTATAGTAACGTCCCTTCATATTAAAGCCAGCATACTTGACTTGTGGATCGCCATTTTCAGTACGAATATCGTGATTACCTAAACAAGCCTGAAATTTCACACCAAGCTTTAGTAAACCTTGATAGGGACGTTCAAAAACTGCATTAATTTTCTCAATCTCGCCGTTATTGTAAATGTTGTCTCCAGCTAAAACGACTAAATCATAAGGATTTTTCTGATGATACGCATTCATCGCTCTAGCCACAGCATACTGTCCTTTAGCGCCAGTCCCCGTATCTGCAACAGACACAAAACGTAATAACAAGTCTTTTTTGGCTGGGTTAGCGGCTATAGCTGTTGTTGAGTCGCTAATATCAGCACTTTGATGATTTTGATGAGTAAACATCCAGGCTAAAAATCCTGTACCAATGGCGCTGAAGCTACTTAAAAATAAAAATTGACGGCGTTTCAGGTTCATAACTCACCAAATTTAATAAATAGTCAGTTTAGCTGAAGCAATGTGCAATGTAGTGATACATTAAGGCAAAAGAAGGCAGCACCAGTAATAATGTACGTTGTTTGTCTTTGATTCGCTGCTTTTGGTGAAAGTTCCATGTCACAAGACAATCAGTCAAAACCGACGGATGAGCAGATAACTCAACCTCCCCAAAAACCTTACCAGAGAGTTCAGCCCTTTTGGAAGGCTAAAATTATCCAACTTCTCCAAGGGACGATTGGGGTTTTAGAAGTAACGGTGGAAAAACTGGAGACAGCACCCCCACCTGGTACTGAGGAAAAACCTGGTTTTTTTCAGCAGCTTCAGTTGCGGTGGGGTGGACTGTTAAGGACAATCCGCTTGTTTTTACCATCAAATTTGTCAACAAAGCTATCAGATACAGCTTTGACGGGAATTGTAACTGGAATTGCTGTAATTCTCGTTTGGACAACTACGACTATCTTTACTGGGAAACCTACGGAAATAGCAACTGTTCCCCCAGTTGAAGAGGTTCCGATAGCAACACCAACGATAACTACTCCACCGGAGTCAGTTGTACCAGAACCACAGCCAACAGAGGAAATTACACCGCCAGAAGCACAAATTACCCCACCAACACCAGAACCAGAACCAGAACCAGAACCAATTCCTACGCCAACGCCAATCCCAACACCAACGCCAACGCCGACACCCATCATAGAATTGACACCTGAACAAGCTTTGATTGCGGCTATTGAAAATCAGGTAGCTGAAATTAGCGATCGCGTTGCCTCTGGTCTGATAAAGTCAATTCAAGCCAACTTCCGTACAAGTAACTTGACTGTCAAAATTAGTAACGATTGGTACACTCTCAATGAATCTCAGCAAGACAAACTAGCTGCGGAAATATTACAACGCTCTCAAGAACTTGATTTTACCCATTTAGAAATTCTCGACTCCCAAAATCAGCTAATAGCTCGTAACCCAGTTGTTGGGACTGAGATAGTAATTTTTAAACGGCAAACAGCAAGTTAAAATAATTCGTAATTCATAATTTTGAGTTGAACTTTAAGTATTTATGTTAGACAACGTTTCGCTATTGTTGAAAGCTTGTGAAAATTTAAATATCAGCTATGAAATTCTTCATCCTTCGGAAAATTTAGTCAAAATAAAATTGAATAGTAAACAGCATTATTTTTGTAACTATAGCACTCCCTTACTTAATCAAGCAGTAGCACACCTGCTCAAAGACAAAGAATATACTTATCATGTTTTAAATAAAAAAGTTAAACTTCCTCGGACAGTGGGTTTTCTTTCCCCTTTTTGCGACACCAAATATCAGATTTACTTAAAATTTCCAACTATTCAAGATATCGTACTGGAAATAAAAGAAAACTTTGAAACACCAGTAATTATTAAAAGAAACTCTGGTGCAAGCGGACATAATGTCTTTTTGTGTAAGAATCTAGATGAAATTGAAACTGCTTTAAAAGAAATTTTTACTATTAATCATAAATATGATTACGTCGCTCTTGCTCAAGAATTTATTCATATAAAATCTGAATATAGAGCGATTTTCTTAAATAAAGAGTTAGTTTTGCTCTATGAAAAAAATATAACTGATGCGAAATTTATCGGTAATCTCAGTCCTCTACACTGGGATGGTGCGAAAGCCAAGTATATTAACGATCCACAAATACTATCAGAGATTGCTAATTTTGCTCAACCAGTTTTTGAAGAATTAGACCTTGATTATGGTGGTTTTGATATCGTATTAGATCGAGATAATCAATATTGGTTAATTGAAATCAACTCTCACCCCAATTTTGGCATTTTTATTAGAGACAATGGAGAGGAGCATGTGTTGAAAATTTTTGAAAAAATCCTCGTTAGCCTAGCCTCAAAATAAAAAATTGGCATTGCATAATTAAAGTATGAATTTAAGCGTAGGCGTAGCCCTTCTCCTGTCGGAGACGCTGCGCGTAGCTTACTTCCCCAAAGGGGTACGGCTGCGCTCAGGAACCGCCCGTCGTAGACATCGCGGGAGCAATGTCCAAGGTCTGCATCAACTCATATCCACGTCAGCCACGCAAGCTTAACCTTCTTGTGTGACTGCAAGCAGATAGAGTTTTTAGAAAGTAGAGGTGTATCAAGTGAAGTTAGATCCTAATCAAAATTATACCTTTAGTAAGTATTTTGAAAATGGTTATTATTCAGAAGACTTAGCTGATTATTTCGGGTATCAGTTAGTCCTAGTTAATTTAATATTACCACTATATCAAGGAGAGTTAGATAGGTTAGCTGAACTAAGAGATAGAATTACTGAAGTACTGCCTTATGTACCTTTAACTACGGAGTTGGCAAGAAGAGAAGTAATAATATCTAAGGTAGTCTTAGAGTTAATTCATTATACAAATGTTCAGATTAGAATTGAATTTGGCATCAAAGTTTCTAATCTACTTCAGGGAAATTTAGATTATCTAATTAGAACTTATCAAAAAAATCAATTGTTAGTAGTTGAAGCTAAATATGAGGATTTAACTAGAGGATTCACTCAATTAGTTGCCGAAATGATAGCGTTAGATCAGTGGGAAGAATCTCCTGCAATTATAGAGCAACCTATTTTGATCGGTTCTGTAACTACAGGTAAGATATGGCAGTTTGCTAGATTAGATAGAGCAAACAAACATTTTGAATTAGCAATTAATAGTTATAGAGTTCCAGAAGATTTAGAAGAACTAATGCGAATTCTCTTAGCAGTCTTAAAATCAGAATAGGCGTTTTAGGAAGACATATTCAAAACACTAATATTTTCATAAACGCCAAAATTCACTACTTTGATTAGCTAATATATCGGTTTGCAGTTGAGTCCAATACAGACCTAATCCCTAATCCTAACCCTTGTAGCGTTGGAGAGTAAAACTCTTAACTCCTAACTCCAAACTCCAAACTCCTAATTTCTAACTCCCCACTCTCATTGCTTGAGTTGGTATCCATACAGTAAAAATCGAGCCGATACTTACAGTTGATTCTACTTCAATTCGACCTCGATGGAGTTCCACGAGTTGTTTAGTTAAAGCTAGTCCAAGTCCCGTACCTTCGTAGCGGCGGCGATAGGGCGTATCGAGTTGCTGAAATTTCTCAAACAGTAATGGTAATTGTTCTTCGGGAATGCCGATTCCGGTGTCTTCCACTTGAAAAATAGCAGTATTATCTTCCACCCAAAGACGTAAGGTAACGCTGCCACTTTTAGGGGTGAATTTAATCGCGTTAGTTAACAGATTCCAAAGAATTTGTTCTACTCGTTTGGCATCGCCGATAAAGCGATCGCACCTGGGATCGATTTGCAAATCAAGTATGAGATTAATTTGTTCAATCGCTGCTTTTTTTTGCAGTGACTTCAGAGCATTTTCGGCAACATTCACCAAAGAAAATTCCGAAATATTTAAAGCTGTTTTACCAGCCTCGATTTGCGATAAATCGAGGATATCATTAATCATTGCTAATAAATGTTCTCCACTGTCGTGGATAGTTTGCAGATAACCCCGTTGTCGTTGGCTCAATTCACCCAAAGGCCAGCGTAATAACGTCGAAGACATCCCAATCACATAAGTTAAAGGCGTGAGCAATTCATGACTGATAGTAGCGAGAAACTCACTTCTAATTCGGCTAGCAGCTTCGGCGGCGAGGAGAGCATCGCGTAGAGCCATTGTCCGCTCAATAACTCGTTGTTCGAGATTTTGTTTTTCTTGGGTGAGAGTTTGCATTAACTCAGCTTGGTGAATAGCGATCGCTAATTGTTCTGCGATCGCAACCAGCAAGCTTTTTTCGCTATCATTCCATTGGTATGGGCGATCGCACTGATGAGCAATCAGCAATCCCCACAGTTTGTCCTCAAACATTATCGGTGCAGCTAACTTAGCCCTAACTTGGCATTCCCTTAAAAAATTCAACAAACATTCTTCTAGAGCATAAGTTTTTTCGACATCATCCACAGCCAAGGTAAAACCTTGCTGATACTTCTGCCAACACTGAGAGGTTCGGATAAAGCAATTTTTTTCCGTGTAATTCAACACCGATGTAATAGCATCTGTAGCACGAGCTTCATAGACAATATAACCTCCATACTTTTGGCAGTCTCCTAGTAGAGGTTGATTATTTGTTGATATAAAAGGCGAGTATCGATCGTTGTTTTCGTGTATAGAAAAATAGATTTCGGTAGGTTCCCTAACCGATAGTTCCATGTCTGTTGTCAGTGCCGTTTCATTGAAGGGAATAGTATCAGACTGGTATGGTTGAGTATTTACTTGAGAAGCTGCAAATTTATAAATTACTAATCTGTCTAATTCCAAAAACTCACGCACCTGTGTAATCACCGTTGCCATAATGACCGGCAAATCTAGGCTTTTGCGGATCTGCGTTGTTACCTGGTTTAACAACCGCTCTTGGGAAATTTGTTTTTTTAAAGCATCTTCCACTGGCTGACAGATATAAACTGCTGGCCCAATTGGGCTGGGAGATGCTATTATTTCTTGGTTTGGCTGAGTTAGGAGATATTCTAATAACAACAGCGTGAATTGACTTTGGAGCGTGGCATCATTGGGTTTAATAATTTGCTGATAGCGTTCGAGATTTTGGTGAGTATAAGAATCGCACTCAAACAAGTCTCTCAACTCGCAGACAAAAGAAGCGATCGCCTCCAAATTAAACGTCAACTGAGCATTGATTTCTGAGTAAATTCCTTGCCCCTCTATTTCCCTGCTTCCTTGCTCAAATGTTCCTACCAAAAGGGCGCTAAACTGCTCAGAAACCACTAATGTAAACCTTTGCCTTTGCCACTCCACAGGTATGTAAATCCGCGCCAACGTAGCTTCTGTCAGTATCAAAACGGCACTTCCCACCGTTTGAGCCATTTGTTCTAACAACTCCCCAAGCTGATTAAATACAACAATAGGCAAGGTTCGAGAAAAGCTCAAATCAGGAGAACTAAGCATTTTCAATCATTTTGGTAAGAGAGGGCACAATCCAGGGAAAAAAGTTTGTTTTGATTATGTACTAACCAATAACTTAAAACGGTAACACAGGATTATGCATCGTATAAGTAGCACATCAGGTGGATGGAATCAGTCAGAAGGTATAACTTTTTTAGAACAAACTCCCGCGCCTTTCGTCTTGATTACGGCTGCTGATACTGACATTCAAACCTTGGCAGCTGCGGTGACAAAATTACCTGCAAGCTTTCCTGCATTAAGAGTCGCCAACCTGTTGCAGTTGCAGCAACAATTAAGCATAGATACTTATGGCGAGCAAGTTTTGGAACTTGCCCAAGTAATTATTTTGCGCCTATTAGGAGGACGTTCTTACTGGAGTTATGGCTTAGAAGTAGTGCAAGAAATTGTGCAACGTAATGGTAGAACCCTCATTGTAATGCCAGGGGATGACGCTTTCGATCCCGATTTAATTTCCCAGTCTACCGTGCCTTTGGGTATTGTTAACCAGGTATGGCAGTATTTTAGCGAAGGCGGCGTGGAAAATTTCGTTAATGCTCTGCAATTTATCTCCGATAGTTGCTTATTAACTGCATATAATCCCCCATCACCTCAACCGATTCCGCGCGTGGGATTGTATGAGTGGGGAGTGGAGGGGCAGGGGAGCAGGGGAGCAGGGGAGCAGGGGAGCAGGGGAGAGTTAGAACTTCGTTCATCCACCTTTGAACTGGATAAATCCACCTCAGATACTCGTTCATCCACCTTTGAACCGGATGAATCCACCTCAGAACTCCGTTCATCCACCTTTGAACTGGATGAATCCACCTCAGAACTCCGTTCATCCACCTCTGAACTGGATGAATCCACCTCAGAACTCCGTTCATCCACCTTTGAACCGGATGAATCCACCTCAGAACTCCGTTCATCCACCTCTGAACTGGATGAATCCACCTCAGAACTTCGTTCATCCACCTTTGAACCGGATGAATCCACCTCAGATACTCGTTCATCCACCTTTGAACCGGATGAATCCACCTTGTCCCCTTGTCCCCTTGTCTCCTTGTCCCCTTGTCCCCTTGTCTCCTTGTCCCCTTGTCCCCAATCCCCAATGCCCAAAGTCGGCATCCTTTTCTACCGCGCTCATTATTTAGCGGGGAATACTAAAGTAATTGATGTTTTATGCGAAGCTTTGGTACAGAAAAATTTACAACCAGTGCCAGTATTTGTTTCTTCATTGCGCGAACCAGATGTGCAAGTTGAGTTGAGTGAATTTTTTCAACCCAAAGAAGCTGAATCAATAGCCGTGCTGCTAAATACCACCAGTTTTTCTTTAGCACGCTTGGAAAGCGAAACACCCCAAACCGAACTTTGGCAAAAATTAGATGTGCCTGTGTTGCAGGTAATCCTTAGTGGCGGATCGATTGAGCAGTGGGAGTCACAGTTTCAAGGGCTTTCTCCCCGCGATATTGGGATGAATGTGGCGCTACCAGAAGTAGATGGGCGAATTATTAGTCGTGCTGTGTCTTTTAAAGCATTGCAAACTCGTAATCCCCATTTAGAGACAGATGTGGTAATTTATCAACCAGTGAGCGATCGCATCGAGTTCGTTGCTAACCTAGCAGCAAATTGGGCGCGTCTACGTTCCAAACCACCCCAAGAACGTCGAATTGCCCTAATTCTGGCAAACTACCCCAACCGCAATGGCCGCCTCGCCAATGGTGTGGGACTCGACACCCCAGCAAGTTGTGTAGAAATCCTGCAAGCTTTACGTCAAGCTGGGTATGAAGTAGAAAATCCACCTGCTCAAGGAGACGAGTTGATTCAACGGCTGACAGATGGTGTAACCAACGATCCAGAAGGTAGAGAATTGCTTCCGGTACACCAAAGTGTTTCTTGGGAAGAATATCAAGAATATTTCGTTTCATTACCGCCAGCAGTTCAGCAAGGTATTAGTGAAAGGTGGGGAATAGGGCATGGGGCATGGGGCATGGGGCATGGGAAGAAGGGAGATGAAGATAATAACCAATCCCCAATCCCCATTTCTGGAATTAAACTCGGCAACATTTTCGTGGGAATTCAGCCTGCAAGGGGTTATGATAATGACCCCAGCTTGAATTATCATGCGCCGGATTTAGAACCAACCCATGCTTATTTAGCTTTCTACTATTGGGTTAGAGAAACTTTTGGTGCTGATGCTGTAGTTCATGTGGGAAAACACGGAAATCTAGAATGGCTACCGGGTAAAAGTGTGGCTTTATCGAGTAATTGTTATCCAGAAGTAGCTTTCGGCGCACTTCCCCACCTGTACCCGTTTATTGTCAACGATCCTGGTGAAGGTTCCCAAGCCAAACGTCGCGCTCAAGCGGTGATTATAGATCACCTCACGCCGCCAATGACTCGCGCGGAACTCTACGGTTCTTTGCAACAGTTAGAAAATTTAATTGATGAGTATTATGAAGCCGACAGTTTAGATCCTTCGCGTTTGCCAGTAATTCGCGATCGCATCCACGAACTGGTAATCAAAGAAAATCTCCATCTAGATTTAGGAATTCAAAATGAAACAGAAATTTTTAAGTCTGAATCTCTGGTTTTGAATTCCATAGGTGGTTATCTTTGTGAATTAAAAGAAGCCCAAATCCGCGACGGGTTGCACATTTTTGGGCAATGTCCCCAAGGACGACAATTGAGGGATTTAATAGTAGCGATCGCTCGCATCCCCAATCGCCATTCTCCAGGTATTACCCGTGCGATCGCTCAAGATTGGGGTCTAGACTTCGATCCCCTCACAGCCGATTTGTCAATGCCTAGCGGTGAATACTCAATAGTCAATGGCACAGAATGCCGTACCCTCGGCGATCTCGTCGAAGCCCTAGAAGAACACGCCGCCCTTTTAGTAGAACAACTCATAACTCCTAACTCCTCACTCCTAACTCCTAACTCCCCACTCAGCACTACCCTTAACTGGATAAGCGATCGCCTCCTCCCAGCCTTACAACAAACCCACGAAGAAATCACCCATTTATTACACGGACTCGATGGCGGATATGTCCCAAGCGCTCCATCTGGCGCACCTACACGCGGCCGCCCGGAAGTTCTCCCAACAGGGAAAAACTTTTATTCTGTCGATATTCGCGCCATTCCCACAGAGACAGCTTGGGATATCGGCAGAAAAGCCGCTGAAACTCTCGTAGAATATTACACTCAAGAACATGGCGAGTATCCCAAAACACTAGGTTTATCATTGTGGGGAACAGCCACCATGAGAACAGGCGGTGATGACATTGCCGAAGCCTTGGCTTTACTCGGAGTCCAGCCAGTCTGGGATGGTGCAGCACGGCGAGTAGTAGATTTTGAAATTTTACCCTTAGCGATTTTGGGGCGTCCCCGTGTAGATGTCACCTTGCGAATTTCGGGATTCTTCCGCGATGCTTTTCCCAACTTGATTGACTTATTCGCTCAAGCAGTATCAGCAGTAGCAGATTTAGATGAACCGCCAGAACAAAATCCCTTAGCAGATGCAGTTCGCCAAGAGACTGATTTGTGGACAAGCCAAGGATTAACTATACAAGAAGCAGTGGTGCGATCGCGCTATCGCATTTTTGGTTCTCGTCCAGGTGCTTACGGCGCCGGACTCCAAGGTTTAATCGAATCGCAAAACTGGACAGATGACGAAGATTTAGCCCGCGCCTACATTAACTGGAGTTCTTACGCCTATTCTTCGGGAAACTTGGCAGAGGAGCAGGGGAGCAGGGGAGCAGGGGAGCAAGGGAGCAGGGGAGCAGGGGAGCAGGGGAGCAGAGGAGCAGGAGAGCAGGGGAGCAGAGGAGCAGAAATTATTCCTAATCCCCAGTCCCCAGTCCCCAATACCGAAGCCTTCAAACAACGCTTGTCTCAAATGCAAATAGTCCTGCACAATCAAGACAACCGCGAACACGATCTACTCGATTCTGATGATTATTACCAATTTCAGGGTGGCTTAACAGCAGCCGTGCGTTCTCTACAGGGAAAAAATCCCCAAACTTACTTTGGAGATAATTCTATACCCGCCCAACCACGCGTTCGCCAACTGAAAGCAGAAATTGCACGAGTGTATCGTTCTCGCGTAGTTAATCCCAAGTGGATTGCAGGAGTAATGCGCCACGGATACAAGGGAGCTTTTGAAATGGCGGCGACGGTAGATTATCTCTTCGCCTACGATGCAACCGCAAAATGTGCTGAAGATTACATGTATCAAGGCATAGTAGATGCTTATTTACTCGATCCAGTTGTTGTAGAATTTATTCAGCAAAATAACCCTTACGCACTGCGTGATATTGCTGAAAAATTATTAGAAGCACACAAGCGCAATTTATGGGAGGATGTAAATATAGGAACATTAGAAGCTTTGAGGAACCTAGTACATCAAGCTGAAGCAGTTATCGAAGAAAAATCAATGGTGTAGGAAACAAATATGGAGAATCTTGCGTATTTGCACCTAGCTTTCGCCTACGAAGACAGCACACCCAGTGAATTGGTCTCCCTCAGTTCCTTGTTTAAGGACGCAGCTGCACCAGACTGGAAAAGGCTTTCAGGTAGGGCTTGGAAGTATATGTTGCCCCTTGCTCTGTCTTTATCTATTCTTGGCGCTGTTAGCAGCGTCATGGCACTAGAAAAAGGCGATCGAGGCCCTTCTGTCAGAAATCTACAACAAAAGTTGCGAACAGCAGGTTTTTACCAATCTTCTGTTACCCAAGTATATGACGCATCCACCCAAGAAGCTGTACGGCGCTTTCAAAAGGCCGCTGGTTTACCAGTAGACGGCATTGTTGGAACAAGCACTCTGCAAAAATTAGAAAGTTGGCAAGCGAAAAAGCCTACAACTAGGGCTACACAAGCTCAAAGAACTACTGCTGTAAGCGCACAAGCGAAAAAGTCCAGCACTACTAGTTCAGCCACCAGCAAACGCCGCAATCCTAACTACCTTGCTAAGGGGGATGAAGGTGAAGATGTCAGAGCTTTACAGGAACGGTTAAGAATCGCAGGCTTCTATTACGGAAACGCCACAGGCATATTTGGCCCAATTACCGAAGAATCTGTCAAGCGGTTCCAAGATTCTTACAAATTAAGCGTTGACGGTGTTGTTGGACCAGCAACATTAGCTAAATTGCCAGAAACTGGCATTGGTGATGGAGAAGAGGCTCCCAAAAAGGTAGTCAATCGAGACAAACTTCGTGTAGGCGATCGCGGTGAGCCAGTTAGAATTGTTCAAGAACAATTGATCCAAGCAGGATATTTAGAGGGAGAGCCAAATGGCTACTATGGCCCTTACACTGCTGATGCTGTAAAGAGATTTCAGGCGGCTAATTTCTTAGCAGCAAGTGGTGTTGCTGGCCCAACTACGCGAGCTAAGTTATATAGCTCAGTTAATACTACTAGCAAAAGCGAATTTAATACCTTAGAAATTCAAACCCGACTCCGGGAACGGGGTTTTTATAAAGGCAAGCTCAATGGTGTGATGGCAGATGACACCAAAAAAGCGATTAAACAAGCCCAAGAATTCTACGGGATTAGTCTTAAGGATCTTAAGAGCGGACGCTTTTAACATCCGCTTTGGTGTCGTTAGTATCAGTTCCCAACTGGTTGCTTGCCTCCAGTAACAGCAAATTACGAACTGCTCAGATTCCATTTATTTGGTTAATTTGAGTAGTTTCGTCTTATTTATCCACCCAAGTGCTAAAGCGGCATCAGCGCCCGTTGGCACTTGGGACACACTGCATGGATGGTCATTTGACAATCTAAGAGGTGAAAACCTTCTTTTTGAGCGGTTTTTGACCCAATTTTTAAAATTGAATCATTTTTAAACTCAATAGTTGAGTTGCATCGAACACAAATTAAGTGATGGTGATGGTGGGGATAGGGCTGGTTGATCTCATAATGCTTATGTCCCTCGCCCAATTCTAATTCCCGTAAAATTCCCATCCTTGCCATCAACTTCAAAGTCCGATAAATAGTTGACAGACTGATCCCTTCACCATCAGTTTCGAGCCGATGATAAAGATCCTCCGCACTCAGATGTTCGCCTTGCGGAAGTTCTTGAAAAATGTGTAAAATTGTTTCGCGCTGGGGAGTTAAACGCCAGCCTCGTTCGTTCAGTTCTGCCTTGAGTGAAGTAGTTGTGTAGACAGTCATACTAATAGTTCTCAACAAAGCTTGTTAGTTGAGAATATAACAAATCTTGGGAGCAATTTGCAACAATCATTGCCTATTGAGAATTCTTACTAAATATTTAAGAACAATTCATCAAATCTTGAGCAAAATTCAAGTAATCAGCTGTAGTGCATTTAATTTGCATACAGCTAATAGTTAGGATACTTGTAACGATTGCATCCCTTGACTTTGAATTTCGCATAAGTTAAATTTGAATTCTTAGTTGCTCCCCACCTTCAAGATATCTGAGCAAAGATTGGGGACAACTTTTATACAGATTAATGCTAATTATTTGCTGTAAGCCATAGGACTTACGCATTGACAAGGTTGCCAAGAAGTGAATTCAGGGAAAACAAGGA
>NZ_JAVRCB010000065.1:0-36468 GCF_034530955.1 Nostoc sp. DedQUE05 | reverse complement strand
CAGCTTTGCGGGTAGATGGTGGCGTTATTCGATCGATTGTTTAGTGTGTGGGATTAGGGACTGGGGACTGGGGACTGGGGAATGGGGACTGGGGACTGGGGAATGGGGACTGGGGAAGAGTTACCAATGCCCAATGCCCAATGCCCAATGACTAAAATAATTTGGAGATATAACCAATGACTACTGAGATCGACTTATTCTCTCCTTACCAATTAGGAAATCTGGAACTACCTAACCGGATAGTGATGGCACCCTTAACCCGAAACCGGGCAGGTGAAGGAAACGTACCACACCAATTAAATGCTACTTACTACGTCCAACGTGCTTCCGCCGGACTGATTATTTCTGAAGCAACACAGGTAACTCCTGAAGGACAAGGCTATCCCGCGACACCAGGAATTCATTCACCAGAACAGGTGGAGGGATGGAAGTTAGTAACCGATGCCGTACATCAGCACGGCGGCAGAATTTTTCTGCAACTATGGCACGTAGGCAGGATTTCTCACCCTGATTTACAACCGAATGGAGTTTTACCTGTAGCACCTTCTGCCATTACTCCTAAAGGTGATGCCTCAACTTATGAGGGGCCAAAACCCTTTGTTACTCCCCGTGCTTTAGGAACTTCGGAAATACCGCAGATAGTCGAACAGTACCGTCAAGGAGCCGCAAATGCCTTAGCGGCTGGGTTTGATGGCGTGGAAATTCACGCAGCTAATGGTTATTTAATAGATCAGTTTCTCCGGGATGGCACCAATCAACGCACAGATAAATATGGGGGTTCGATTGAGAATCGCGCCCGATTTCTGTTAGAAGTGACAGAGGCGGTAACTAGTGTGTGGGATTCCAACCGAGTAGGGGTACGTCTCTCTCCCAGTGGGACTTTTAACGATATAGGTGATTCCAATCCCCTGGAGACATTTGGTTATGCGGCTCAAGCCTTGAACCAGTTTAATTTAGCATATCTGCATATTTATGAAGCAACAGAAGCAGACATCAGACATGGCGGGATAATTGTACCCACTAGTCATATACGCGATCGCTTTACAGGTACACTGATCGTCAATGGTGGTTATACTCGTGAAAAAGGCGATGCGGTACTGGCCAACAAAGCAGCAGATTTAGTTGCCTTTGGCACATTATTTATATCAAACCCCGATTTACCCCGACGCTTGGCTTTGAATGCACCACTAAATGAAGCAAATCAAGCAACCTTTTATGGCGGCGGTGAAGAAGGATATACAGACTATCCATTTTGGTCTCCTGCTAACGAACAGGTAGCTAAAGTGTAATTCGTAATTACAGCAGAATTCAGAATTTAGAATTCAAAGAGGTTTTATACCTGGGTTTAAGACGCGAGCTTTTGTACAACACTTTCCTTTAAATTTGCTGTATGACAGTAGCTGGCGCGTGCCGTAGGCAAATCGTTTGTTCTGAAACAAGGAATAATTTTATTTTTGTTTCCTGAATAAATAAATTTGCTTGTATCTTTATTACGTTAGCATTACGCAAAACGAGTGTGCGTTCGCTTGCTTTTAGCGTCTCGTAAAGAACGCCATTACGAATTATTTGGTCAAAACTCAACTATCAGGAGATTCTCATGAGTTCTATCACCCAAACTCAAGCTTTAGATGTACCGAGTGCGATCGCTCAACGTCGTTCCATCAAAACTTTTAAAACAGACCCCATCGCCCCAGAACTGCTCAAGCAACTAGTAGAGTTAACCGTAGCAGCACCCAGCAGCTATAATCTCCAGGACTGGCAAATTATTCTTGTGCAAGATGAAGCGCAAAAGGCAGCATTGTCAGCAGCATCTTTTAATCAACAGCAAATTGTTCAAGCACCTGTAACCTTCGTTTTTGCCGCCGATCCTAACGCAGGCGAACAAAACCTGGCCCCAATTCTAGAGCGAGGACTGGAAACTGGGGCATGGAATGAAGGGACAGTAAACTACTTTAAAACCGCCGTTCCGCAATTTCAAGCAACGCTAGGCGAGAAGCGACGCGAATATGCGATCAAAGATGCGATTATCGCTGCCACCCATTTGGTGTTAGCAGCAGAGAGTTTGGGATTATCCACTTGTTTTATGAACGGGTGGATTGAGGATCAGGTAAAACAAGTGATTGGTGCTGGGGATAATCCAGATTTAGCGATCGCTGTTTTAGTTCCCGTTGGCTATGCAGCCGAACCACGCTTAAATCCCGGTCGTTTGCCATTCTCCTCCAACGTCTCTGTGGATAGAATCGGTAATCCTTATGCAGGGTAGTTTTCCCTAAATGGGGAATAGGGAATAGGGAATGAGTCTTTGATACTCGCCAACGAGTCTTTAATACTCGCCAACGAGTCTTTGATACTCGTGAATGAGTCTTTGATACTCGTGAATGAGTCTTTGATACTCGCCGACGAGTGTTTAATACTCATGAATGAGTATTAAACACTCGTGAATGAGTTTTTTATACTCGTGAATGAGTCTTTTATACTCGCCAACGAGTCTTTGATACTCGTGAATGAGCCTTTAATACTCGTGAATGAGTCTTTTATACTCGTGAATGAGTCTTTTATACTCGCCGACGAGTCTTTGATACTCGTGAATGAGTCTTTTATACTCGCCAACGAATCTTTGAAGCTGCTCCCCTGCCCCCCTGCCCCCTGCTCCCCTGCCCCCTGCTCCCCACTCTCCCCTCCAAACCATGTCCTTACCCTCCTTCCTAGCGCGTCGTTCGTTCCACTATGCTTGGATCGTCGCAGGTCTAACATTCCTAGCCTTGCTGGTGGCAGCCGGAATCCGCTCTGCTCCTGGAGTTTTTATAGTCCCTCTCGAACAAGAGTTTGGCTGGAGTAGAGCAACTATATCTTTGGCAATCTCCATTAACTTAGTACTCTACGGATTAATTGGCCCTTTTGCTGCCACAGTCATGGAGCGAATCGGCATTCGGCGGATGATGGTATTTTCACTTGCTGTCATCGCCCTTGGTGTTGGTTTAACCACTTTGATGTCAGCTTCCTGGCAGCTAGTTTTGCTGTGGGGTGTAGTTGTCGGTTGTGGTAGCGGAGTTATTGCCCTAGTTTTGGGTGCTGTTGTTGTCAATCGTTGGTTTTTGGAAAAACGAGGTTTAGTTCTGGGGATCTTAACCGCCAGTACAGCCACGGGACAACTAGTGTTTCTGCCGATGCTGGCTTCAATAGCCGATCGCTTTGGCTGGCGAACTGCGGCTCTGGCTCTGACTGGTGCAGCACTTCTAATTATTCCAGCGATCGCAGTCTTTATGCGCGATCGTCCGGCAGATGTCGGTTTGCGAGCCTTTGGCGACAACAGCGAAATTGTAGAAGTGTTACAGCCTAGAGCAAATTCTATTGCCTCCACCCTTAACGCCCTTTGGCTGGGAATGCGTAATCGAGACTTCTGGCTGTTATTCGGTAGCTTTTTTATCTGTGGCGCAAGTACAAATGGGTTAATTGGAACTCATCTAATTCCTGCTTGTATTGACCACGGTATCCCTGAAGTCAAGGCTGCTGGGCTTTTGGCAATTATGGGACTATTCGATTTTTTTGGAACTACTATGTCCGGTTGGTTATCTGACCGTTGGAACAATCGCTACTTACTGTTTTGGTACTACGGACTGCGGGGTTTATCTTTGATTTTCTTGCCCTTCAGTTTCAACTTTTCCTTCTATGGACTTTCCATTTTTGCCGTATTCTATGGACTTGATTGGATTGCCACCGTACCACCAACAGTCCGTCTTGTTGCCAACGCCTTCGGTAAAGAAAATGTCGGCGTGATGTTCGGTTGGATTGTCGCCGGACACCAGGTTGGTGCAGCGACAGCTGCATTCGGAGCCGGAGTCTTGAGAACTTGGACGGGTAGTTATTTACAAGCGTTTATTTTATCAGGCGTTCTCTGTCTGATTGCCGCAGTTTGTGTGCTGCAAATTGGTCAAACTCCCACTAAGGATAATTATCTTGTAGAGAAGAATTCGTAGAGTGTGCGTAAGTATTAGGATACAGCAACATTTTTGAGGATAGTCATCGGCCCTTGGGTTTTGAGAATCTCCATTTCTGCTGCGTTTCGCACCAGCAGCGCACCAGCGAATCCTAATGAATTCACAGAGATAGATTGGAAATGCTCTTGCGATCGCGGTACGATTAACATCCATTCTCGTGTCGCTAACAAATTGTAAGCACCAGCTTGCTTGTTATCTAAACCGACAGCGTGACGCAAAGTGTGATAAAGTTCCAATGTTGCTTGACCCCCTGCCAATGGCGATCGCACCCAATTAGAATTTAATGGTGCAAAAGCGTGTACAAAAGGAAGTTTTGCTGAAGGTGGGTTCGATTGAAATTGTTCTGATGTTAGTAAAGTTTCAATCGGTATTTGCAACCCTGAAGGGGCAAGTGGTAGAGGTACTAATTGTAAATGCTTGTGTCGCTGACTAGCACCTGCGGTTTTGCTGCTGTTGTAAAATGCTAAACCATCGAAATCAGCCAAACACGCCCACATAGCCGTAAAATCTTCCAGCGTGAGTAAGCTTTCTTGTTCCTCGAAACCACGAGTGATGATTAGCAGATGATAATCTACAACATTGAATTTATTTAAAATACATACATGGGTATCGGAGATATCCGCCACAAATAAATCCTCTTCGTAGGGCAAAAAAGGATTAAACTCTACACCAGAAGTAACAGATTGTTTTTTCTGTTTATCCTTCGCTGCTTTTTTGCGATTCAGGTTAGATAAAATCCGTACCAAAAAGCGCACGCCATCCTGTTCAACAAATTCAAATTCTGTTGGAATCGAGAGTAGTGCCCCGCATTGCAAAGCATATTCAGTTCGTTCTTTAACACTTGTCCATAAAGTGTCAGATTTAAGTAAAATTTTCCCCTGTGCCATTTTCATTCCTTCAGGCATGATCAAGAGTGCTGAGTTTTGAGTACTGAGTTCTGAATTTAAAGACCGCCCACAAGGGGCGTTACTCAAACCCAAGTACATAAATACTGAGTAATTCTTCATTTAACGTGAGTTCGATGAACCTCTCCCGGACAACCTCCCTTTCCCCGTGGGAAAGGGAGGAGCAACGAGAAATTAGGGTTTTGACTCCCCTCTCCGCGTCGGAGAGGGGGTTGGGGGAGAGGTCAAAAAAGGGCTTGTCTCACATTAATTTACTCAGCACGCGCTAAACGCCCCGCTTCCGCTAACAGCACTCAGCACTGAGATTGGTAAAGAGTACGCAGCGATGTAGGTCTCTACGAATGACTATATTCCAATACGGTTCAATAAAATACCAAAGCTTTCACAACAACGCAATACCTTTGCAACAAAACTGTCATAAATCATATCTACATTAGTAATACATCTAAATATCCTTCCAGACAGCAATGCAAAACGAATCTCGCGACAGAGAACACCCATCAAATAGCATTTTACATAACACTGCTGATGCCAAATATTATAAACCCTGGCGAAAAGCTGCCGCCTCTCTATCGCTGGTGCTGCTGGGATCGGGGATGACATTGGCAGGCGGTTATATAGCTGGACACTCTCAGCAGGTGTCTGAAAATGCATCTAATTTGGCAGTAAGTCGAGTAAATGCTGCTCCTCCAATACCAGCAGGCACAGATCCTAACTTTGTTACCCAGGTGGTGCAAAAGGTAGGGCCTGCTGTAGTGCGAATTGACTCTTCCCGAACCGTAAAAACCCAGTTACCAGATGAATTTAACGATCCACTCTTCCAACGCTTTTTTGGTTCTCAAATACCGCAACAACAGGATCGCGTAGAACGGGGTACAGGTTCAGGTTTTATTATTAGTGCCGATGGTCGTATTCTGACCAACGCTCACGTAGTTGATGGTGCTGATACCGTAACAGTAACACTCAAGGATGGGCGTAGCTTTAAAGGTAAAGTGTTAGGAAAAGACGAGTTGACCGATGTTGCTGTTGTGAAGATTCAGGCAGATAATCTTCCGTTAGTAGCCTTGGGTAACTCAGATCAACTACAACCCGGAGAATGGGCGATCGCGATCGGCAATCCCCTTGGGTTAGATAATACAGTAACTACCGGAATCATTAGTGCCACCGGACGCAGTAGCAATCTCATCGGCGCTCCCGATAAGCGAGTAGAGTATATTCAAACCGACGCTGCAATTAATCCCGGTAACTCCGGCGGGCCTTTGCTAAATTCTCGCGGCCAGGTAATTGCCATGAATACTGCCATTATTCAAGGGGCACAAGGATTAGGCTTTGCTATTCCTATCAACACAGCACAACACATTTCCAGTCAACTAATAGCTACAGGTAAAGTACAACATCCTTACTTGGGAATTCAGATGGTGGGGTTAACACCTCAGCTAAAACAAAATATCAACTCAGATCCTAATAGCGGTTTGAGTGTGAATGAAGATAAAGGTGTATTGGTTGTAAAAGTTGTACCAAATTCACCAGCTGCTAAAGCAGGGATACGTGCTGGTGATGTGATTCAAACCCTTGGAGGTCAAGCAGTCACAGATGCCAGCAGTGTCCAAAAGGCAGTAGAAAATAGCCAAGTCGGGAGCGATTTACGTATGGAATTACGTCGCAATGGGCAGAATCTTAACATAGCTGTGCAACCTGGTGCTTTCCCCACGCAAGTGCAATAAAAGGCGTTGCAGGACAGAGGGATGAATTTAGGCAGGGAGGGGAGGCAGGGGGTGCTGGCATTGCAGGGGGGGAGATTTTATAACTTGCGAAATCATCCCGCAATTATGCAACGCCCAATAAAAGTTTTGCGATCGTTTTCTATCAATTGAATATAGCAACAGCCAAAAAGGTTAGGACATTAACAGATGATAAAATTTAGACACAAAAAGGCTTTTCACCCAGTCCCCAGTCCCTAGTCCCCAGTCTCTTGCTATAAAAGTGAATTTTTTGGGATGGGTATTTTACCCGTCCCTTTTTTTCAGGTGGCAAAATTGAATTGCAGTAACCGTATTGCCGTCAGATAGGCACTGCCCCAAACATCAAAATCGTAATTTTCAGTATTAATAGTTCTACCTTGTAAAAATAGTTTTATTCAATAGCGAGTCATCTTTACAATTTTTATCCATGACATTAGTCACGATTCAAAAGTTAACGTGAGTTCGACAAGCCTTTTTTTGACCTCTCCCCCAACCCCTCTTGGACACCCAGAGGGGAGCCAAAACCCTAATTTTTCGTTGCTCCTCCCTTTCCCTGTGGGAGAGGGAGGTTGTCCGAGAGAGGTTCATCGAACTCACGTTTAGTTAGTGTTTAAAAATCCCCTTTAGAATATTTGTAATATGATGTCCGGGTAATTAACCATAATAACCGGAACCCCACCCCGCAAAAGCCGCGCTTTAGCTCCCCTCCCCGCTTGCGGGGAGGGGTTGGGGGTGGGGTTCTTTTATTATGGGTGATTTGGCGGACATAATATAAAGGGGCATCATTGCATTTTTACAATAAGTAGGTAGGCATAATTAAACATACAAAAAAATCCTAGTTTGTAGCGAGCGATTTATCGTTTCTTCGGATTTATCAGCACTAAAGTCCTGACCCTTCGGGTTCGTTAGTCGCTTATGGGGGAAACCCCCTTGGCGCTAGCCTCTCCCTTTGGGAGAAGACCGCGCTAACTCACTACAAACTTTAATTTATTTATGCCTAGCAATAAGTTGCAACTGAATTTTAAGCTAAAGCAACAGCTGGTTGCTTCCAGCGTCCCACTGCCTTACCAATTACTGACAATTCTTGCATCAAGTTATCGAAACGGTCTGGTGTCAGAGATTGGGGCCCGTCGGATAAAGCTTTGGCAGGATTAGGGTGAACCTCTATCATCAGGGAATCTGTACCAGCTGCGATCGCAGCCATTGCCATTGAAGGCACAAATTCAGACCAACCTACGCCGTGACTGGGGTCAATCATAATTGGCAGGTGAGTCAGTTTCCGCAACACTGGCACTACCGATAAATCCAGTGTATTTCGCGTATATTGACGGTCAAAGGTGCGTATTCCCCTTTCACACAAAATTACATTGGGATTGCCAGATGCCAAAATATATTCGGCTGCCATCAACCAATCTTCAATAGTAGCTGCCATTCCCCGCTTCAACAGAACTGGTTTCGGCTGCGCTCCCACTTTTTTGAGCAAGGAGAAATTTTGCATATTTCTTGCCCCCACCTGAATTACATCAGCAACTTCGGCAATTTTATCCAGGTCTACGGCATCCATCACTTCTGTAATAATACCTAATCCGCTAACTTCCCGCGCCTTCGCTAACAAATCCAAAGCACTCTCGCCGTGTCCTTGGAAAGCATAAGGTGAAGTCCGGGGTTTGTATGCCCCTCCGCGCAAAAATGCGGCTCCAGCAGCCTTGACGCGCCGCGCTGTCTCTACAATCATTTCTTCATTTTCTACGGAGCAGGGGCCAGCAACGACTACCAAAGGCTGATGTTCGCCAAATACTACCGCTCCATCAGGAGTATTAACCACCACATCGGAAGCTTCGCCGTGGCGGTACTGACGGCTAGCTCGTTTGTAAGGCTGCTCTACCCGTAACACCTGCTCAATCCAAGGGCTGAGTTCCTGAATTTGTAGCGGATCTAAGCTGGCGGTTTCACCTACTAGACCAATAACTACTTTGTGTTGACCAACAATTTTTTCTGGAGTTAGCCCCCAGCTACTAAGTTCCTCATCAATGCGGTTTATTTCCGCCTCTGGGGAACCACTTTTCATTACTATAATCATCTGAAAGTTCCTGATTAATTAATTGAGTAAAATTTTCTATGAATAGGCTAACTTTATTGTTGCCTATTGGCCTAATTACAAATAGTTAAAAATAAAATTTGTTTACAAAATAAATAGATAAAATGCAGCGCTCAGTCAGTATTTTTACTGCTAAATAACTAGATATGGAGTATAAAAAGGATTGTAGAATTTTAACTAGCAATGTTGAAGCGATCGAATTTCAACTTCAACATTAACTTTTTCATTTACCCAATATCACAGTTACTTAATACCTGAGCGCCGTTCATCATAAGTTTTTTTGCCGAGTTTCGCGCCAAGCTGCCACCATTCGTCCCAAATTGGTGTTGAACTCACCCAAACCCAGAAAACTTCCGACTTTTTCTTCATCCCAAGAGGCAGAGAGAACGCCATAAGTTATCCCTAAAACCCCCAAACCAAATAATCCCATGTTCACCAATAACACGGCGATGGGAGGTAGTCGGATATCAGAGTAGGCAGCAAGCAGATAGCTAGCAACCAAAGCGCTAATGCCCAAAGCTGTTGGTACACCAGAGAACCCAGCTACCCGTCGGATCATCCGTTGGCTGACTACTTGGGGAATTGCCATCTCTTGTTTGGTGTAAACCACTTTTTTATCAGCCTTTTTGACAGATTCTTGGGGCTGTGCTGCTGGTTTACTTTGAGCTTTTGCGGGTTTTTGGCGCTTTTTGTTCGGTTCAAAAGGCAAACGACTGCGTTCAGATTCTTCAGCAGACATAAGCGGTAATCCTATCCACGAATACCGAGACGAGCAATCAAAGCTTGATATTTTTCCCGGCTTTCCTGCGATATATAAGCTAGAAGACGCTTACGCTGTCCGATTAGCTTTAACAGTCCTCTTCGGGAAGAATGGTCTTTTTTATTTGCTTGGAGATGTTCGCTGAGGCGGTTAATGCGCTCAGTTAGCATAGCGACTTGGACATCGGCCGAGCCAGTGTCAGTTTCGTGAACTTGGTAGTTGGAGATTATTTCTTGTTTCCGCAGTTGCGTGAGGGCCATGGTCGATTCAGTTTCTAGTTTTTCTAAAATGTATGCAGCAGTCTCCTATAATATCACAGCCCTCAAGCTGGATGTGGAATGACCCTTGAAGTAATTTTTGTAATTTTTAATACTATTTTCAGAGGCTAGCTCTCGGTATACTTCGTTCCAATATCTGATAGAGATATTGATTGCGATCGTATTGCACCATCAGGCGATCGCGCCAAGACGATAGAAGATAAGTTTCAATCCCTGATAGGGATTTTAATTGATTGCGATATTACACCACTGTGGGGCGACTTGTGCCGATTACGTTCCAATCCCTAATAGGGATTTTAGTTGGTTGCGATATTCACCTCAACCATTAGTAGCGCGATGCATTGCCGTTTCAATCCCTAATAGGGATTTTAGTTGATTGCGATTCTTTTGAAATTCAATTAGGAAATGAATTCAAAGTTTCAATCCCTAATAGGGATTTTAGTTGATTGCGATTAGCGTCAGGAAAGGAAGGGTATTTACTGCCAGTTTCAATCCCTAATAGGGATTTTAGTTGATTGCGATGATTTATTCTGCCAAGTCAGGTGTTGATTTCTTTGAAAGTTTCAATCCCTAATAGGGATTTTAGTTGATTGCGATTTGAACTAATTTGCTGCTGAGGAATATTCTCTACAGTTTCAATCCCTAATAGGGATTTTAGTTGATTGCGACATTTTGTAGCAGGTACGGATTTCGGCGAAAATTTGTTTCAATCCCTAATAGGGATTTTAGTTGATTGCGATGGTGTTGTTGTGGATCAAAAATTTTCTCCAAGAGGTTTCAATCCCTAATAGGGATTTTAGTTGATTGCGATAATACTTATTCATATCAAAAGCAGTCTGAGATAGTTTCAATCCCTAATAGGGATTTTAGTTGATTGCGATTACCAGAAGATATCAAAGACGCTCTGAATCTAGATTTGTTTCAATCCCTAATAGGGATTTTAGTTGATTGCGATTTTATCGCAAGAATCGCACTGATAATGATATAAAGTTTCAATCCCTAATAGGGATTTTAGTTGATTGCGATGCAGGCGTCTGAAAGACTTGTGTTATTTGGTTTTCAAGGTTCAATAGCGCGAATGCAAAAATCATAACATAAGGAGTGGCAATTGTGCTAAATGTAAATAGCTGAAACTCAGTCTACATAAGGTGCGCGGATGGTTTGAAGATGCTACAGTCCTCAAAACCTTACATATAGGGCAATTCAGGCATTTTTGTGTTCCCCCTTCCCCAACACCTACCCATCCGCGCATTTAGCGAAAAAACTAATCCGATTGGAAAGCTGTTTCTGTTTACTTCATAGATATCTTACTCGATTAGGTTCGCTGACTTTCGGGTGATGCTTACGCCTACGCAATTCCAGCACTTCCATAACTAACCTTATTTGGCAACGTCTTCAAAGTCTGTTATCGCATAAGCAAATTCTCTAAAAGCTGTTTTAATCAGAACCTCTTTCGTTCCTCTTTCCAGAGAAGAGTTGCGGATGAGGTCTGTTAATTCTATGAACAACAGAGAAAACATAAAACGATCTTGGCGGTCAACTTGTTTTAAGCAAGACGATATAAACTGATAAAGCTCTGTTTTTCTGGGTTTAGTTTGTTCATCCCATATTTGCAACCCAAGCCGAAAAGTTCTCAAGCGGATTTCATTGGTGTTGAAGGACGCGTCTTTGTAGCGGACTGATACGCGTTGGGGTAGTTCCATGAGTTTTAGCTATACATATTCAATGTAAAGTAATTATTCACTTATATTTTGGCTTAACCGGAAAAATCTGATATTTTGCACCAATGGCAATAGCCGCCAGATGTTAGAAACGAATGACTGGCGTAGAATATAGAGAATTTTGCAGGGTAGTATAGCAGTTCTACCCTACATCGCCAATTTAGAGGATACCCCAGAAATGGAGTAGCCCTTGACCAGAAAAAGCTTCAATTAAAATTGCAGAGACAAAACCAATCATTGCAAGACGACCATTCCAATTTTCACTCTGAGGAGTGAAGCCAAAACGCACAGCATTAGGATCTTCTGAAACAATAGACGCAGAATTCTTAAAATCTGACATGAGCATAACTCCAAAATTCAAGTGTTGTAGCAGTTATAACTGTCTGTAAAGTAATGTAACAGATGTTAAAAAAAATGCAAGATTGAGTGAATTAGGGCTTACTCACTCTTTACGAATTCTTTGTCTATGAGACGCTGCGTAATGTTGATGATAACAGCGAATTAGGGCGAGAAAATTGGACTATTAGCTTGAGTGTAGATCACGATTTTGGCGATTTTTGATAGTTAAAGCGCTTTCCAAATCCATAAACTTTTCTCCTAAAAGGTTACGCTGTACACATAAGTTATCCGATTACCCGAAAGTCCTCCAAAACCTCACCCTGTCTTATCCTGACTAAGGATAGGACAGGGTGAGGTATCTCAGGGGCTATCTACGAGACTAACCGTAAATTACCTTGACAAAGGCTTGTGTGTACATCGTAAGTAAACTTTTTGGTAGAGTTATTAAAGTTACGCCGGATAAATCCGTAATCTTCTATTTGGTTCTTCGCCAAAACTATGCGACTTGAGGCGATAATGTTCTACCAACTCATGTTGCATTTTGCGGACTTGGGGAGAACGCGGCAATAACTCGACTGGCTGTCCTTTAGGAATCACAATTTGCTCAACGGCAAGTCTAGCTTCTTCAAGAGCATCCATCTCATCATCGCTACCATTGTGTAAAAACAATTGTAGTTCTCTATCATCGGCCATCTCTGGGTCGTCAATATTCAGCAACCGCCGCAAACCACGGGTAATTTGGGGAATGGTGCTGGACTTAATCATGTGAATGGGTACATGACGAGCTTTTGCCATTTGGCGTAATTTGGCGTGGTTTTTGACGTGCGATCGCAGTGCTAAAATTGCATCAGCACTATCTATATCTTTTGTCAATAGTACGGGCAAAGTTAGCACGCTAATCACCTGTTCCAGTTGGTGACGGCTAACGCCATAAGGGTAAACGTGCAATGGCAAATCTTCCCCATTGGGCCCTGGGTGTCTGGTAACAGCATCAAAATCAATGCTTTCAGAATAATTGAACGATTCATCCAGCAAACGGTCAAACTCACTGCGCCCAGTTACCCGCTCTACAGGCAATTGGGGTAGTGCAACCATTTGTCCAGATGAACGCCAGCCATTAGACGGTCGCGCCGGTGGGAAAGAATCCTCTACTGTTCCTAGCTGTCCACCACGACCGTTGACAACAGCTAACTGCCTTGTAACCGCGATTTTGCCGTGGTCATCAACGGTTCTCGTTTGTGGAGTAGGCTGACGCCCCCGCAGCAGATTATCTACGGTGTCAGCAACACTTTCGTGTACTGTCCAGCGTTGGCGTTCCAACATTTCCACAGCAATTTCAAAGGTAGGTGGGGCTTTCCGCTCCAAAACAGTCTTTTGAGAGCCTCGCCGTCTGGCTTCATCGTCTCCCAAGGTCACAGCTTGGATACCCCCAACTAAATCAGCCAGGGTGGGGTTTTTAATCAGATTTTCGATCTGATTTCCGTGGGCAGTACCTACCAACTGTACGCCCCGTTCTGCAATGGTACGAGCCGCTAAAGCTTCCAGTTCCGTGCCAATTTCATCAATAACAATGACCTCTGGCATGTGGTTTTCCACTGCCTCAATCATCACCTGATGCTGTTCGTTTGGATGAGCCACTTGCATCCGTCTGGCGCGACCAATGGCGGGGTGAGCAACATCACCATCACCAGCGATTTCGTTGGAGGTGTCAATAATCACCACTCGCTTATGCAGATCCTCAGCTAAAACACGGGCTATTTCCCGTAAGGCGGTAGTTTTACCCACGCCTGGACGCCCCAGCATGAGAATCGATTTACCAGTTTCTACCAAATCACGGATCATGCCAATGGTTCCGAATACGGCTCGACCAACGCGACAGGTCAAGCCAATAATCTTACCAGTGCGGTTGCGAATAGCGCTGATCCGATGCAAAGTTTGCTCAATTCCTGCCCGATTATCTCCGCCAAAGATTCCGACTCGTTGAATGCAATCATCTATTTGTTCTTGAGTAACGGGTACTTCGCTCAAATACTCAGCTTGATTAGGAAAGCGAGCCTCTGGGCGACGACCCAAATCCAAGACCACTTCTACTAAACTATCTCGTTTGGGATGACTCTCTAGTACTTGTTGCAGGTCTTGGGGCAAAATGTCTAATAACTTTTGGAGATCGTCTGTAATCGTCATGCGTTCTATGGTGACGTTTTTAGAGATAGCGAGGACATTTGCGTGCAGGAGAACCCGCTCTGGGGATTTTTCCGAACGAGCAATTAACGCTCCTGCTGTGACTTTATCTGGGAAACGAGAGAATGGGCAAGTTCTACAGCTTGCCAAAGCAATACTTCATCTTCTTCTAGGCGAACAGTCGCCTTCATATTGGTGTTACTTACCTCCTTATTCTCTAACTGTTCGAGAATTGGTGACAGCAGTACGCGGGCGTAGCTACCGTAGGCGACCCCAGAAATTTTGGATTTTGGATTTTGGATTTTAGATTGTGGATTAGCTTCTTCTAATCTAAAATCTAAAATCGGCAATCCAAAATCTTTGAGTAGTTCCATTGCCTTTAACTTAGCAACGGTATACTTATTTGTGCCGCCTGCTAACTGCACATATCCTGGTAACTTAGCTGCCAAAACTTTTTGCCCTAATTTCACTGCGGCTATTGTGGTGCCATCGCCAATATCACCACTCATCGGACGACCATCGGTTTGCCAAATTAAAGCACCCTTGAATGGGGCAATCTTCTCGTAGAGCGTTCTTAAGTAATCAATCATCCCTTCACCATCAGGACAGCTGATGGCTAGTAACTTTAGTTTATCAACCCACGGTGAAATTGCTTGCCATAATCGCTCAAATTCTGCCAATCGCCCGACTTTTGTATGGATTTCTACGGCATCTACTCCCGTTGACATTACCAATGGCGCGATCGCTCCTGGCGTTGTCACGGATGAAGCTGTATAAATTATACCATAAGGGCAAACTGGAATGCAACGACCGCAGCCATAACACTTTTCGGATACTACTCCTGAAAAGTCTTCTTTGATACTGTCAAACACAATCGCTTGTGCCGGACAAATCCGTTCGCAGGGTCTAGGGCAGTCTGTAGGACACTCATGAGGATTAAATTCTGCTTTGCGAAAATGGGGGTCTTCTCCATCGTTTAGGCTGACCATCAAAAAGGGTAAATTGCCTTTGTAGTCAAAGCCTCGCTTTTGGGCATCCTGAGCCAGAGATTTGGCTGCTTGTAGCCCTGATTGCGCTGCTGCAATTACTGCTGGATCAGCTGCAACATCTATGCAGTCAGCGCCCGCCAAAGTATAGGCTAACGTTAAACTTCTGACTGCCGGCAAATGCTGGAAGCTGGCTCCGCAGATCAGCTTGAACCAGTCACCTTGTTTGAGAGATTGTAAAGGGGCGAACAGATCAGTCACTATTCTATTATGCGTTTATACGACTAAAAATAGTAGTCTGCGATCGAGAAAAAGTCCGAATTTGCTAATTTAGGGGGCATGGGGCATTGGGGACTGGGGACTGGGGATTGGGGACTGGGGCATAGGGCATTTGTCATTGGGCAAAACAGTGTTGAGTAATGAGTGCTGAGTTAGGAGTTATTCTCCCCCTGCTCCCTGCTCCCTACCCCCTCATCTCCCTGCCTCCTGCTCCTCTGCTCCCCCACTCCTCACTCCCGCAGCTGTCTTTAGGAGGGCGACAACATGACAACTATATTTTTTGTAGAAGACTCTGCTGAAGATAGAGCTTTGTATCGACGCTTCCTAGAGCGGGACGATCGCTACACTTATGATATTTACGAATTTGAATCTGGCAATCAGGCGCTACAAGCTTGTCAAGAGAAAATACCAGATGTGATTTTGTTGGACTATCGATTACCAGATTTAGATGGGCTGGAATTTCTCACTCGGCTACAGAGGCAAACTTCTAACAGTCAAATTTCAGTAATTCTACTGGCTGGACAGGGAGACGAAACGATCGCAGTTCAAGCGATTAAGAGTGGGGCGCAAGATTATCTAGTCAAGGGAAAACTGACTTCTGATAATTTACGTCGAGCGGTTCATGGGGCGATCGAGCAGATGCAGCTAATGCGGCAGCTAAAACAACAACAGGAACAACAAAAGTTAGTAGGAGCGATCGCTCTTAATATTCGCCAATCGTTGAAGCTTCAAGATATCCTTGCCACGAGCGTTCAAGAAGTCCGCAAGTTACTGAGCGCCGATCGAGTACTGCTATATCAATTTACGCCTCAAATGCGAGGTAACATCGTCGCGGAGTCGGTATTACCCCAATGGACACCAATCTTCGGAATGCAGATTGAAGATACCTGTTTTCAGGAAAATCAGGGGGGAGAATATCGCCGAGGAAAAATTTGGGCGGCGACAAACATCTACGAAGCAGGTTTAAGTGATTGCCATATTCAACTTTTGGAACAGTTTCAGGTGAAGGCGAATTTAGTTGTCCCGATTTTGTTTGAGAGCAAGGAGACTCAAACAGTTGAACTTTGGGGGTTATTTATTGCACATCAATGTTCTGCCCCGCGACAATGGCAGACATTTGAGGTAGAATTGCTCTCTTCACTGACGGTGCAACTAGCGATCGCTATCCAACAAGCCGAACTCTATCACAATCTCCAAATCCTCAACACCGAGTTAGAAGCCAAGGTACAAGAACGCACTGCCAAATTGCACCAAAGCGATCGCCGTTTCCGTGCCATCTTCAATAATACTTTCCAGTTCATCGGACTGCTAACGCCAGCTGGCATTTTACTGGAGGCGAACCAGACGGCGCTAAGTTTTGCCGGACTGAAACTAGAAGATGTAATCAATCGCCCTTTTTGGGAAGCACACTGGTGGACAATTTCACCGCAAACTCAAGCAGAATTAAAACAAGCGATCGCTCGTGCAGCCCAAGGAGAGTTTATCCGCTATGAAGTTGATGTTCTCGGTGCAAATAATCGGGTAGCAACAATCGATTTTTCACTCCGTCCGCTTTTAGATGAGACAGGTCAAATTGTTTTGTTGATTCCAGAAGGGCGAGATATTACCGAACTCAAACAGGCTAAAGAAAAACTCCAACAAAGTGAAGCACTGCTAGCCACTACTCAACAAATCGCCCATGTAGGCAGTTGGGAATTGAATTTAGAAACGAAAAAGCGCTCCTGGTCAATGGAAACCTTTCGCATCTCTGGTCTAAATCCCACTCAAGGCGAACCCAACCAGACGGAACTTCTCCAAATAGTTCATCCAGACGATCGCGCCTGGATAGAGGCTCAACTGGAACAGGCGATGTCTACGACAGACTACGCTCAACAAGCCCCTTTCAATCTTGAGTATCGAATTATCCGACCTGATGGTTCGGTGCGCTACGTTGAGTCGAAAGCAGAGATAGCTTATGATGCTCAAGGGCAGCCAGTTAAGCTATTGGGAGCGGTTCTAGATATTACAGAACGTAAACAAAATGAGTTAGAAATAATCCGTAGTCGTGACCTGCTAGAAGCTGTTTATAACGAATCCGCTGATGCACTTTTTTTGGTAGATGTTGAAACATTACTGATCGCTGACTGTAACGATCGAGCAGTGAAGCTATTTGCAGCCTCTAGCAAAGCCGAATTAATTAACATTAAAGGTAACACTCTGCAAAAACAACCGTTTACTTCCGATGAGATTGCCACCTTTATACAAGAAATTCACCAGCAAGGGTTTTGCAGTCGAGAAGTTGAATATATTACTAAGCAGGGCAAATCCTTTTGGGGAAACATCGCAACCAAACAAATTACGGTCGCTGGTACTGTGATGCAACTAGTACGAATCACGGATATTACTGCCCGGAAGGATGGTGAAAAAGAGCAGCAACGGGCAGAAATAGCTCTCCGAGAAAGCGAGGAACGACTACAATTAGCCCTTGAGGCTTCTGGGGATGGTTTGTGGGACTGGAATTTTTTGACTGGAGAGGTGTATTACAGCCCTCGCTATTTAGAAATGCTCGGATACCGCTTTGATGAACTCCCACAGAATTTGAGTACTTGGGAGCGATTAGTTCATCCAGACGATCTACCTTGGACAAAGAAAATCTTGGCAGCTCATTTCAAGGATAGTTCAATACCGTACAAATTTGACTATCGACTTTGCACTAAATCGGGCGAATGCAAATGGATTGCCAACTACGGCAAGGTTGTGATGCGAGATGCAGATGGTAATCCTCTGCGAATCACTGGTACTCATCGAGATATCAGCGATCGACAAGCCGCACTACGCGAACACAAACAAGCCGAAGCAGCCTTAGCCAAAAGTGAAGAACAACTGAGACTAACGTTGGAATTTAACCACATCGGTCTTTGGGATTGGAATGTTCAAACAGGCGAAGTTATCTGGAACGACAACCATTTTCGTTTGTTAGGTTTAGAGCCAGAAATATCAGCCAGCTATCAATTATGGCGCGATCGCGTGCATCCAGAGGATGTTGACGGAATTGAACAGACTGTATCAAATGCACTGGCACAACATATTAATTTTCAAGCTGAATATCGAGTGATTTATCCCGATGGCAGGGTTCGCTGGCTCACGGGAAAAGGGCGTGCTGCTTACAACGAAGCAGGCGAACCTGTACGGATGTTAGGAGTAATTATTGATGTAAGTGAGCAAAAGCAAGCAGAAGCAGCTTTGCAAGAAAGTGAAGCCCGATTTCAGGCATTTATGAACAACAGCCCAGTGCTAGCTTGCATCACCGATACAGATGGGCGTGTACTTTACTTAAATCAAACATACCTGCGGACATTTAAATTACTACCCGAACAGGTGATTGGGCAATATATTTCTGACCTCTACCCAGATGAAATTGCTAGGCAGCATTTCGATCACCTTCGCACAGTCATAGAGACAAATCAGGCAATTGAGGTGATTGAATTTGCTCCTCAACCAGACGGTTCCCTCGGTGAGTTCTTGGTATACAAATTCCCGATTCTCGGATTGTCTGCACAAAAGCTAGTGGGTAGAGTGGCGATTGATATCACAGAACGCAAAATTCTAGAGCGAGAAGTAGCTCACAAGCAAAAGTTATTGGATACCTTCATCAATAATGCACCTGTTGGTATAACCATTCTCGATCGGGAACTGCGTTATTCATTGATTAATGAAGCATTAGCAGAAATTAATGGCATTCCCGCAGCAGAGCATATTGGTAAGACACCGTGGGAGATTGTCCCTGATATTGCACCAAAGCAAAAGCAACTCTTTCGACATGTCTTAACAACAGGTGAACCAATTTTAGATTTGGAAATCAGTGGAGAAACCCCAAAATTTCCAGGTGTAATCAGGACTTGGCTAGCTTCCTATTTTCCAATTCAGTCTGAAGCTGATGAACCTATTAGCATGGGCATTGTGGTAGTTGAAATCAGCGATCGCAAACGCGCTGAACAAATGTTAGAGTTGCAAGCAGTCATTACCCGCAATATGGCGGAGGGAATTTGCCTAGTTCGTGCAACAGATGGCGTGTTTGTCTACGCCAATCCTAAATTCGAGCAGATGTTTGGTTATGAGCCTGGTGAATTAATCGGTCAGCATGTATCGATCGTCAACTATGGTGATGAAAATAATACACCTGAAGATGTTAATCAGGCGATTAGCACTGCTGTTTTAGAACACAGTGAAGTAATCTATGAAATTTATAATATTAAAAAAGATGGCACTCCATTCTGGTGTAGCGCTACCGCTTCCGTTTTTGAACATCCTGAGTATGGAAGTGTCCTTGTGGCTATCCAACAAGATATCACCGAGCAAAAGCAAGCGGAAGAAAAAATCAAAGCCTCTCTAAAAGAAAAGGAAGTATTACTCAAAGAAATTCATCATCGTGTTAAGAACAATTTAGGAATTGTCAGCAGTTTGCTGCAAATGCAATGCAGACGAACACAAGATCCTGTGGTGACAGCTATTTTGCGCGATAGCCAAAACCGCATTGCTTCCATTGCTCTAGTTCATGAAAAACTATACCGTTCTGAAGACCTCGCTGATATTGATTTCGCTCAATACATTCCAGATTTAACAACTCATTTATTTGATTCCTATAATGTCAGTTCCAGCCAGATTCAACTACATATTCAAGTTGATAATGCTAGCCTTGACATCGAAACCGCCATTCCTTGTGGTCTAATTATCAACGAACTGGTTTCTAATGCTTTAAAATACGCTTTTGTTGGTAATCGTGGAGGCAAAATTGAGGTTAAGTTTTATCAAGAACCCGCATCTACTTTGACACTCATTATTAGAGATAATGGTGTTGGCTTACCTGAAAACTTTGATAGTAAGAAAACGAAAACGCTGGGTATAACACTTGTCCAGGGTTTAGTCAAGCAGCTAAGAGGAAAACTTGAAATTGACTCTCAACAAGGAACAGAGTTCAAAATTACTTTTACAAACAGCCGCATATGAACATAATTGACCTCTCACCAAACACGCAGACAAAAGAGACAGTTCGAGTCCTTGTTGTTGAAGATGAATATATCCTTGCTATCAACTTACAAGAAACTTTAGAGTCTTTAGGATATGTTGTTTTAGATATTGCCGATTCTGCCGAAGAGGCAATTGCAAAAGCAACTGAATTACGCCCAAACTTGATTTTAATGGATATCAGATTACGCGGTGAAATAGATGGTATCCAGGCATCAGAGCAAATTTGGCATCATTTGCAAATCCCGATTATCTACGTCACCGGGCACTCCGATCAAAGTACTGTCGAGCGAGCAACGCTGACATCCCCCTTTGGATATATTCTTAAACCCATTAAAGAGCAAGAACTTTACGTTGCCATTCAAACAGCACTCAATCGCTACGATCGCGAGCAATTTTTGAGTTCTGTGCTTCGGGGAATGGGCGATGGGGTAATTGTAGTCGATACTAATTTAAATATTAAATACATCAATCAGGTAGCTGAAGCTCTAACAGGGTGGCAATGGAATGAAGCTAAAGACAAGACGTTAACTGAAGTTATCAAAATCATTGATGAACAAACTCAGTTGCCGACAGAAAATCCAATTATTGCAGCCCTCCAACAAGAAACTACTATATATTTAGGCAGTGGTGTTCTACTAGTTGCTAGAAACGGGACAACTACACCAATAGCTGATAGTGCTACTCCCCTGATAAATAATAATGGTGTAATTACAGGAGCCGTATTTGTTTTCCGAGATGACACGCAACGACGGTTAACCGAAGAACGCAATCTCGCAGCTGAACGTGCCCAACAACTAGAAGTTCGAGTGGCAGAACTGCAACGCCTGAACCAATTAAAAGAGGATTTTCTGGCAACCACTTCTCATGAAATGCGAACGCCCTTATCAAACATCAAAATGGCAATCTCTGTGCTAGAAAATATTCTCGATCGCCAGGGTATCTTAAATTCAAACACACTTCCCCCATCTGAATCTGTAGACCGCTATTTACGTATTGTGCGCGAACAGTGCGAACAAGAACTGGATTTGGTTGACAATTTACTGTATCTACGAATGATTGATGCAGATGTCTATCCATTGGAATTAACATCAATTCAACTCCAAAACTGGCTGCCTCACGTTGCCGAGTATTTTCAAGAACGCGCTCAAGCTAGAGAACAGTCTTTGCAAGTTAGTGTTTCTCCAGATTTACCACCTTTAGTTTCAGACTTGGCTAGCCTGACTGAAATTATCTCAGAGTTACTCAACAATGCTTGTAAATACACTCCACCTGATGGACAGATTGTGTTAAACGTTCAGCTAATTTATATCACAAAAAGTCCGATCGATGAAGATGCTAAATCTGGTGTATTAGATAATTTTCAAGTTCCTTATTTTCAAATCACATTTAGCAATTCTGGGGTGATAATTCCGAAAAAAGAACAATCTCGAATTTTTGAGCCGTTTTACCGGATTCCTGAAAGCGAACGCTGGCAACAAAGCGGCACAGGATTAGGTTTAACATTGGTTAAGAAGTTAGTAGAATATCTCCAAGGCACGATTGAAGTTACCAGCTCTCAGGGCTGGACAACGTTTACAGTTCAGCTGCCTTTAAGTTTGTGATGGTATTTGTCATTTGTTATTTGTCATTAGCTCGACTTTATCCATTTTTGCCTACGGGTCATCACAAATGTAGGCGATCGCTAAAAGATGCGGGTTTTGCTGCATACATAACATTTAAATACAGCCTTGGCGAATAGTGATGGCACAAGTAATACACTGAGGCTGAAGGATAATTGTGTGTATCTTCCCATGAATACAACAATACCATTTGAAATTGCCAATATCCTACTACCGTAATGGATAAAGTCGAGCTTAGGACAAATAATTTGGCAAACGACAACAGCAAACGACATTTAGTATTGGCATTACTGAAAACATCAAATTCCATGACTTTTTCCAATTACCCAATTACGCCGGAAAAACCGAGCTAAAGCTGATTCTTCTAAAGATAAATAAATTGGTCGTCCATGAGGACAGGTGCGAGGGTTGCGAGTACGTTGCCAATTATCTAAAAGTGTCTGCATTTCTTGCTGATTCATGGGTGTACCATTACGAATAGCACTGCGACAGGCAACAGCGACTTGAGCTGTTTGTAAATCGCCTCCCCAACTAAGCTCTAAAATTGCTTCTGCACAGTCGTTTCGCTGTTGCAAAGGTGCGGGGATATTACGGACTGCCCAAAGTTGTTCGCCAAAGGGTTCTATTTCTAAACCAATGCGTTGGAGTTGCAATACTTGCGCTGGCGATAATTGATAAAGAATTATTGGCGGTTCGACGGGGACAAGTTGCCAATCATCGCATAATTGCTCATACAAAACTCGCTCATGGGCAATGTGCTGTTCTACTAACCACATCCCACCTGAATGTTCCGCCACAATATAAGTGTTGCTAACTTGCGCGACAGCTTTTAAAGAGTTAGGAGTTGGGAGTGAGGAGTTAGGAGTTTTGGGATTTTCATTAGGATTTTGAGAATTGAAATTATAGCTGCCTTTGGCTTCTGCGGCTTTGAGTAATTTACTAACTCGTGTTGTGTGAACAGCTTCTTTGAGATTGTTAGAAGAAATGCTGAGTGCTTGGTTAATTGCTTGGGTAATTTGCTCTTGCCAATAAATGATTTCGTTGAGGTAAATTTCTGTTTTTGCTGGATTGCGATTCCAGTTAATTTGATCGGGAGAAATGGCAAGATGTAAAAAACAAATTGGATAGCGATCGCGTGGTAATGTTCTATGAAATGCTGATAATATGGTTTGCTCTAATTCCGGTGTCTTAATCATACGTCTGTTGATAGCTACACGTACCCAATCTGGACGATGACGATGAGTGCGATCGGGTAATCCTACCACTAAATTTAGTGCTGAGTGAGGAGAGACGCGATTCATCGCGTCTGTACAAGTGTCCGTAGAGACGCGATTCATCGCGTCTGTACAAGAGTTGGGGGGGTTGGGTATTTCGAGTTTTACTTCTTGCAAGTCACCTTGTCGCACTTGTGGTAAAATCTGCGGTAGCAATTGCCCAATTGTCGCTGCCGGACAAATGGTAAACCATTGACGGTCATTTTGCCAAATCTGCCAGGTGACGTGGGGATGACAGAGGGCGATTTGGTGAATTGTGGCTTGCACAGCTTTCATTTGCTGTGCTGTTGTGGGTAATCCCTGACGACGAGATGAGCAATTACCGAAAAGATGAGAAACTGTAACTACTGTACCAGGTGCGATCGCAGTTGCTTCAACTTGTACAACTTTCCCGCCATCGCCATAAATTATCCGCCATCCTAAATTTCCCCCCAGAGGACGACTCAAAATTTCTAAATCAGCCAGAGTCGTTAAACTGTGCAACGCCTCACCACGAAACCCTAAACTGTTAATTTTCCACAAATCGGCACTAGAGCGAATTTTACTAGTGCTGTGGGCTGTGGCTGCTTGTTGTAAATCATCTAGGTTCATTCCACAGCCATTATCTGCCACGCGAATTCGCCATTGCTGCGGCCACAAAGAAACCACAATTCGCGTTGCACCTGCGTCTAGGGAATTTTCTACCAATTCCCGCACCACAGAGGCTAAAGAGTCGATTACCTCTCCAGCTGTAATGAGATATACAACTTCTGTTGGTAGAGCTTGAATAGTAGATGCCATAAATTATAGTTTATAGCTTCTGGGGCACGCTATATACGACTTATATCAAGAATCCTTTCTCAGCAACAAAAGAACCACAAATAAACACTGATAAATTATCTGTGTGCATCTGTGGTTTAATTTATAAAACATTAATTTTGCAAGATATCTATTGTGTATTACAACTTTTTCTATGGCATCAGAAAAAGTTAGTAATTGCAACATTAATTAACATTAAATCACCTGACTTTATAAATATTTTTAGGCGATTCGTTAATTACTATCTCTCATGGACAAAATTTTCGGTGGTTCAGGTTTGAGCAAACCGTTCAACAGTGATGCAGGACGTTGACTATAAGGCCAAGCAAAAGCATGACGGAAAGCTGCATCTTGACAAGCTTGTAGTTGTGCAAAACTAATAATGTTGTAAGTCAAGAGATTTTCATACTCAAACGGTAGACGCACATTGTGCAATCCGGCATTATCAGTACAGATAGCGATATCAACTCCAGCATCAAGACAACGGTCAAAAACTAATTTGAGTTGACGTATATCCTGCAAAGTTCCAGTTTTTAGGTAAGTTGTCGGACAAACCTCTAAACATTGCCCGCGTCTAGCTACATCATTAAGTAGCTCTGGATATAGTAGGGGAATTTGAATGCCGTGACCAATCCGCATCAAATATGGTAACAGTTCTGGGTAACAACCAGCGGTGGTTTCATATAGATGTCCCGTGGTGTTAACGCCCAGCGATCGCGCATAATCATATAAGCTAATCCATTCTTCTAAGCGATCGGCGTAATAACTATCACCTCCGGCTACATCTACTGCACAGACATACTGTTTATTTTGTGCTGCCAAATCAACAATCGCCTTGTTCACCTCATAAGGTAGGCGTGTGTGCATACAGAGAATTTGGCTAGTAACAATCGGATATTCTGGCTGTTGGCTGGCAAGTCCTACGACTCGCACAATTTCTGCCATCTTGTCAATTCTTGCAGATTGACTCAGATGCTCAGGTGTCCGCAAATAAGGAGTGTAGCGCAGTTCCAGATAAGCCAAATTTTCAAATATGTAAGCACCCCGCACCAAGCGATAGATAAAGTAAGGCAAAGTTTCTACAGTTTGCACGCTTTCTACCAAGGTGTGTAATTCTAGATACTCGTCTAGGGTGTTACGTGGGCGGGTATAAAAATCTTCAAATTCTGAATAGTCAGCAAAGCGGGAAATTAACTCCGAAGAATGCCGCTCGAAATATCGCCATAAAACTCGTGGTACGACCGAGCCGCCTAGATGTCTATGTAATTCAGCATATAAAGCCATAGTGGTATTTTTAGGTAAAAATTTCAATGATTGTAACAAAAACATCGAAAGAAAAATTTGTCTTCAAACAAATTTTGCTCCAACTTCTTTGGAGTAGAGGTTTCCCTACATCTTAATTTCAACAAATACTCCGACCTGTAAACTGCGCAAACGATTTGGTGGCTTGGAATTAGATAGGGTTGAGAGCAACAGATAAATTTCTGCTTCCTACCTCCTGCACTAATATTTGCAGCACGAACAAACTTGACATTACCAAGATTAAATTGATAGCATTGATATCCTTTTTGTGCTATAGTAAAGAAACATTGCTATTGTTAAGCGAATGAAATATAGCAATATATTTTTTCTTTAACAAAGCAAATTCCTGGCAAGGTTGGTATTAATTGAAAATTCAAGCGTTGGAAGTCAAGGCTGGCGATCGCATTATTGCTTACTGCAACAATAAAATGCAAACCTGCAAGGTAAAACGCATTTTAGATCCAGGTCAAGCCAATATCACACTATCAGTATTCACCTCTGAGAATTATCGCGGTTGCTCAGTTTCATCTATAGTTCGCTTCCAAAGCAACGCTTTAGTTGATTTGGTAAGTTAGCTAAAAACCAAGTAAATATTCAAACTCAAAAATATTTCTAGCTATTGTCCAGCCTCAAACTGGACAAAATTTTTGTGAAAGGTGCGATGCCTGCGGTAAAGATCGCCTACGCACATCCAAATTCGTTAATTGTGGCTAGATGATTTTTCTAAAAATGTAAAGCGCAATTTAGGTATTGCTAAACTGTTCCAGATATAATTTGTACATCTAAATTTAATTAAAATATTGTGGGGTGGACAGCGTTCGGCTGACCTGTACTGAGCGTTATTAAAGTAGCGCTGACGCCAAATTATTGCCCACCCTAATTATGCAAGTTAAAGGTGGAACAGCTTATTACTATTAACCCTCTACTTGATGGCTTTTGTTAGTTCTTTTTCACATCACGAGCCATGTTGAGGTAGTAGTCGTCAAGTTTAGCATTAGAACGACGGCGGTTAGGGGCAGGAATTTTAGTAGTGTTATCCCGATTCGTTTCAATTGGCTGTTTAGTTGAAGCTTGATTTACGTCTTGCACCCGATCGGATTCTAAGAAATAACCAGACTCAGAGAATCCGAAAAGCTTGCCAAAAAAACCAAATAAATTTCCGAAAAAATTAGAAATACTTTGGAATAAAACACCAAACAAGCCTTCAAGACGAAGGAACAAGTTCCGAATAATTTGAGTTAGACGAAGCATAATAGCACCTTCAATGATTGCCTATTACTATTGTGACGCAATTCGGATTCGGGAATTGCTGATATGGAAAAAATCTACCAGTAGGTAGGTATAATTCCCACAATCCCTACCTTTTCTGAACCAGCAAAACCGACTTTACAGGACGCTTGATAAAATTTCCCTCCAAATCAACCTTCCCGTAAAAGGTTTTCCCATTGTAATAAAGCGAAGACGAACTTCCTCCATCCAGATTCATGGCGCGATCGGCACCAAGAGTTTTCATCAAATCAGCTAATGCTGGCAAAGATATTCCATTCGCGGGAGCCGAGGGTTTTTGAGCCACCATAACTAAAATAACGCTGCCATCAGGGGTGATACCTACAGCAGTTCTGGCATTGGGTTGATTGCTGCCAAGCGCATCTCGTTTATTAGCGTTGTCTACAAAGCCCTCTTTTTCTAAGGTGAGTTCTGGTAATAGGCGCGGGCCAGCACCGATAGCATCAACTAACTGACAACCTGCTGGTGGTGACTGACTGTGTAGGGCAATGGAATAGCGGCTAGTTTGCCCGCATAAGTAACGACGGAATTCTGTGCGATTGAATATTTGGCCCAAATAAGATTTTAAGTTGGGATTGTTCACCAGCCGTTCGTTTTGTTTGGGATCGGCTATCAATTTTCCTTGTCGGACAACATAAGATGTAGTTTTTTGGTTGACTGGATCAAAAAAGCCTGCATTCAAAATAGCCACGGCTTGATGCTTTTGGGCAAATTCTTCTACAGTGGCTACCTTCTGTGATAGTGCAGGAGTCACCAAAAATTTGCTATTAACTGGAATCAACACGATGTGAGCGATGCTTTGGGGCAAAGTGCGATCGAAGTAGCGGATAGTTTTTGCTGGTGAAGCTGCAATAGTGGGTATTGAAGGTGTTGAAAAACGCAAATTAAACCACAACACCATTGCTAAACTAATTAATATCAAAGCCAGTAGTTTGATTTTTCTCACTTTTAAACTCACGTGCGGTTAGCTCAAAAAAGTTGATTTAATCGATTTAATTAAAATACTTTAAGCTGAAAAATAAGCAATTAACTTTAATTATTCCCGGTTCGCCCATTTTTTAAGGATTTAGGAAAAATAGATAGTCAAAAGTATACCGAAGGGCGTATTCCCAAAAAGGCTCAATTAGGTATATGTTCGCAATTATGGCTACTAAACCCATAATTACAAAAATTTAACTTTAAAATAACTAAACTATCTAGATTCAACAGAATATGAATAGAGTTATCTTCAAAAACATCAAGGAATAAAATATGTGCGCTATTGAATTGGAAATTAGCAAACCAGTATCTTGCAATTGTCCACAGAGATATCTGCGGTTTTGATAGTTGCTTAAGTTCGGATCGATTGAAATTGTTAACTGCTTATGCGTCCTCGTCAAAAAATTATCGAGATGTTCTCAACCTTCGTTGAGTTGGAAGGAGACAGATTCAGCAAATGGTTGATTGATATCAAACTACATCGAAATATTCAAAATTGCTTGGAGTCTTCATCATTCGTCCCTAACTCAGAAAACTTTTGGGCATTACATTGGTACAAATGCTGGCGAGAGGAATCTAATAGCCTTGCTAGAATGCATTTATCTGCTTATTTACAGGAACAAAATTATTGGGCTGCTAAAAAGACTATTGCCAAATTTACAAATAGTCAACATAGCCTAGCAGATTATTTTCAAATGGCGAATGCTGAAATTGAAACAATTCTCAAAAATTTTAATCTAGAAAAATGCTCTAGCTTAAAAGCCTATGCTACTATGGCAGTTCCGAGTCGGCTAAAAGATATTTTACGCCAACGCAAGGAAGCTGATATTTGCACAAATTGGGCATTGTTACGCAAAGTAAGCAAAAAGCAGTTTTTAGAAGCTCTTGCTCAAGCTGGATTATCACCGATTCTAATTGTTCAATATCGATTAGCCTGGACTTGTTTCAAAGAACTGTATGTTCAAAACCAACCAAGTGGCACAAAGTCACTACCAGAACCAGAACCTCAACTTTGGGAAGCTATTGTCAAGCTCTACAACCGCGATCGCCAAAATCAGTTAACTCAACCTACTCCAGAATCCACGAGAGAGAAAATTGAACAGTGGCTAACCCAAGCAGCTATCTACGTGCGTGGTTATCTGTATCCACCTGTTAGTTCTCTAAATGTAGTGATACCAAAAGATGACTCCACAACAACTTTTGATTTGCCAGATCCATCCTCTGAATCATTAATCACGGAGATGATAGCCCAAGAGGATGCCCAAAACCAACAAAATCAACGATCTCAGATTGAAGCTGTTTTGTTAAAAACTTTACAAGCTTTTGAGGCAAAAACTCAAGAAATACTTCAACTTTATTACCAACAGGGATTAACTCAGCCACAGATTGTAGAACGCCTACAAATGAGTCAGCCTACTGTTTCTCGTCGGCTGATCAAATGTAGAGAATCAATGCTGAAAGCATTGATCCAATGGAGCCAAGACACGCTTAATATTTCTGTGACTTCCAACCTAGTTAATGATATGAGTAGTGCTTTGGAAGAATGGTTGAAAGTTAAGTATGGGGAATATCGCTGAAATTATGAATGATGAGGTAGTAAGAATGACTTCGGCTTTTACTGAACCGCAGGAATTATTGTTAGAAATATCACCATCCTTGCAGACAAGTTCTTGGCAAGAAAGCCAAATGTACGCCACACCTAGCAGTCGCTGGCGTGCTTACATAAATCAAATTTGCGTTTATGGGTTTTTGAATTGGGTAAAAGCTGAATATGTTCCAGAAGCAAGTATCTGGCATAGTTCTCCTGGTATTCCTGCTTTTTGGGAATTTGTCAATGGCACAGCAATTTTGTTAAATCAAAAGCGAGTCGTTTTAATTCCTAGCGAGGCAATTGATGATAGTGAGTTAGAAGTTCCTCAAGAATGGGTAGACATTCCTAGTTGGGCAGCAGACTATTATTTAGCAGTGCAAGTTACAGCAGATGGGAAGTGGGTAAGAATTTGGAGCTATATAACCCATGAAAAACTTAAATCACTAGCAGACTACGACCAAGTAGATAGGACTTATTGTATAGATGCACGGCACTTAATTAAAGACCTTAATGCTTTTTGGATCACCTACCAATTTTGTGGAACAGAGGAGATGAAAGGTGCGATCGCTCCACTACCAGAATTATCGAATGTTCAAGCAGAAAATCTTGTGCAACGGTTAAGTGATTCCTCTGTAACATTTCCTAGACTAGCAGTGCCATTTACAACCTGGGGAATGCTACTAGAAAATGAGCAGTGGCGGCAGCGTTTGTACCAAGAAAGACTGCAATCTGCACCTACGCAATTTTCACAAGTACAAGTGAGTCTCAGTCGTTGGCTGGAGCAGATTTATGATGCTTCTTGGCAAGCTATAGAGACTTTTTTTGAGCCAAACTCCAGTAGCCTAGCTTTTAATTTCCGCACTTCTTCCGGGTTAAATGCTGCCGCGATCAAACGCGCCAAGCTGATTGACTTGGGAATAGAAATAGAGACTCAAAAAGTTATTTTATTAATCGCCTTAATACCAGAAGCTAACCAACAAGTTAGTATTCGCGTGCAACTACATCCAGCTTGTAATCAACTTGACCTACCTGCTAATATCAAGCTAATTTTACTTTCAGATCGAGGGGAAATACTTCAACAAGTACAAGCAAGAATTCAAGATAGTTATGTGCAGTTAAAACTCTTTGATGGGGAAGTAGGAGAATGTTTCAGCATCCAGGTTGGTCTTGATAATTATCAAATAACAGAAAATTTCATAATTTAGTTATTATGAGCCAGCAGGGTCAAATTGGTTGATGCAATCTCTTTGTGGTGGCTTGTAAACGTTGTCGTTGTTTTTGCTCGAAAGTCATAGGTTTATACCAAATTTGTCTTGTGTAGTCCTTATACTGCACTTTTATTTGGTATTTTTGCATAAGTAGAATGCTCTCTGTTGATTAGTCATTAGTTAATCACGAATGGCTAAGTCCATTTAACTTATGAGTAAGCTAGTTGTCTTCAGCTTCTTGGGAGGAGATTTAAATCAAGGATTTCCTGTTGTCACGGCTCAAGTTTGGTGTGATAACCAATTTGTACCTGTGAAATTAACAGGGAGTCTACCACCAGCACCAGAACTAAGCGAACTCTACCGCAGATGGCAGTTACTCTACGCAGCAGTTCATCAACGCCTGGGTAGGAATCAACGGATAAAAGTACATTCGCAAGACATAACCAATATTTCTGTCAATGACTTTAATGAAGTGTGTCAACAGCTACAAGCAAATATCAATGCTTGGTTAAAATGTGAATCATTTCAGAATATTGAACGGCAGTTGCGAACTCTACTCAGTCGTAATAATGAAATTAGAGTCATTATTGAAACAAATATAGTTCTATTGCATCGCTTGCCTTGGCATCTATGGCATTTTTTTGAAGATTACCCGAAAGCGGAATTAGCTTTAAGCAATCATGAGTATGAATCTACTCACTTATTACAAAAATCTCCTACAGGTAAAGTCAAAATTTTGGCAATTCTAGGCAATAGAGTTGGTATTGATATTGATAAAGATGCCTCTGCTTTACAAGGTTTAACAGATGGCAAAACCACTTTTCTTATAGAACCAACACGACAAACACTTGACGAGCATCTATGGAATCATGATTGGGATATTCTATTTTTTGCCGGACATAGCACTAGTCTTACTGACGGAGAAATTGGGGAAATTTGCATCAATCAAACAGAAAGTTTAACAATTTCGCAGTTGAAAAATGGACTTAAGGCAGCAATTAGACGCGGTTTGAAACTAGCAATTTTCAATTCTTGTGACGGAATTGGCTTAGGACGAAATTTAGCTGATTTAAACATTCCCCAAATGATTGTAATGCGGGAAGGAGTGCCAGATTTAATCGCACAGGAATTTTTAAAAAACTTTCTTACCGCCTTTGCAGATAGCAAACCATTTTACTTGGCTGTGCGAGAAGCGCGAGAAAGACTTCAAGGACTGGAAAATGAATTTCCTTGTGCCAGTTGGTTGCCAGTTATCTATCAAAATCCCACAACTTTTCCTACTACGTGGCAAGAATTGTGCGGTAATTTTGCTGATACTAAATTTGTAGGTGAAGTTCCGACAAAAGGTAAAATTGCAACACCAAAACTCAAACTTTTGACTGTACTACTTAGTACTTTGATTGTGGCTATTTCAACATTAGGTTTGAGATACTTGGGAGTATTTGAAAAAATCGAACTACAAACTTTCGATCAAATGCTACGGTTGCAACCTCAAGAAGAGCCAGATCCAAGGTTGATAATTGTAGAAATTACTGAAAAAGATATTCAATCACGACAAGAGATGACCAAAGGACTAAAATCCATTTCGGATAGTATGTTAGCTAAATTGCTCAACAAACTACAAAAGTATCAACCGCGAGTTGTTGGACTGGATATTTATAGAGACTTTGCCGATCCTCCAAATAAATCAAATCCAATACAACTTCCGACTGAACTTAATAAAGATAATGTTGTTGTTGTCTGCAAAAGCCGCGATCGCAAATATGACCCACAAGGTGTTAAACCTCCGAAAGACGTACCTGTAGAACGTCAGGGTTTTACTGATGCAATTCAAGACCCAGATGGTATCGTCCGTCGCCAAATTTTGATGATGGCACAAGAGCCTTCTTCAACTTGTACAACGCCTTATTCGCTGTCGTTGCAATTAGTTACTCGTTACTTATCTGAGGAAAATATTAAATCTAAATTTAATGAAGATTATGTACAGTTTGGCTCTAAAGTATTTAAACGCTTAAAATTTAGCCGCAGTGGTGCCTATCAACAAGGAGTTGATTTAGGCGGAAATCAAATACTTGTCAATTACCGTAATACAGATTATCAGAGAGTTTCTCTTGATGAGGTATTGAGTGAGAAATTCGATCGTAAATCAATGAAAGATAAGGTAGTGATCGTTGGAGTGACAGCTAATACAGTCAGCGATACTTGGTCAACTCTCTACAGTACTGCACAGCAAGATTACCAAGAAATATCAGGGGTATTTATACAAGCACAAATGGTTAGCCAAGTTTTGAGTGCAGTTTTAGACCAACGTCCAATTCTTTGGGTTTTGCCTTACTGGAGCGATATTCTTTGGATATGCGGCTGGTCTGTAGTTGGGAGTCTGATTATTTGGCGGGTGCGATCGCTCTCACATAAGAGATGCGCTATCTTTGTAACAGTTGTCATTTTATATGGAGTTTGTGCGATCGCTCTTTTAAAACAAGGGCTATGGTTGCCATTTATTCCTTCTGCCTTTGCCGTGGTTGCAAGCGGTGTTGTTATAGTGTTGATTCAACGCCGTCAGGAGTTTTTTACGCTTCCAGAACCCTTAGTTAAATAAAATTTTCCTTTATAACTGAAAAATAACGTCAATTTGATTGATATGACATCTATGGATTCGGTGCATTGACATCGGGGGAGTCAGTATTTACAATGTTTGTATTCATGATTAAGTACCTTTTTAGAACATTTAGATTTTGGATAAATTCGCACGCTCATCAACCATCATCCATGAGCGATCGCCTTACTTTTAAGACTGTCTCTACAAAATTAGCGATCGCACTCTTGAGAACAGACATCGCACTCTTATCAACCGTCCTACATGAGCGATCGCACTTTTAACACAGTCCCAACAAGAAAGCGCGATCGCTCTCTTATGTAGGTTGGGTGGAGCGATCGCTCCACCCAACATTAAGTTACGATTTGATTTTTCTACAATCTACGGCCATATAAGACGATGATTGGTTTGTTGGGTTTCGTGCCTTAACCCAACCTACAAGATCGGGCTCGCCATCAATCCGTGAATAACGACTTTATGTCCTTGTTATGCTCCCTCCTTTCCATAATTGCAGTACTTTGGCTGCCGATATGTTGTTGATATCTCCCCCAGCTTGCTCGATCTCCCTTTGTCTGGTAATTCCCCCTAGAAATCTCAACTTTTTTGTCAACAATAAATTTTTCGCATTTTGAGCTAAGTTATCAACCAAGGTTTTCAGGTATGTCGATGTTGTTCGTAGTCTTACAAGAGAGTTGAAATCTAGACTTTCAAGCACATGCATATCAAGCTCGGGAACACCAGTAAATCCACCATGCTGTTCCAACCCTGCCTGTTCAACGCCTCCCTCGAAGTATGCTTCCAGCTCTTTAGCTACTTCCTCAAAAGATATACTGTCCAAATCAGGAACTCGCTCTTTCTCAATGGCATCTAATTCCTCTGACACGAACTCTAGGCTCTCCAGTTCTGCTTCTGAAAAAAACTCAACTTGTTCGACTATGTGTGCTTTCATGATTTTTGCTCATGTTGTTGATGTGTGTTGAATTCGGATTGGGTGACGGTGATGTTGAGCGAACGACACGCTGGGTTAAATGTGTTTAAAGACGACCTTGCCATCAATTTTGGGAATCCTAATTATGTGATAGGGATAGGTAAGCGCCTCTGTCACGAAGTCTCCAGCTTCAGGCTGGCGATGCTCAACGGTAATCGCGAGTTGCTGCTGAGTTTGGGAGACACTGGTTTCGGCACTCAGAATCTCAACTGAGTAACCACCAGTCGGCTGCTCCCCAGTAAAGACGACGACTACACTGTAGCGGGTAAAATCCACTTGAGGAACGGGTGGCGGTGGCTCGGCATTAGAGGTGTGCTGTTGCCAGAGATCGATCCATTCCTCTGAGTTGTCAATCACCATTTGACTGGCGCTTTGATAACCACTTTCACTCCCCCGTGCAATAGTTGTGAAATCAACATTCATTTTGAATTTGAACCTCCTTACTAAGTTTTCGTTCTACTGACACAACGTTCTAGCGCTGAAGACTGGGAACTTGATGCGTTAGCTTGTACGAACGAGTCTTCTTCTTGCCAGTTGGCGTAGTGAAATTGAGGTTTAAAGTGAGTTTGCATTGAGGTGACTTGAACTTTGAAGGCACTTCAATTCCAAAGTCGCGGGTTGCCTCTGCACCGACTCGCAACGTGCCATAGTCTTGTTCGGCACTCGTCACTTTCTTGCCGTCAAGCCCAAGCAGGTTAATGCCGTCAGGTCCAACCAGAGTTGCTTTCACCGCTTGCATCGTTTCGTCACCCGTGTTTCGCACAGCAATATTGACCTGTTCGCGCAGCGTCCATTCTTTAAGCGATGGAATGGCGGTGACTTTCTCTGCTTCCGCGAGCGGTTGCCCTGCTAGCTGTAACGCTTTGACGGCATCCACCAATCCCACCCCCTGGGCATTCTCATCGAATTCAGAAGAATCCAGTTTCTTGGCAGATTGCATCAGAATTTTCTTGACCTGCAAAGGTTGGAGCTTTGGATAACGCTCTAAGATCAGGGCAGCAATCCCTGCAATATGGGGGGATGCCATACTGGTACCCGACAGCCTAGTGTAGCCGCCACCCGGCTTGGCAGACATAATCAATTCACCAGGAGCTAGAATATCCGGCTTTGGTCGCTCGTCGCTCGTTGGACCCCGACTGCTAAAAGGCATGACGCTCGTACTATCGCGGCTAGACGCTCCAACCACAATCACATCCCCTCTAGCATCTGCTGGGATGGTAAGGCTTCCGGGTCCAGGTCTTTTAGTGCCTTCGTTGCCTGCGCTTTTCACTAACACTAAGCCGAGTTTCGTCGCTCGTTCAGCGGTTTCGGAAACGACGCTGTTGCCATCAAGCGTTTGGCTAAACGATCCCCAACTACAGTTGGCAATCCGTAATCGCTTCTCTTGCTGCATATCCTTCACGACATCCTCAATTGCATCGGCACCTCTCGATTCGGTCGATTCTCCGGGTGGGGTGGGAAAAATCTTATAGCTCCAGATTTCTGCCCCCGGTGCCATGCCTTTGTACTTGGAGCCATTGCCCGCGATGATGCCCGCCACATGGGTGCCATGCGGATGCGGGTTGCCCCACTCTTGCTGAGTGTAATTCTTCTTGTGAACCACACGACCCTTAAGGTCAGGATGGTTAATATCAACTTCTCCATCTAGGACAGCGATGATCACGCCTTTGCCCGTGCCAACCAGTCCTTGGGTTCTGGCTTCAACCACACCCACGCTAACAGCGCTCAGATCGAGTTCCAACTTTAGGGGCGTATCAAATTCTATTTGTTCTACATCGCTACGACTGGCAATTTGTTTAATTTCGGCAGGGGTGAGGTTGGCAACGACCGCATTCCCCAACCTTAAATGTTCGCCTGTCTCTGCGGTTGGCAACTCTTTCAAGAGTGACTCGATCGATTCATTTACCAAGCTTTCAAATTCGTCGAGATATTGGAATTCAAATTCTTCTCCGCGTTTCCGATATGAGTTATCCAAGTCCTCGAACTCGTTCAGGAAATCGTCGAACAACTTAGTTGGTTTGTAATGAACAATCACCTGCTGGCGCTTAGTAGACTCGATACCGCCATCTTCAGCCAAGATTTGATGCTCTAAAAGGTTTTCAAGTTTGTCGTCAATCTCGGCTCCCCACTGATTGCGGACTTCGCTTGAAGCGCCATCAAGTTGCTCGTCTGTTAAGTAAAAATCATCTTCTAAAATCATGGGGTTTTGCCTCCTGTATTGATGAAATGAAAGGAAAATCAGATCGCAGCCCCCAAACTCCCTAAATCAGAAGAGAAATCGGAGGGCATAGATGCAATGCAGTTTGTCATCAGCCATCGCCCGTCTTGAAGGAAAGTTGGTTCTTTCTCAAGCAGCAGAGGGCTTGATTAGAGCTGTACTGGCTCCTTATTAACGACGCGAAGCCGTCTTGTACGCAGTCCGTCCAAGTGATATAGCACGAAGTATCCAGGGCAAAAATGGAATAAATTCGGGCGCTTCTTCAACTTCCTCTGCTTTGACCCCAGCCTGTTTGCGAAGGGGTCCAAACAGGAC
>NZ_JAVRCB010000064.1:0-36946 GCF_034530955.1 Nostoc sp. DedQUE05 | reverse complement strand
CTGGGGACTGGGGACTGGGGACTGGGGACTGGGGACTGGGGACTGGGGACTGGGGGGATGAGAAAGATAACAGGGAGAAATATTGAACAAGTTTCTCCCCAATGCCCAATGCCCAATGCCCAATCCCCAATCTATATGCATCTTGTGGAAGTTCCTCAAATCTCAATATCCATAGGAGACTAGAGAAAGAAAAACAAAATATATCTGACACGTTTTTCAAATAGCGAAAGCTGTAACTAGTTAAGGAGGATTTATGCGTGCAGTACTGATGGCAGGGGGTTCGGGAACGCGGCTTCGCCCGTTGACTTGCGATCTGCCAAAACCGATGGTGCCGATTCTAAATCGACCAATTGCCGAACATATTATCAATCTCCTCAAACGACATCAAATTACAGAAGTTATTGCAACATTGCATTATTTACCTGATGTCTTGCGAGACTATTTTCAAGATGGCAGCGATTTTGGCGTTCAGATGACTTATGCTGTCGAAGAAGACCAACCTTTGGGTACAGCAGGCTGTGTAAAAAACATTGCCGAACTTCTTGATGAAACCTTTTTAGTGATTAGCGGGGATAGCATAACAGATTTTGACCTGACGGGGGCGATCGCATATCACAAACAAAAACAGTCAAAAGCTACTTTGATTTTAACCAGGGTTCCCAACCCGATTGAATTTGGAGTGGTGATTACTGATGAGGAAGCACGGATTCGGCGATTTTTAGAAAAACCCTCTAGTAGTGAAATTTTTTCTGATACCGTCAACACTGGTACTTATATTCTCGAACCAGAAGTTTTGGAATATCTGCCAGCAAACGTTGAATGTGACTTTTCTAAAGACTTATTCCCCTTACTGCTAGCAAAAGATGAGCCAATGTATGGTTACATTGCTCAAGGTTATTGGTGTGATGTCGGTCACTTAGATGCCTATCGTGAAGCTCAGTATGACGCGTTAGATCGAAAAGTCCAGTTGGATTTTGCCTATAAAGAAGTTTCTCATGAATTATGGGTAGGTCAAAATACTTACATCGATCGCACGGCTGTGATTGAAACCCCGGCTGTGATTGGTGACAATTGCCGTATTGGGGCAAGAGTACAGATTGAGGCAGGAACCGTAATTGGGGATAATGTCACTATTGGTGCTGATGCTAATCTCAAACGTCCCATCGTGTGGAATGGGGCATTTATTGGCGATGAAGCACATCTTTCTGCCTGTGTAATTTCCCGTGGCACTCGTGTAGACCGCCGCGCCCATGTATTAGAAGCTGCTGTTGTGGGTTCGCTTTCTACGGTAGGAGAAGAAGCCCAAATTAGCCCTGGTGTGCGCGTTTGGCCCAGTAAAAAGATTGAGTCAGGGGCAGTTTTAAACATTAACTTAATTTGGGGGAACACTGCCCAACGAAATTTATTCGGTCAACGTGGTGTTCAAGGATTAGCTAATATCGACATTACTCCAGAATTTGCTGTGAAATTGGGAGCTGCTTACGGTTCTACTTTGAAACCTGGTTCTAAAGTAACGGTTTCCCGCGACCAGCGTAATGTCTCTCGGATGGTGACGCGATCGCTGATTGCAGGTTTAATGTCGGTAGGTGTTGACATTCAAAACCTTGATGCTACAGCTATCCCCATCGCCCGTACAGTTATACCCACAATGTCGGTAGCTGGTGGTATCCACGTCCGGGTACACCCAGACCGCCCTGACTATATTCTGATTGAATTCATGGATGCCAAGGGCATTAATATCACCAAAGCCCTAGAAAAGAAAATTGAAGGGGCTTACTTTAAGGAAGATATGCGGCGGGCACTAATTCATGAAATTGGCGATGTATCTTATCCTAGCCAAGTCATGGAGCGCTACTGCACTGCTTTTGAGAAACTATTGCATGTTCATACACTCCGCAACAGTCGGGCAAAAGTGGTGATTGACTATGTTTATGCAGTATCAGGGGCAGTTTTACCCCAAATGTTGGATAAATTTGGCGCTGATGCAGTGGTATTGAATGCCAGTGTCAATAAAACGGCAATGTCAATCACCGATCGCGAAGGATTGCTGACTCAGTTAGGTCATGTAGTGGAGGCATTAAAAGCTAACTTTGGGGTGCAAGTATCCGCTAATGGAGAACAGCTAATTTTAGTTGATGAATCAGGCTACCCAATTCGCGGGGAAATGTTAACAGCACTGATGGTAGACATGATATTAACTGCTAACCCCAGAGGAACGGTAGTTGTACCAGTTCATGCTTCCAGTGCTATTGAACAAGTCGCCCGTCGCCATGATGGCAGAGTGATTCGCACTAAAGCCAACCCTACAGCTTTAATGGAGGCTTGCCAGAAAAACCCAAATGTGGTGTTGGGAGGTAGTGGAGATACTGGTTTTATTTTCCCGCAACTGCATCCGGGATTTGATTCTATGTTCTGCATTGCCAAGATCATTGAGATGTTGACTATCCAGGAGCGATCGCTTGCTGCGGCGCGGTCAGAATTGCCTCGTGTAATTCACAAAAGTTATACAGTCCGTTGCCCGTGGACAGCTAAGGGTGCTTTAATGCGTTACTTGGTAGAAACTCACCCAGCGCAAAATCTAGAACTCATCGATGGAGTAAAAATTTGTCAACCCTACGATGACAGTTGGCTGTTAGTTTTACCAGATGCCAGCGAACCACTGGTGCATTTGTATGCAAATAGCAACGATCGCGAATGGGTAGATGAGACTGTGAGAAACTACCGCACCCGTGTTCAGACTTTTGTGGAAAGACAACAAGAATATCAACCCGCCGAAGTGTAATTCGTAATTCGTAATTCGTAATTCGTAATTGAATTCTTTAATTACGAACTACGAATTATCTTGACCATCCGCCCATTCGTCACAAATTAAGGCTGTAAGGTAGTTGTCAAAAGATTTTGAGAAGGCGTTCGGAAGAAAAATTGGTTGGAGCCTCGTTGTTTTTCCGTTACAAAATAATGCCTCTAAAGTTGAACTGTCCGCTATCCAAATTCGAGAAATTTAGTTAGAGTAAACTGAATACTTTCAGGTATTGGTCGTTTATTTCTACATTTGGGCGTATTGACAAAATACACTTATTTTTAAAATGTGACTCATCAGACTCTAGGCGATTACCTAAGCTAAAAAAGTCGTCAACAATATATCCTAAATTTTCAGAAAATTGGACAGTATAAGAATGAATAAGGTGATTGTCCTGGGTTCAGTAAACCTTAAGTGATATCCCACAAAAACTTTAAAATCACTTCCACAATTTCAATAAAATCGGCAATTGATACATATCCTCAAAAACTAGCTTTGCTCCTGCGGCAATCAAAGCATCGTGATGCGAAGAATTGCCTTGATTACTTCGTGGAGTATAACCAAATACCTGCATTCGGGCGGCAGATGCTGCTTGCACCCCCGTTACCGAGTCCTCGATTACCAAACAATTTTCTGGAGTCTTACCCATTTGGCTAGCCGCATACAGATACACATCAGGAAAGGGCTTAGGGCGTTCAACATGATGAGAGCTATATAGCTTGCCATCAAATTGATGCAACAATCCCGTTAATTGTAAAACGAATTGAATATGCCGAGGACTGCTGTTCGATGCTACACATCTTGGCAATGTAATCTGTTCTAAAACGGCAGCAATTCCCTCAGTTGCTTGGAGTTCTTGTTGCAATGCAGCGATTTCTCGTTCCTTACAGCGTTCAAGCAATTTAGCAGGAACTGGTTTTCCGTAGGTTTTCTTAATAATCTCCAAACAAGTTGCCAATGACTTCCCCATAAATTGTTGGGTGACTTCTTCATAGGTGATTGTCAATCCACCTTCAGTTAATGTTTCGGCAAAAATACGATTCACTATCGGTTCACTATTTACCAACACACCATCGCAATCAAAAATGATCAATTCCAAATTTGTCATAGCTTAACGAACAGTTACTTTTTTCAGTAATTGTAATCTAGACAAGTTCAACAAGTCGTGCGTACACATCTTTTGCACGGGAGTGCTTTGATAGCGTTCCCGAATAAATCCCTCCCATCACCCGCGCAAACACTGACTACACGAATGATTCCCGGTAAAGATGCATCCAAGCTATGAGAAATATATTCCCGAACAATTTGCAGTCGCTGCTGCAATGTTGGTTCACTATTGTAGAGATCGTGCCATTCAAACCAGTCTTTTGGCATAAGGGGCAATTTCCGTTTGATTTAAACTATCTTCTTGCAGAGTGCGTTATTCACTCTTAATATAAAAATACGGTAACTTGATTGACTTACCGTATTTAGAGCAGCCAAAGGACAAGATCGCATAACTTCTGCAAGATCGAGTCTTGTATCGCTTTTAGTCTAAACTCTTTTGTTCAGGCGTTCATCTCAATACTCCTATTCGAGTCAGTGCGAAGTTTTTGACCAATTAAGGTATGAGAATTCTTGCTGCCTCGTCTAGTTTTCGGTTTGTTTCCTGAAATACTTAACAAAAGTTTACCCATCTAAATGAAAAAGACTCTCAATTATTCTGGTAGTATATCTTCAGAGTTATTGAGACTAATACTCATTAAGGGGGTCATGTATTTCAGCTATTTGCAAACTTTCTGAAAAGATAACGCTTTTGACTTGCGTGGCTGTTCAAACACTGGAGTAGATGCCTTGATGGGCAGATTAACCAACCTCTCAGGGCGACTTTTCAGCAGAGCACACAACTATTTATTTTTCAGGTGTCAATATGTCAAAAAAAATTGGTTTGTTTTACGGGACTCAAACTGGTAACACTGAATCTGATGCTGAAAAAATTCGAGATGAGTTTGGTGGTGATGTTGTAACATTACATCCCATTTATGAGGCGGATAGTAGCACTTTTGATGAATATGACTTGCTGATTATTGGCTCTCCTACTTGGGATATTGGTCAACTTCAGAGCGATTGGGAAGGCTTTTTCTCCGATCTAGATGAAATAGATTTTAGTGGAAAGCTAGTTGCCTATTTTGGTGATGGAGACCAATATGGTTATGCCGATAACTTCCAAGATGCAATTGGAATTCTGGAAGAAAAGATTTCCCAACGGGGCGGCAAAACTGTTGGTTACTGGTCAACCGAGGGATATGATTTTGAGAATTCTAGAGCTTTGAGAAATGGCAAGTTTGTCGGATTGGCACTTGATGAAGGTAGTCAATCTGATTTAACAGACGAGCGAATTAAAACTTGGGTTACTCAGTTAAAGAAAGAATTTGGTTTGTAGAGATTTAGGGCGTACAGCTAGCTGTGCGCCTTTATTGCAATTGATAATTTAGAAGTTATAGGTATTTATGTCTGATTCATTTGATGTTTTATGGTTAAGTGCCAGTCCTGTTTTGCAGCGTTTTGATAAACCATTACTTGAATATTTATCTAGTTATATAAATATTGCTCAGTGGGAATATCAGCAAACTAAAGATGAAGCCAGTTCCATAGATCAAGCTGTAGATTTACTGTATGAATTTTTGGAATGCCGCGGCCCCGTGCATTTAGCAGGACATGCTATGGGTGGTGCGATCGCCTTAACCTTTGCGCGGCGATTTCCGCAAAAAGTGCGATCGCTCACTCTGCTAGCTGTAGCTGCTCAACCTGCAAACAATTGGCAGGCTCACTATTACTTTCAACGACAACTTTTTAGCATCAGCCGTGAACTAATTCTAGCAAGCAGCGTTCGCAGTCTATTTGGCAATCAACCACCTCATACCACTAAAAAGTTAGTAGCTGCCTTAGATAAAGATTTAGAACAATCTCCCACGTCACACTCTTTATTTAAGTTGGTTTATTTACCCAAAAGTGGAGTTTCTATGCCAATGATGGTATGTGGTAGCAAGAGCGATCCGGTAGTCAACTCAACTGTATTGCATGACTGGTTAAATTGGTTCAAGCCAGAAGATAAACTCTGGGAATACCCAGAAGGGTATCATTTTTTTCACTATTTTTATCCTCAACAGGTTGGCGAACAAATTTTGAGTTTTTGGCAAAGTCACCATCCGCATTTACTAGAAGCATCTGCACTATCTTTTAGCACTTCTATAAATTAGTAACTTTGAGGTGCGATGTCTGACGACAGCCTTACGGCTACGCACCGATGAAATTTGGGGTGTAATGGGGTGCGTAGCTTGCCGCCGTAGGCATCGCTACTTTACAGTTGAAAGCACTTTTTTACCAATTCGATCGCACTTGTGAAAGTTAAAATGCTCAATATAATACTCTACAAAAATTATGCAAAATCTCACTAGAATTACTCGCAATCCTGAAGTGATGGGTGGCAAACCCTGTATTCGGGGAATGCGTATTACTGTTGGTACCATCGTCGGGTTAATAGCATCTGGACACAGTAATAGCGACATCCTCAAGGCATATCCCTACCTCGAAGAAGCCGACATCTATGAGGCACTTGCCTACGCTGCATGGCGGGCTGCAGAGATTGAAGTCCCTCTTAGAAGTGCATGAAAATTTCGATTGATATGAACCTTTCTCCTGATTGGGTTGCGGTTTTTGAGAGGTACAATATCTCCGCTGTCCACTGGTCTACAGTTGGCGATCCCCGCGAGAAAGATTCAATAATTATGCAGTGGGCAAGAACTAATGAATATATCGTCTTTACTCACGATTTAGACTTCGGTTCCTTACTAGCTGCCACAGGTGCCGATACTCCCAGTGTTATTCAGGTTCGTACCTAGGATGTTTTGCCGAATAGTATTGAAAATCTAGTTATTTCAGCCGTGAATCAGTTTGAGTCTTCACTAGAAATAGGCGCATTGGTCACTGTTGACCAAGCTCAATCTAGGGTGCGTATTCTACCAATTAGGCGCGGATAGTATTAGGGAAATATTGCTAACTCGGTTTCTGGATCAAAAAAGTGAATTTTCTCTGGGGTTAGCGATAACCAAAGTTGCTCACCAGGTTGTACAAATCGGTCTGGTGGTATTCGCACTTGTAGGTAATTCGCTGTAGTACTAGGTTTAGATCCTGGTTCGGCAATCTTAACAGCGAGAAAGGAATCATTGCCGAGATTCTCTACCAAATCTACTTGCACTGGTAGATTTTTGGTTGCAGGCATACTCAAGTTAAAGTGTTCTGGACGGATGCCTAAAATTAGAGTTTTCCCATCATATTTTTGTAAAGCTTTTCCCCAAACTTCTGGGAGGGTGAAACGAAACTGGGAACGAGTAATCAACTGCGGGGCATGAAATTCTACAGGAATAAAATTCATCGGTGGTGAACCAATGAATTCTGCTACAAAAAGATTGGCTGGGCGGTTGTAAAGTTCTAAGGGAGAAGCAACTTGCTGAATTTTACCCTCAGACATAATCGCAATACGATCGCCCATTGTCATAGCTTCTGTTTGATCGTGGGTAACGTAAATTGTTGTTGTCCCCAATTGGCGCTGCAATTTGACAATTTGAGCGCGGGTTTCTGCCCGTAGTTTGGCATCTAAGTTAGAAAGCGGTTCATCCATTAAGAATACTTGGGGGTCACGTGCGATCGCTCTTCCCAATGCAACCCGTTGTCTTTGTCCCCCAGATAGTTGTTTGGGTAAGCGATTCAACAATGTTTCGATTTGCAACAGTTGAGCAACACTACGCACCTGTTCATCCACCGCCCGTTCTTTGTCAGAAGTGTAGCGCAATCCTTTAGGTAACTTTCTGGTCGCTCCTACAAAAAGATTTTCCGCCCACGTCCGAAAATAAGGAGACGAGGAAGTATCTCCTCTGCTCCCCTGCTCCTCGGTCACTGAGCGTAGCCGAAGTGCTGCTCCCCTGCTTTCCCTGCGGCGTAACCCAAAAGCGATGTTGTCATACACCGTCATGTGAGGATAAAGGGCGTAATTTTGAAACACCATTGCGATGTCGCGTTCTTTGGGTGGTAAGTCATTGATCAAGCGATCGCCTATCCAGATATTACCGCCAGTCATCACTTCTAACCCGGCGATTAACCGCAGCAAGGTACTTTTACCACAACCAGAAGGGCCTACCAGCACCATAAATTCACCGTCTGCGATCGTCAGGTTAATCCGTCGCAAGACATTGAAACTTTCCGCCCGCTCTTGGGCTACATCGATTTTTTCCCCAGGCGTGAGAGGAGATTGGGTTTGTGAGGTAACACTTTCCCCTTTACGCGAGGAAAAACTTTTATAAACGTTTTCTAAAATAACTTGGGACACAACTAATTATTGTCATTGGGGATTGGGCATTGGGCATGGGGCATGGGGCATTGGGCATTGGGCATTGGATTTGGACTAATGACTAATGACCAATGACAGTTTAGCGCTCATCATAATACACCTTCAGGGTAAATACGAAAAGTTAAAAAAACAGCTAACACTATCAAAAGCAAACTACCCTAAATTTTAGGGCTGTTAAGAGGTGTTGTTATGACTACCTATGTACCTAAAAATCTTTCTCAAGACCCAAGCGTTAATCCTGTCCATGACATTGTAGACGTACAAACTACAGATTGTTGCATTGTGGGTGGGGGACCAGCAGGAGCAGTATTGGGGCTGTTGTTAGCGCGTCAAGGCATTTCTGTGATGCTGCTGGAAGCACACAAAGACTTCGATCGCGATTTTCGCGGCGATACAATTCATCCATCGGTGATGGAAATTATGGAGGAATTGGGATTAAGCGATCGCTTGTTAGAACTTCCCCATACCAAAATGCGCCAAATTAGTATTCAAACTCCTCAAGATACTCTCACATTCGCAGATTTTAGCCATCTGAAAACCCATTATCCCTACATTACAATGCTTCCCCAGGTAAAATTCTTGGAGTTCATCACCCAAGAAGCACAAAAATATCCTAGTTTCCATCTAGTAATGGGTGCGAATGTACAGGAATTAATCACCGAAAATGAAGTGATTCAAGGTGTCCGCTATCGAGGAGGCGGTGGTTGGCATGAAATTCGCGCAATACTGACAGTGGGTGCAGACGGTCGCCACTCACGTTTACGCCACTTGGGTGAGTTTGAATCAATCGAAACTTCGCCGCCAATGGATGTCCTCTGGTTTCGCCTACCGCGTCAGCCAGAAGACCCTGAAGGGGGAATGGGGCGCTTTGGTCAAGGTAAGCTAATTGCCATGCTTGACCGTGGTGATGAGTGGCAAGTTGCCGATGTCATCCCCAAGGGAGGCTATCAACAACTAAGGGCTGCGGGTTTGGAGGAATTAAAAAAATCGGTTGTGGAAGTAGTACCAGAATTCCAGCAACGCATTCAAAATTTACATGACTGGTCACAAGTAGCTTTTCTTTCAGTAGAGTCCAGCCGCGTCAAACGCTGGTATCGTCCAGGACTATTACTCATTGGTGATGCAGCTCATATAATGTCCCCTGTGGGTGGAGTTGGGATTAACTACGCGATTCAAGATGCTGTCGTTGCAGCGAATGTACTCAGCAAACCGCTCAAGAACCGACAAGTACAACTTAGCGACCTAGCAAAAGTACAACGTCAACGCGAATTGCCCACACGCATTATTCAGGCGTTTCAAACTTTTATCCAAAAGCGGGTATTGGCCCCGGTTATCACCTTAAATCGCACCTTTGTACCACCCGGATTTTTGCGCTTACCCATCTTGCGCGACCTTCCAGCCAGGTTGATCGCCTTGGGTGTTTTTCCAGTTCGCGTCAAGGCTTAATTCTTGGCAAGAAATTTTTCTATTTAATTAACTTAGTGGTACAATTATACTACTCTATGCAGAATTGAATGCTCAATTTAGTCAAGCGAGGGTGGCGAACAGTATACTCAATGCTGTTCAAAGCGATCGCTTGGCTTTTATGCTAGAAAGGACTAAAAACTCACGCATTATTAAAAAATGCAAACAATTAAACATATTTAGATATTAATTGGCACTACATAGAAAAATCCCTCTTTTTCAATCAGTACTTTTTGCAGTCAGGAGTAATTTTAATGAACAGCTGCGTTTTGATGGCAGAAATTATTAACGAACCGCAACTCCGCTATACAGCAGATAATCTGGGAGTCACGGAAATGCTGGTGCAGTTTCCCAATTCCCAGAAACCAGAAGATCCGCCAGCCACCCTGAAAGTTGTCGGCTGGGGGAATTTAGCGACAGAAATTCAGCAAAATTACCACCAAGGCGATCGCGTCATCTTGGTAGGACGTTTAACTATGAATACTGTCGATCGTCAAGAAGGTTTTAAAGAAAAACGCGCTGAATTAACAGTACAACAAATTCAATCTGTTGGAGGTAGTTTTAATACCGATCCATTACCCTCAGCAACCGTAACTCCATCATTCACTGAAACTGCTCCACGACAACCATCAGCATCTCGTCCTGCACAGAAAGAGGTTCCCAGTTACGAGTCACCACGTCCAGCACCTACTCCAGCGACAAATCCTGTTGGCGTTGCTCCCCAAACGAAAACTTACGAACCCGTACCCCAATCCACAAATTATGAGCGAACTACTTATCCAGCAGTGAAAGAGGAAGAACCAGATCCAGATGATATTCCGTTCTAAAGTTGGTAGTTGAGCGTGTATTCAATTTGCTAACTAATGATTACGATTAGACAATTTCTACAAATAGCCATCCTTGAAGATGTGCTATTTTTTTGTCTGCGTTGACGCTTTGGGTTTTGTCGTGAGGCATCGCTGATACTAATTCTGCATTTATCTGGTTCTGCTAACGACACAAAAATTACATGATAAATTCTGATGGTATTTCCAACAAAATCAACACCCTAGCCAGATCGTACACAAGAGCATCTGGTCTGAATGCAGGGTTAGGGTTACTGGCAGCTATGTATAATTGAAAACTCTCACAATAAAACACTAGCGCTTTGTTAACCGTAAATTATATGAGTAACTTTATTAGCAGTTCAGTTGAAGCTTTGGATAACCTGGCTGTAACTTGGGAACGCTTGATTCCCAAACGCATGGCTAACGATTCGGCTAGTCGCAAGATCGTGGAGCTACATCTTGGACGCTACGAAACTGCAACTAAGTATGTCTTGGGAAAAAGAGTTCTAGATATAGCATGTGGCAGTGGATATGGTAGCCAAATGCTTCGTGTGGCAGGCGCAAGCAGTGTAGTTGGAGTTGATATATGCTCCCAGATTGTGGAATATGCTAATAAACACTACCAAATACCCGGAATAGAGTTCATTTGCGCTGATGCAGAGCAATTTGAGTGTTCAGAGCCTTTTGACGTTGTTATCTCCTTTGAGACGATAGAACATTTAAAAAATCCGACCTATTTTTTAAGACAACTCAGTAATTATTTAACTAGCAATGGTATATTGATGATGTCTGTACCACTAGGTGAAACGCGTCATTTTGATCCATACCACCTTCATGCCTTCACTCACGAGCAAATATTTACGCTTCTGGAAACAACAGGTTTTTGTGTAGATTATTACCGTTGTGACCAGTGTTTTTTGACTCGTAGTGAGTTGCTTTACTGGAGACAACTATACTCAGAATCCAGCCCATCGTTTTGGGAATTGTTGTTTACTCGAAAGGGATGGCAGATCGTACACGACCTTGTGCTTCAGGGTGGTTTTGATGCTCCTCAACTGTTGGTTATTGCTTATAAAGTATAGATAAAGTCTCGAACTTCGGCAGATAATGGCTAACTGTAAGTTGTACTTGTGAACGATCGCGAGCAGTTCTACATCGCAAATGTATGTATATTGTGGAAGTATGTGATGTCAATTGTGGTTAAAGTTTTAGCAGTGAACACTGCCGAGGAGTATAAAAACCAAATTTACGCACATAATAGATCAAAACTATTGTTAAAATCCAAATAATTTTAAGTTAAGATTCATACCCAACTCCTATGAGAGAAACTGTCCTAGAGGTTCGCAATCTCCAAGTTGAATTTCCCGGTGATGGCAACACTGTCAGAGCTTTGGATGGTATTTCCTTTACGCTGCATCGAGGTGAAACTCTAGGAATAGTAGGAGAATCGGGAAGTGGTAAATCGGTGACAGCCTTAGCTGTGATGGGTTTGTTGCAAACTCCTGGCATAGTGAGTGGCGGTGAAATCTGGTTTCGTCCGCAGGAAAATGGCAACCCCATCGATTTGGTAACATTGCCTCCTGAGCAAATGCAGTTACACCGGGGTGGCGACATCGCCATGATTTTTCAAGAACCGATGAGTTCGCTTAATCCGGTTTATAACATTGGGTTTCAGCTAACAGAAGCGATTATGCGGCATCAAAATGTGTCAGCAGCCCAAGCACGACAAATTGCGATCGCAGGTCTGCAAGAGGTTAAACTTCTACCTAGCGATGAGGAGATCCAGCAGCAGTATATCGAAACTTGGCACCAAACCAACGCCAAATTATCTAAACCAGATGGGCCAAAGTTGGCACAGTTGGTTAAAGAACATAAAGAAGCCATGCTGGAACGCTATCCTCATGAACTTTCTGGAGGTCAGTTGCAACGGGTAATGATTGCAATGGCAATTTCTTGCAACCCATTAATCTTAATTGCCGATGAACCAACCACAGCTTTGGATGTGACGGTGCAAGCGACTATTTTGGAGTTAATGCGAGAATTACAGCAAAGCCGTGATATGGCAATGATTTTCATCACCCACGATTTGGGGCTAATTTCAGAAATTGCTGACCAAGTAGCGGTAATGTATAGAGGTAAAGTTGTCGAATCTGGTACTTCTCGGCAAATTTTCAGTAGTCCCAAGCATCCATATACTAAAGGTTTGATAGCTTGTCGCCCCACACTCAACCGCCGTCCCCAAAAATTACTCACTGTTTCCGACTACATGAGTGCAGAAGAGACGCCAACCGGACAAGTAGTAATTCAGCCGAAAGAACCCGCACAACCCACAGAAGTTACTAAAGAAGAGATTGCTGCAAGATTGGCAAACTTTAATGAATTGGAACCCCTGCTGCAAATCCGCAACCTGAAAGTTAGTTTTCCAGTGCGTGGGGTGTTCGGTAGTATAAAAAGTTATAATATGGCAGTTAATGGCGTTTCTTTTGATGTTAAACCAGGAGAAACACTAGGTTTGGTGGGAGAATCTGGTTGCGGTAAAACGACCCTTGGCAGAACCTTGCTGCGCTTAATTGAACCGATGAGTGGTCAGATTATCTTTGAGAAACAAGATATTACTAGTCTCAAAGGAGAACGGTTGCAAAAACTGCGGCGGGAAATGCAAATAGTCTTCCAAAATCCTTTTAGTTCCCTCGATCCCCGAATGAAGGTTGGGGACGCGGTAATGGAACCTTTGTTAATTCACGCTGTTGGGAAGACAAAACAACAACGACGCCAGCGAGTAGTCGAACTTTTAGAACGAGTAGGGTTGAGTGCAGATGCGATTAACCGCTATCCTCATCAGTTTTCTGGCGGTCAACGCCAACGGATTTGCATAGCTCGTTCTTTGGCGTTAAATCCTAAGTTTATCATCTGCGATGAGTCAGTTTCAGCGCTAGATGTTTCAGTACAAGCGCAGGTATTAAATCTTCTAAAAGAGTTACAGTCAGACTTTCAGCTTACTTATATCTTTATTTCTCACGATTTAAGTGTAGTGAAATTTATGAGCGATCGCATTTTAGTCATGAATCGCGGTCAAATTGTTGAAGAAGGGACAGCCGAAAGCATCTACCAAGAACCTAAAGAGGAATACACGCAAAAATTAATTGCTGCGATTCCTACTGGTAGTGCTGAACGGGTGCGAAATCGTCATCTACGGGCTTTGTAGAGTATATATTACTAAAGCTGGTTGGTGTAGTTATTTACAGACTGGCTACCGTGATTCACTGCATAACGAATCGCACCTACTCCAAGATGTGCTGTTGAAACCCCTACCCTAGACACAAAAGCTTGGGGAGTTACTACCCGGAACTTTTTTTGATAAATCACCTTCCCATCTTAATATAAATATTATTTTTCAACTCATAGAATAAAAACTATGAAATTTTTCAATGTGGATTTTGGTTTAGTCCAGACTCCCCTGATTCTGGCATTTGTAATGTTTGCACTGAACATACCAGTACACGCCCAAAAACAGTATAACTTACCAGAAAAAGAGGATTATAAACACAGCTTAAGTGTCAGAACTCAATGTTTTCAGGATTTACAAAGAGATATCTCTGCGGAGAGAGTTGCACGATTGTGCCGTAACTCAACCCGTTATACAAGCCAGTGCTTTCAGGAATTAAGAAATTCTACCTCTTTGGAACACGCTGAAAAACTATGCCGTATAGCAACACCTTATACCAGTCAATGCTTCCAGGATTTACGGAATGTGACATCAACGGAACAGGCAACACGGCTCTGTAATTTTGCTCTAGAGGATACAAATCAATGTTTTCGAGTTTTGAACCAACAGATGTCAACAAACAGAGCAGAACAGGAATGTTTACCTCCTCTTACTTCCGTTTTACAGGCTTGTGTAGATTCCCTGACTTTTGATGCTCAAGGACATCCTACTGGTATTTCGGAAACGGTAGCAGCGATTAATTGTCAAGAAACTTTACTATTGAGATTTCCCCGTTCCAACAGTGATTGGAACAGAGACTAGAATATTCGACGACACATCTAGTTCAAAAGGTTTGCAAGGTGCGACCTTTTGAACAATACATTTTAAATACTATTTCGTTTCCCAAAGGTGCGACGATACAAAGCCAGCTTGTAAAGGCAATACGCTTGGGTTAAGAGGTTGTTTGAAAAGTGTTTCGCTGTAATTATGGACACTTTTAGATCCCCCCTAACCCCCCTTAAAAAGGGGGGAACCGGAATTAAAGTCTCCCTTTATAAGGGAGATTTAGAGGGATCTAAAACTTTTGATACCGAAAAGAGGACTTTTCAAACATCCTCTAAGCCAATTTATCTATTAACGGTAGGCTGTTATTGAGCGGTGGAGGCTTCGGGAGCAGGGGGAGATAAAAAAGTTTAACTGAACTGTATTGCTTGCAAAGGCAAATTATATCAAATCCGGCTGATTGCACATAGTTTCAATCAAGTAACAGAATGGGTTGCAGCTTATTTTTAGTGTGGTTGTTCAACTGGATTTGATATTATTAGTTTCTGCAAACTTATCTGAACATTATTGTGTTAGGTTTATTGGCCGATTGTTGTCGTTACAAAAATCTTTTTTAAACACTCGATTATTTATATCTGGATAATCTCGATAGTATTCAACCTGACACTTTAAATTAGGGAAGTCTTTGTAATTTAAAGGTTTGTCCCTGTCTGATGGATAGAGCAAACCCATTCCCATCGCTGTCGGTGTAATGAAGGAGTTAGTCAAGAGCAGACTCTCGTGAAGAACCTTTTTAGGACCTTTTTTCCAACTAAACAAATCGCCCAACACCGGCACATCACCAAAAATTCCCTTCCACACTGTGCCGATAATAGGTACGTAAGCACGTCCCCCATTTAATGTACTTTGGTTAGAGAATGTTGAAAGAGCGAAAAAATCCACGGCTTTGGTGTAAACATTAGTTGTCACCTCTTGTTTACCGATACGTGATAGTGGGTCTTGTGATCTGTTCTGTTCTGTACCACTAACTAATGGATCAACGATAGTTAAATTAATTTTGAGTTCAGCAGAATTCATATTTCGTAACACATTAGGAATTACCGTCAATGAAACCCCAGTTTTCAGCTCACGAAATACAGCGTTTTGCTCTTGGAGGGCAGCAACTAGGCCAATAACCTGCGCCACAGGCAGAGAGCCAACTGATGGCTTTATGGGAGTTGCCGATATTGATGACGGTATTGCTGGAACAAAATTGTCAACCTGCCCTGTGAGATTTTGAGCCTTTGTGAGCAAATCTGAAAGCTTCAACGGTGGAGTCACATCGAAGGCACTAATCGAATCCGAACTCACCACCGTTTCTATCCCACTCAGACTAGATACACTAGTTCTTCCCACCTGTGCATATTCTACGTCCTTATATTCACTCACAATATCTTGGATTTTGTGCAAAGTAGGGATAACAAAAAAATCTTCTATATCTTGGTTTAATGCATCAACAGTATCTTGTAAACGATTATTAAAGACATCGGCTGATTGTTGCAGATCGTAAGGGTTAAACTGATCTGGTTCATTAATAAAATGGGCATACTGTAGCGCAAAATCAAGTATTGTAGCGCGACTTACCTGGGCGTACTCGTCTTCAGAATCTGTTTTCCAGTAGTCTTTAAATTCTGTCTCCCAACAGCCTTTAGGGAAGGAATAGGCATTTTTTGTATCCTTCTGACCTCTGCACATTGGCTTCAGACCACGAAGAGAAAAAACCCTTTCGAGTGGCTGTCTTCCTTGCTCTTTTAAGGCATCTAAATAGTCTTTATAGCGGGGATCATCTTGAACAAACTTCGTAAGTTTATTAGCTATTTTTTTGGTATTATCGCTATTTCTAGTTTGTGCAGCCACCAAGCGTAAAACTATATCCGTCAGAGATAGAGGGCGATTTTTAGTCAAGGCTGATTTATACCCTAGATTATCAATAAGTAGTTTTTTGAACTCAGGATCAAAGTCCTTTTCATATATCTGATCTCTTGCGTATTCCTCAACTCGAGCATACGTTTCTCGCACTAACTGTTGAGTTTGATTAATTTCCTGGCGTACTTTCGACATTACTTTAGCTAATTCCTCGGGATTATTGCTGGAAATCTGGATTCCCCACATCTCCATCGTGATACCGGGACGGGGAAGATCAATTCCAGCAATCAATCGGTACGCAGAGTTTCTTGCTTCTTTTGAACCATAGAGAATGATATCATTATCAGTACTGTCAGTAGATGTATCTATTATGAGATCCCAATTTTCTTTTTCGTTCACTTTATTTAGAAGTTGCCTTAAAGCGTCTGTATTACGAACGTAATATAACTTTATCCTTTGACTTCCTCTACCTTCTGTATTTTCTGCCATTGGCATTGTTTTATTAGGAAAAGTAGTAGGTTTTTGAGCTTGAGCAGACAAATCACCTCCAAGTACAGCAATAGCACCCAGACTCAGCAAAAAAGAAAGTTGGCGGTTATACATATTTACCCTTCTTAGTCAATACTCTCAATAGATACATCTAGCCTTTTCAAGGTGAGCATCTGTACTATCAAAGTTTTTACGGCATTTCAGGCATCATCTGGAATTGAACAAAGAGATTATATATTCAACTCAAAATTTTTGGACTGGAAATTAAGCGATGCCTACGGCGGGCTACGCCTACGCAATGCCAAAATACCAAAAATGGCTTAAAACACCATTTATTTCATAGTACAAAAGTTCACCTTGAAAGGGCTAATAGATACATCTAATTGTACAGTGTGTAAGTCCTAAGTTTTTGACGTTTCCATCTGACGATAAGACGGCGGTATTTACGTTGATACCAAGCAAAACCAGGTATAGAAAAATAGAGAAGCGAAGCATTTTTGCTCAATTATGACTCCTGCTCATTTTTTTTCAACAGATATTTGTGCAAACAAAGTTAATTACATCTGCAAGTCCAGATTGAGTTTTCAAATTAGTAAAAATAAAAGGTTTATCACCGCGCATTTTTTTAGCATCTCGTTCCATCACACTTAAATCTGCACCAACATAGGGTGCAAGGTCAGTTTTGTTAATCACCAACAAATCAGATTTAGTAATACCGGGGCCACCCTTGCGAGGAATTTTATCACCAGCCGCAACATCGATGACGTAAATCGTTAAATCCACCAATTCGGGACTAAAGGTAGCAGCTAAATTATCACCGCCACTTTCCAAAAAGACCAAATCCAAATTGATAAAACGTTCTTCTAACTGTTCAATTGCCGCCAAATTCATCGAAGCATCTTCGCGGATGGCAGTGTGAGGGCAACCACCAGTTTCTACACCCAAAATGCGATCGCTTGCCAACGCCTGAGAACGTACTAAAAACTGAGCATCCTCCTGAGTATAAATATCATTCGTCACCACCGCAATCTGATACTGCTCACGCAAGCCCTTGCACAAAGCATCAACTAATGCCGTCTTCCCCGAACCCACTGGCCCAGCAACCCCCACTCTAAATGCATTCATAACTCCTCACTCCTGTACAGACAAAGATTTTTCGCGTCTCTCCTAACTCCTAAACAACCTTGTATACTGCGTTTCATGCTGCATACTCGCTAGCGACAAACCCCAACTACAACAGGCGAGTTGATCGTCCTCTAATGCGAGAATTTCTAACGCCGCAACGCTAAATAATGGTTGCAAATCTAGTAATAACTGCTGTCCTGCTGTTTGTCCAAAGGGGATAAGTTTCACGCCAGCAGTAATCAAATTACTTGCCCAACTATGCAGATATCCAAGTAATCCGGCTTTGATACTGATTTGCCAATGGGCAATGGCAATGCCAAAAGCGATCGCATAATTGCAAGGATTCCCGACAGCATTAGCAATAGGTATAATCTGCGGTTCTAGTTTACCAAGTAATTGGATCAGCGATCGCCCCATTTGCCAACTAGAGGCGCGTAATTCTTCTGTTTCCCTAGCTGCGGATAACCACAGATTCCAACGGTATAGCGATTCAATATCACCCATTTTTGCAGCTTGCTGCGATCGTACCATCACCGCCGCTTCTAGCCGAATTGCCCCGTAGAGTAACTCTGCTTTTAGCCAATCTTTGAGATGTAACTGGTTAGCGATCGTACCATTTTCCACCAGGATTTCCAAGCCTTCAGAATAGCTATATGCTCCCACAGGTAAAGCGGGGCTAGCCAGCTGCAAAATACTCAAAAGATGACTATCAATGAGCATGATGGTGTTGTCCATAAGCTCCTAATTCTGGCTGAAACGGTAAAATTTCCTCTTTAACTTCTAACCCCAGTTGTTCCAACATCATGTGTAAAACAGAATCTGAAGACAAGCGTAAATAAGTTGAGGTAATTTCTACAGGTACATGGCGATTTCCCAGATGGTATGCCGCCCGTAGTAATAAAAGTGGTGTTTGGGCAAAAGCAGTCAGCACTAGTTCTGGTTTGGCAGTAATTCTGATTAAACTGCTATCGGTTTCTTCTTGCAGAATGTCGCCATCGTGTAAGACAGTTCCTCTGGGTAAATGTAAAAACACAACCTTACCATCTTCCGTTTCAAAACGATGACGACTGCGGGTACGTTCTTCTGCTGTTAGCGCCAGAGTAAAAGTGACTGCGGTATCGCGATTAGGTGGTTTAAGTTGGGTAAATGTCAGCATAAGAGTTTCGCCTGAACTTCCGCTTTTCATTAGACATCTCCAGAAATTAATTAAATATGCATTATCCAGAACCTTTATAGAGACGTAGCAATGCTACGTCTCTACATTCCTTTTTGGAGATGTCTATTATGATTCTAGTGTGAACACCAATTAGTACCTTCCTATTCCCTATCACCTGTAACCCTTTGAGTGATGCTCGTACTCCTACTCTTAACTATCTACAGGAGAAGCAAGTCGTTAATTTTTTGGTGTACGGTCTGTGGAATCTGACGTATTCCATTTATGCCACAGTTGTTTAATTTTTTTAATGTTCTCTTTTGTTTTTATTGCCTCCCAACCTTCTTTAATAGCTTCCTTCTCTCTATCAGTTAACCTCCAGGATAAAGGCGGACGATACCGACCATCTTTATAAAATTTAGATACTGCATTTTCAGATTCTGAGGGGAAGAAAATGGGAAAGTATTGGATATCTACCTTGTTCTCCCATTTTTTGACCAGCAAATCTGCTTCCTTTGCATTTCGAGATGCTAAAACCGGATCGCGTACCTTGAACATTGCCAGTAATGGCCCTAAAGTCGCCATAAACCAGCCTCCATTCCCCTCCACGTTTTCCGTTGAATCAGATTCGGGAAAAGGATTGATTTGCAATATCAGGACTCTTTTTATATTTAAATTATTTTCATCTGACCATTCATTAAGATGTTCATCCAGCCATTCGGCTGCCGTTACAAAGCCAGAGTTATCGAAATAGCCCCCATCAGCAACGTGATAATTATGCTTTGGGATGTTTACACTGCTGCGACAGATAGGAGAGACATAGGGAAAAGTTGCTGATAGTCTTGCAGCCGTTACAACATTCATATCATAGTCTTTAAAAAGACTATTAAAGTCTATATACTTTTTCTCAGGAACATTCCCAAATGTTACTGGAGTCATCAGAAACCGCCAGCCATTTTCGACGAAAGTGGCATTGAATACAGGAATAGGAATTTCGCCATCAAAAATCTGTTTTCGCCAGGTTCTAAAGGTTTTTATTTTCTCCCTATCCTTCATTTCCCCCTGCCAGTCTGTCTCAATTGCTGTACCACGATCACACTTTCGATGAACAAGAAATGGAAGTCCTATGAATCGCCATAAGTCCAAATAAACCAGACCCCAACCAACGGCATCTAAACTATCTTTAGTAGCAGCATAAAAACTAGCTGTTACTTTGGTTTTAGTTTTGTTAGATATTTCCCTTTCGCTCTCTTCTAAAAAACCATCTTTATTAAAGTAATCTAGATAGTACATTGTCCCTACTGAACCGCCTGATACAGCACTAATCAAGCCAATTGCTTTGGTAAATGACTTTCCTAATAATTCCTGGAGACCACTTAACACTTGCACTGTCCATCCTGATGCTTGAATTCCGCCACCACTAGCACAAATAATTACTAAAGTTCGTTCTCCCTCTTGATGTTGAAGACGCTTATCTAGGATTTTATGGAAGTTATTTGAATCGCTATCAACTTTTTTATTGTCTTCCTTTTTCTTAAATTCATTGACTTGAAACCAGTGATCTACATCAAATGCAACATAACTAACTACTGAAAAACTAATAAAGATAACTAGTACAGGAACACGGAAGTAATCAAAATAGAATGTTGCACCTCCATAGAAAAGTGTCACTATCGATATGATCAGTAGCACATACAGGAGTGCAGGTGCTTCAGGTCGCTCTCTTTTTGATTTTGGCTTAAAAAGCAAACCAACCGTAATATAGATAACTACTCCAATTATCAAATAAGCGATCGCTGTCAGATGCCCAGTACTCAATTCACCATCAGGATTAATATAGCCTAATGCATCATGTTTGGTTATGAAAGAAAAGATATCAACAAGTGTCTTTTTTAAAAAAGCATTTGAGCTTAACCATTGCCTGATAAAACTAACAAAAAATAGTAGCCCAATGCCCAATCCTGCACCTACAAATGTTCCCCACAGTCTGTCTTCATTCTTCAGCTTCTCTTTGGACAGGTCAATTGCAATAATGCAAATGTATAAACTTAAGGCAATAGCTATTCCATATTGCCAAAATTCAGAAATTTCTATTGTTGGTGGTACATCAAAGCGATCTGGTGCGTTATCCAAAATGATAGCTGCAACTGAAATTACTGACGTTCCTGCTCCAATTGCGCTCATAATTATGACTGCTAGTTGCCACTTGGTGCGAAGTACAAATAGATTCCTCAACATGGCTGGCAGCCAATCCTTGGCAAGTTTAGGAAGAAGCAGAAGGAATAAACCCATCAAAATAGGCAGGCGCAGGAAAAAAAGATATTTCCAGACCCAGACAGCATCGCAACTTAGTAGCCATGTTGCTAGAACTGCCAGCACCGCCAAAAACCAGATAATTTTTTTCATATTTAAACCTCAACTTATTGGACCTCTTGCAAAAGTCAGTTTTTACATGTCGCTGACTACTTATCATGCTTTTGTTTACCATTTATGCAAGAGGTCTATTGTTGTTTTGTAACTAGATTCTAAACTTTGTGATTATTTTTTTAGTGAGAAAATATAAGTTACTTTTTTTAATATTCACAGGTACCTGTTGTTTAACTATATTAATAACCTACTCCTGATTGCCCTGTTGGTGAGAAAAAGTGAGTATTTTCTGAAAATAATTGTAAATTTTGCGTAGTGTTATCATTAAAACTTAAAAGTAATTAATATATTTTTATGATCTACGCAATATGGACAATATCTCAATGATGTGAAATCTGTAGTTTTTTGGGAAAGTTGGTTAGAATACACCTACACAGTAATTGCGAATAAGTTAAGTTCTGAACACGACTACATAAAACAAATTGGTTCCCAGTTGTAAGCCGTCGACATAAACACCTTTCAATTAGATAAAATCAAACAAACAAAGGCAACGAGCCAAACGGGGACAATCATGAATCAAGCCGTTGAGGGAGTACGCTGGACAATTCACGATTTAGAGGTTCTACCCGAAAATGAGTGGACGCGCTATGAAATTATTAATGGAGAACTCTTTGTGACTCGCACTCCTCACCGCCGTCATCAACAAGTTTGTGGCAAAATATTCCGACAACTCGATGTTTGGTCAGATTCGAGTGGTTTAGGGGAAACAATTGTGGCTCCAGGTGTGATTTTTTCGCAAGCAGATAGTGTTATACCGGATGTAGTTTGGGTAAGTCGAGAACGACTGGTGCAAATTGAAGATGAAGCAGGACATTTGACAGGCGCACCAGAGTTAGTAATAGAGGTTTTATCCCCAGGTAAACAAAACGAACTTCGAGACAAGGAAGCAAAACTGAAACTTTATTCAGTTCAAGGCGTGCGTGAGTATTGGATTGTCGATCGCTTCACTAAACAAGTTGAAGTTTATCGGCGAGAAAAAGCACAGTTGGTTTTAGTTGCTACTTTATTAGGCGATGATGAAATAACATCGCCACTTTTACCTGGATTTTGTTGTTGTATTCGTTTCTTTTTTCCTGAATAATAACAAATTTAAATTTTTTTTTGGTAACAAAAAGTTTTAATTAGCAACTTCATACTGTGAGCTACTAATAGGTAATGTAAACCAAAATGTTGCCCCTGCATTCAATGCACTGTTCACACCAATTTCGCCACCGTGAGCATGAATAATTTGCTTACATAAATACAACCCTAATCCCAAACTTACAGAATTGCCGATACTTGTACCCCGAAAGTAAAGGTCAAAAAGCCGATCGCTTTGTTGCTGACTAATGCCCACGCCGTTATCACTAACAGTACAATAAATTATGTCATCCTGACGGGTAGCATTGATTGTCAAAAGCAATTCTGGAGGATTATGTTTCAAAGCATTGACAATTAAGTTAGAAAAAACTCGCCATAGTTGCGTGGGATCTACATTCACTAATGGCAAATCTGCGGATACTAGATTTGTCAGCTTGGCTTGATTTTGTTCTAGCAATGGCTCTAAATCTGCGATCGCAGCTTCGACAACTGTCAGTAATTGTACGGCTTGAAGTTGTAAAACAACACCTTGCACCTCACTGATATGAGTTTCCATCAACGAATTAATTAAGTTCAGTTGGCGATCGCTACTTTGAATCATTCGCTCTAAAATTGAGCGGGAAATCGTAATATTTTCCTCTGAACGGGCCAGCAAATTCTTCAGTACCATTAAAGTACCTAGTACTGGGTTGCGTAAGTCGTGGGAAACTGCATGGAAAAACACTCGGAGTTCTTCTTCAGTTTGCTTGCGCTGGGTAATGTCTTCAATCAAACCTTCGTAGTAAAGCAATTTTCCTTGTTCGTCACGGACTGTATAGGCTTTTTCGGAAATCCAGACAATACTCCCGTCTTGACGATAAATTTGGGACTCAAAATCGGAAACGCTGCCATACTTTTCCATCAGGCGCACAAATTCTGCTCGGCGGTTTGGGTCAACGTACAATTGTTCAATATCAGTAAAATTTGCTGTCACGTCGTCTACTAAAGAGTAGCCATAAATCTTCGCTAAAGCCGGATTTGCCGTAATGTAACGTCCATCGGGACTGCTTTGAAAAATCCCTTCAACAGCGTTTTCAAAAATACTGCGATATTTAGCTTCGGCAACTTTGAGTTTTTGGTAGGCAGATTCTAGTTCTTGGCGGGCGAAAAATTCAGAACGTTGCAGGCGATCGTACAGATAAACACCGATGTCACATATAGTACAAAACCAGAAGATATATAAAATGAACGTTACATTATATATTTCTGGGTGGTCGGGGATTGGTGTTTTTAGCCCAAGTACTGTATTCACACCAAAATAGTAAATCAGCACACTCACTTGAGTCAGCAAGTGAAGAATCCAGCAAACAGGCATCAACACAGCTTGGCTCAAGAACAACAGCGACCAGCCGATGGTATCGGGTAGTGCGAAACCTCTGATGGTTGCAAACAACTGCGACGCTAAACTAAGTGACCAAGAAGACCCCAAAAATAATAAATCTGGACGATGACGACCTAATTTAGTTTTATGTAAAGCAAAGCAAATAATTATACTTGCAAGCATTGCAACATTAATTACCAGGCGTTGAGTTCTAAGTACTTCTGGCAACGGCTGCAACTCTGCAAATGGAAAAAACAGGCCGTAAATATCTCGCAAAGTAAAAGACAACAGACAGATCAGCGCCAGCCATAACCATAAACGTAATCTTTGCCACAAAAAACGGTTACGCCAAACTCTGTAAAGAGTAACGATTTCATCAGTTGTTGGTGCAAAAAAGGTTTTTCTCCACCACCTTTGCACTGTTGTCAATGGAGTAGCCAATAGCATCCGAGCAACTTTGCCCATATCTTGAGGGTGTTTCCTTTACTCAACATTGCCATAAATAACACCCTCTCATTTTTTGGTGATTTATGGGCGATTTGTTGCGGATGAAGTTGCCAAAGGTAGTGTAAACCAGAAAGTTAACCCACGCTTGCGGTTATTTATAACCCCGATTTCGCCGCCATGCGCCTTAATAACTTTCCGACAAAGATACATTTTTAAACCAATGCTTGTAGAGCAGCAATCTTGAGGATCGCGGACATGGAGATCGAAGAGGCGATCGCACTCTACTTTACTCATTCCCACACCGTCATCTTGAATCTGAGTGCGAATCATTCCCCCTTCAACGGTGGCGCTCAGGGTAAAATTTAATCCTGGCGGATTATTTTGTAAGCTATGTGCGATCAAATTTACCACAACTTTCTGCAATCGAATCTCATCTGCCATGACTAACGGTAAGTCTGCCCGAACCAAGTTCTTCAGAGTCGCTTGATTTTGTGTCAGCATGGGTTCCAACTGGGCAAATGTACTTCCCAGTAAGGTGCTAAATTGCACTGGTTCGAGTTTGATCTCAATACCCTGTTTTTCACAGGAATTAATTTCTAGCAATGAGTTAATCATTGTTAGTTGGCGATCGTTGCCCTGAATCATTCGCTCGATGATTGAGCGAGATATTGGGATTGGGGATTGGGAATTGGGCATTGGGCATTGGGCAAGGTTATTTTCATTGTCCCCTTGTCCTCCTTGTCCCTTTGTCCCCTTGTCTCCCTGCCCCCTGCTCCCCTGCCCCTGATTTAATAAATTCTTTAACACCATCAAGTTACCCATCACGGAAGTTCGTAAATCGTGGGCAACTGTGTGTAAAACAACATCTTTGACACGATGCAAATTTTCAACTTCTTGCATTTTCTGCTGCAACTGTGCTGTCCGTTCTTGGACTTGGTATTCTAAATTAGTGTTGAGTTCTGCTAGCTTTTGGCATATCTGACTTTGTTGAATCGCGATCGCTAGCTGTTCTGACATCTGCTGTAACAAATCAATTTCTATGGGCTGCCAATGACGCGGCCCTGAGCATTGATTGGCAATTAACGCCCCAAATAATTCATTGCCTAGCATAATTGGTACAGCCAAGCTAGCCTTCGTTTGGAATTTTTGACAGTGTGCTTTTACTTTGGGAGATGCTGATATTTGCGTTACGTCTTCAACCACACGCACACGATTATCTTTTAATAAGTTTCTTAATTCTTGTAGATAAGCTTCATCTTTAGTAGACCAACCTGAAACTGATGGATATTTAGGATCTACTGATTCGGCAAGAGTTTTGACTCCTAAATTAGCATTATTTAAACCAATGAAAACTCGATCTGCTTGCAGAAATTGCCTGACTTCCGTCACGGTGGTTTGAAGAATTTCCTCTAATTTAAGCGAAGACCGAATTCGCACTAGGGTTTCTGCCAACAACCGATCGCGTTGGGCACAAAAGCGTAATTGTGCTTCTACTTGTTTGCGTTCTGTAATATCGTGATGCACTGCTAAAATGGCAGGAATACCATTCAAATCAATGACTTCAGCTGACAGCAGCGTTGTAATTATCTCGCCAGATTTTTTCCGAAAATCAATTTCTAAGTTACGAGCAACTCCCGTGCTTTGCAACTCTTGCACTAAGTTTAGGCGATCGCGATCGTGTACCCAAAGATTTAATTCAAAAGAAGTTTTACCAATTGCCTCATCTCGCCCATAACCTGAAAGATTCACAAAACTGTCGTTAACTTCGATAAAGCGTCCTTCTTGCAGCGTGCTAATGGTAATTGAATCGGGGCTGCAACTAAAAGCTTTCGCAAATTTTTGGGCAAGATTTTGTAAAGCGACTTCCCCTTGTTTGCGATCTGTGATGTCTCGGACAATTGCTAGTACTTCATCTGTACCACTAACTACCAACCGCGCCTCATAATCTCTGTTTCCCAAAGATGTTGGTAGTTGATATTCACAAGTTTGCAAAATTCCCGAATCTAAAGTTTTAGCGATCGCTACTTGGCTAATAGCTGCAACATCACTCGGCAATAACTCTTGCAGATTTTTTCCAACTATTTCTTCTCTCGAAAGAGTGATATTTGCACCCTCACTTTTTAAATCTAGATACTCGCCATCGCGGCTGATGCGAAACATCAAATCGGGGATAGCATCCAAAACTGCTTTATATCGTGCCTCACTCTCAAGCAATTTTTCTTGGGCTTGTTTTCGATCTGTAATATCCATAACCAAGCCATGCCAAAGAAAATCACCTGTTGCTTGTAATTCTGGTTGTAAAGTACCTTGAATCCATTTAAGTTTGCCACTAGGCGTAATAATCCGACTTTCCCAATGCCAAGGTGTAAGAGTAGTACGACAAACAGCAATAGATTCTGTAAAAGCTTTTATATCTTGTGGATAAATCAGTTTGCATAACACCTGAAAGTCTGGCTGTATAGCCTCTGGTTCTAATTCATACAAATATTTACAACCAGAACTAATATAAGGAATAAATACAGAACCATCCTGCCGTTGCAGAATTTGGAAAATCATTCCCGGTAAATTGGCAGCAATTGTTTCCAGCAGGGGGATCTTCTCTGGTAGAAAATCTGGTTTCTGCGATGATTTTACAATTTCATCCACTCTTAGACCCTTTGATATATAAGCAATTGGCATAATATTCAAGGTAATCATAGCCATTGTAAAAGTTTTTTAGCTGTCAGCACGTAGGCGTAGCCCGTCGTAGACATCGCTAAGAGCAAAAAAGTGGCTATACTTTCAGCGTAGTTCTGGATGCTGCGATCGCATTCACCCAATCGGGTGAACCATTTGCCAAAGAGCGAATGAGTTCAGGAGTGCTGACAGAATACCCTGAGATCATCAACTTCGATCGCAACAATCAGATAGAAAGTAGTTGAACGATACATTTAATCTAGTTTTACCTAAAGGCAAAAACTAATCATGGGCAATCCAAAGTCGGGGTACTTTGCAATAGATTTGAGGAGCGATGAATGCAATTACAACAGACACAACTTTTAGAAGAAACACTATGGGAAGCAGTTCTCAATCGAGACTCCGCTTTTGAAGGTAAGTTTTTTTACGGTGTTCGCTCTACAGGCATTTATTGCCGACCTATTTGCCCTAGTCGCAGACCGAATCGGAATCAAGTTTGTTTTTTCCAGTCGGTACAAGATGCTGAAATTGCAGGTTTTCGACCTTGTAAGCGCTGTCAACCACAATCTGAAATAGTTCCAAATACAGCCAAAATCTTAGCAGTATGTCGATATATTGAAGCACAAGTTGACCACATACCAACCTTATCGGAATTATCCTCTCAGGTAGAAATGAGTCCTAGTTACCTACAAAGAATATTCAAGCAGATAATTGGTGTATCGCCTTTTCAATATGCAGATGCGCTGCGTAGCCAGCGATTGAAACAGCATCTTCAGTCGGGGGAAGAAATTGCTGATGCAGTTTACGATACTGGGTATGGTTCAAGTAGTCAACTGTATGAGAAAGCACCTAAACAATTAGGAATGACACCAAAAATTTACCAACAAGCTGGAAAAACAATCAACATTGTTTATGCGATCGCTCCATGTTCGCTAGGATATTTGCTGGTGGCAACAACAGAGAAGGGTATCTGTGCCGTTAAACTAGGTGATGAAGCAGACAAGCTTGAACACATTTTGAACCAGGAATTTTACCAAGCGCAGATCGTGCGTGACGATCGCACACACAAGGAATGGATACAAGCAATCCTCGACTTCATTGCAGGAGGTGAAACAAATCTTGATTTACCACTTGATGTTCGTGGGACAGCATTTCAGAAACAGGTTTGGCAAGCATTACAAAAAATTCCTTATGGCGAAACCCGCACTTACACTGATATCGCCCGTAATCTTGCCAAGCCCCAAGCAGTCCGCGCTGTAGGTAATGCTTGTGGCGCTAATCCGATCGCGCTAATTGTACCGTGTCATCGGGTGCTGCGGAGTGATGGCAGTCTTGGTGGTTATCACTGGGGAATTGAGCGCAAACAAAAACTGCTTACACAAGAATCGAAATTTCTCAAAGATGACTCAAACACCTGAACTAGAATCGTTGACAGAAGAAAGTCTTACCCGTGGTTTAATGGTGCTTGCCAAACTCGATCGCGATTTGGCTCGGATTTTAGAAACACTGGGGCCTCCACCGATGTGGAAAAGAGAAGCGGGTTTTACAACACTTCTGTGCATCATTCTGGAACAACAAGTTTCTGTAGCGGCTGCAAAGGCTATATTTACCAGATTATGTGGGGTTGTTGTCACTCTGACACCAGAAAATTTTCTGATATTGGATGATGTTCAATTGAGAGCGATTGGATTCAGTCGGCAAAAAATTTTATACTGTCGTGGGTTGGCGAATGCTATTGCAACTGGTCAGCTTAACCTCAGCAAGCTGGAAAAAATGGACGAAAATACGATCAGAACTGAGCTAAAGCGTCTCAAAGGTATCGGAGATTGGACAGTTGATATTTATTTGCTCATGGCGCTGCAACGTCCTGATGTCTTTCCTAAAGGCGATTTAGCGATCGCGATCGCTCTACAAAAACTCAAAAACTTGGCGACGCGTCCAACACCATTGCAACTAGAAGAAATGACACAGCACTGGCGACCGTGGCGAGCAGTTGCAGCAAGACTTCTATGGCATTATTACCTAAGTAATCCCAAATAATTGCTACTTCTCCCTTGGCGCACTTGGCGCACTTGGCGGTTCGTATAATAAATATAAACTAAATGGCAGACAATCAATTAAGCCTAACACCAGAAAATGATAAAACTTCCAAAATACTGCCGATAATCATAGTAATAATTGCATTATTAGCTTTATCTTCAACAGCAATATTTATTAAGGTTGCTGTTAGAGAAATGAGCGCTGTTGCTACATTCTTTAATCGTTTATGGATAGCGACTATTATCTTTGGCTTATGGAGTGGAATTAACCAAGTACGAACTCAAATTACAGATGATAAACCTGTATTACCACAGCAGCCTTATCCAATCAAAGAGATAGCGCTTTTAATCGCAGTGGGTCTAGTTCATGTATTAGGTCGATTATCTTGGACTTGGGCGTTAACTCAGACTGGTGCTGCGAATGCTAATGCGTTAGGTAGCCTCAATCCGCTATTTACTACTTTAGGAGGATGGCTATTTTTTAATCAAATTTTTGGGCGCAAATTTATCATCGGTCTAATCTTAGCCATAATCGGTGCGATCGCAGTCGGATTTGAAGATTTATTGCGTTCTAATAATAATATTACAGGAGATGCTATTGCCCTCATATCATCGATATTTTATGCAGCAAACTTTTTACTTATCGAGCAGATCGGCAATAAGTTTTCAACTATCACCATCCTAGTGTGGCGCTGTGCGATCGCAACTTCATTGATGATACCAGTAGTGCTAATCTTGGAAAAACAAGTTTTCCCAGTTACTTTGTCGGGGTGGTTAGTAGTATTTGCACTAGCTGCTATTTGCGAAGCCTTGGGTCATGGGCTAATTGTATACAGCCTCAAAAATTTTTCATCAGGATTTATTTCTTTACTTTTACTACTCAATCCAGTGATTGTTGCGATTCTTGCTTGGATACTTTTCTCGGAAAACTTGAGTATTTTTAACTTGTTAGGATTGGCTCTAATTTTAGGGGGTATATATCTTGCAATTTCTAACAAAGAAGCTGTGCAATCTAAAATTAATCCCCAGATCCAATCTCCAGCAGAAATAGATTCATCCGCCAGTTCCCCAAAATAATACCAATTTGAAAAAATAATGCGACAAATAGACTATATTGTAGAGACGCGATGAATCGCGTCTTTACTCAAGGATGTGTTGCAATCATTAATTGAATTGCGATAAGAAACGATGGCACAGCCCGCCACAGACATCGCTGCAAGGCTTCTATGGCACTACTACTTGAGTAATGCCAATAGTAAGTCGGTTATAGTTTACCAGTGAATACCTTCTCAGCCGGGCCTGTCATGTAAACTCGTTGGTCGATTTCTGACCATTCAATTTGCAAGGGGCCACCTGGTAATTCTACAGTGGCGGCGCGATCGCATTTCCCAGTTAACACTCCAGCTACTAAAGAAGCACAAGCACCAGTCCCGCAAGCTAAGGTAATCCCAGCACCCCGTTCCCACACCCGCATTTTCAAATAGTCACGGCGTACCACTTGAATAAATTCCGTATTTATGCGTTGGGGAAAAACTGGGTGATGCTCAAATTTTGGGCCGATGGTTTCTAACTCAATTGCTGCAACATCTTCCACAAAGGTAATGCAGTGCGGATTTCCCATATTTACACAGGTGACATCCCAAGTTTGCCCCGCCACCTCTAAGGGCACAGAAATAACTTTTTGTTGGGCGGGTGCGAGAGTGGTAGGAATTTCGCTAGCGAGTAACCTGGGTAAACCCATATCTACTTTAACTTGACCATCAGATAAAAGTTGGGGAGTCATTACACCACCCAAAGTATGAATGCGATATGAGTCTTGATTTCGGGATTCGCCTTCTAAATCTGCCAAAAAGCCAGCTAAACAGCGAATGCCATTACCACACATTTCTGGTTCAGAACCATCAGAATTAAAAATCCGCATGGTGTAGTCAGTGCCGTTTTCTCCAGGTAGGGCAAAAATTACACCATCAGCACCGATACCAAAGTGGCGATCGCACAACTCGATGGCTTGCTCTGGAGTCACTACAGGCACTGATGACGAGCGATTGTCAATCAAAATAAAGTCGTTGCCTAGACCATGATACTTAGTAAATTCGATTGCCATTTCTTCAAGGATGAATTATCAAGGATTAGTTACTCTTTATTTTGCCTTGTAGGTTCATCTTTACTAAAAATGCTTACCGAATTTGACACCACTTTACCCAGTATTAGACAAGTCCAAAACCTGATTAAACAAACAACGCCAGTAGAGTTAAAGCTGCTGACTGGTGATGTACTCACAGGAAAAGTTTTATGGCAAGATCCACAGTGTATCTCTCTTGCTGATGAAAACAGCCAGCAAACCACCGTTTGGAAACAAGCGATCGCCTACATCAAGCCGAAAGTGAGTTAGGAGTGAGGCAAAAACACCACAACCTATCGCTTTATCATTTGCTTCACTCGGATTAAAAATTCAAGCCCACGGCTTAAGCCGTGGGCTTGGAATAAAGATGCCTTGCACCTCGCATCTCGAAGCAATTCTTTATTTATTGTGGGCTTGTATTCCATAATTAAAGTTGTGTATTTTTAATTATTTCATCACTAGACCCAGGTTTTTGCAGCACAAACCCACCGATTGCGTCCTTGTTCTTTAGCTTTGTATAAAGCTTTGTCGGCGGCATTAATTAAATCTTGAGATGAAGTTTTATCTGTTGGTTTCTGAATTGCAACACCTAAACTGACGGTCACAAAATATTGAAAATTATTCTTCTTTTTATGGGGAATTTTTAATTCTTGAATAGATTTTTGAATCAACTTAGTTACTTTAATCGCACCTGATTCGTTCGTATTTGGCAAAATTACAACAAATTCTTCACCACCATAACGAGCTAGTAGATCGGTAGGACGCTTTAATACAGATTGTGCTGCACGAGCAACTTGTATTAAGCATTCATCCCCAGCTAGATGTCCATAAGAATCGTTATAATCCTTAAAATAGTCAATATCAAATATAATTAAAGATAAATAATTTTCATTTAGTATTAGTCGATCCCATTCTCGATCTAAAAACTGATCGAAACAATGACGATTGGCGATTTGGGTTAGAGCATCTAGTTTACTAAGTTTTTCTAGCTGAGAATTTGCTATTTCTAAAGCATTGTTTGCTTGAGCAAGTTGATTAGCTTGAGAGCGGAATTGCTCTAATAATTCAGAATGTTCTAAAGCTACATTAAACTGAGCAGCTAACTGGTGGATAAATTGAATTTCCGACTTTTTCCATTCGCGCGGAAAATGGCACTGATGAACGCATAGTAATCCCCATAAAGTTTTTCCTTTCATTAAAGGTGCAACAATTTGTGCCTTGATTTGAAATTGTTCTAACAGTTGAATGTGGCAATCTTTTAGCCCAGCTTGATAAATATCTGATACTACCTGTATACGCCCTTGGTGATAAGCAACTGCATATTTTTCACCAAAACAATTATCCTTTACCTTGATGGCGATCGTAGAATCGTAGTCAGGCAATACATTCTCGGAGACAAATTCACCAGAGGTATAGTTCGATCCCAGATCAAATCGAAAGATACTGACGCGATCGCTACGGAGAGCCTTACGAATTTCTCGTACAGTAGTCTTAAATAAAATGTCTATATTCAGAGATTCACGAATTTCAGCAACTAAATTAAACAGAATATCCTGCTGCTGATTTGCTTTATACAGTTCTGCTGCTTTTTGTTCTGCTTGAGCTAAAAATTCTGCTTGTTTAACTGCAAATCCTAACTGCGTCGCAATCTGAGACAAAAACTGAATTTCTAATTGTTTCCATTCATGTGGCTGTGAGTGCTGATAAGCAGCAAGCACTCCCCACAGTTTTTTTCCCACAAAAATTGATGCAGTTGCATAAGCTCGAATATGGAACTGTTGTAAAATTTCTAAATGGCATTGAGATAAGCCTGCTGCGTAAACATCTGAAACAACTAAAGTTTCGTTATTACGATACCGTCCACCTTGATTTTCTTGTAGATAAGAGTCATTCCAAACTGTATTTTTTCCTAATGTATCTACATCATCCCATCCAGTCTCTGCAAACTCAAAGTCGCTAACAAATTCTCCACCCCAGTTTTCATAGAAACGATAAACGGCAATCCGTTCGACTCGGAGTAACTTGCAAGTTTCCTTTGTGGTTGTACGAAAAATTGTTTCTAACTCAAGAGAAGCTCGAATTTTACTAATAACTCGGTAAAGCGCCCTTTCTTGCTCTTCTAGCTGCTGAATTTGAACTTGTTTATCATGGAGTTGAGTTTCTAAATTACTAACACTAGGCTGTCCTAAAAGCTTACAGAGTAAATTAGCAGATGCTCTAGTAATAATACGTAAACTTGTGTACAACATTATAAGTATAATTTCAGGAATTTTTTTAAAATGAAAAGATACAGCTACAACGATGTAAAAACGTAGTTTTTCTTAGTTTATAACCATTATCGCGTAATAAAGTTTTGCGATCGCTTCTCTTCATCTGACTTTTGTCATTAAGTCTTAAAAAGCTTTATCACAAATAATTTGGGATAAAGTACTGTAAATACAGTACAGTAAATATCATTATCGCCAAAGTATCTGATAACTGAAAATATGAGATAAAAAAGTATTGTAAAGACAGAATAAATTTGTAAAAAATAAAACTCAGTTCTTAGATAGATTCAGTTAAGGACTTCCAAATAAAAAAATACTCACTCAAAAAACTGGCGAAAAAACTCTCTCCTCCTTATTCCTCTGTGTTCTCTGTGTCTGGAGTGGTTCGTTTATTTGAATAATTTATTTCTTGGAAGTTCCTTCTCAAACAAGGTAATCAAATTCAATAGACCAAAAACTTCTGCGATTGACAAAAATCAAGCAGATGACCCCATTAAATACTTTTCTGCAAAAGAGAATCAAAATTTAACGTGAGTTCGACAAGCCCTTTTTTGACCTCTCCCCCAACTCCTCTTGGACACCCAGAAAAGAGCCAAAACCCTAATTTATCGTTGCTCCCTTTCCCTGTGGGAGGGAGAGGTTCATCGAACTCACGTAAATTTAGAGCAGTCAATCAATTTTGGATTTTGGATTTTGGATTTTGGATTGACCCGAACCACGAGGGTGTGGGGCAAGCCGAATTTTAAATTTGCGGAGTCTTAAAGTTCAATCAGTCACTCTATCGGCAGGTAAAAAGTCTTTGAGCGCTTCTGCTTCACCAGCTTTCACCACTGGGATAGACAGGGGTACTGAATTTGCGATCGCAAATAACTGTTGTAGTTGACTCAAACCTGTCAAGCCGCCACATAACAATACTTGGTCACCGACTTGCAAATCCATGCCGCCATCAGGATAGCGGATAAACTTACCATCTCGCCGGATCGCTTGTACTTGGACTCCATATTGCTTGCCGATATCTAAATCTGCAAGGGTTTTACCTAGTGTTGGCGCGTCTGCATTGACTGTAACCCACTGACAAGCACTATTTTCTCCGGGAACAGCCACTTGTCCCTTAGCGAATTCTGCCAAAGCTGCCAGTTCTTCATCAGCTCCCACCACCAATAAGCGATCGCCTTCTGCCAATTTGGTTTGATTTTTGGGATAATCGATTTCTTCGCCGTTAGCGCGGCGAATCGCCATCAAACTCACTCCTGTTAAATAGCGCATATCTGCTTCTTCTATGCTCATGCCAATTAAGGGCGAATTCGATGGCAGAGGATACCAGCGCTGATTTAAATCGCGGGTGGCTTGGCGCAAATCACGAGCAACTTCAGTTGCAGAGCGCTCTGGGCGCAAATCTAAATAATGATCGTTGCGGATTTGCTGCATTTCTCGTTGGACTACAGGCGGCGACAACAAGCCTAAGCCAGTCAATAAATAGGTTGCCATTTCTAAGCTGGCTTCAAACTCTGGTTGCACAACTTCCCTGGCTCCCAATTGATACAGCACCTCAATATTTTTATCCTGGGTAGCACGGACAACCAAATCTAATTCTGGGCGCAATTCTAAAGCGCGTTTCAAGCAAAGACGAGTACTTATGGGATCTGGGAGTGCGATCGCCATTCCTTTGGCATGATTCACCCCGGCAGTTTCCAAAACGTGTAAACTAACGCAATTACCATAGACATAAGACACCCCAGCCTCGCGCAACTGCTGAATTCTCCTCTCCGATTGGTCGATTACTAGCACAGGTAGGTCGTGTTGCTGCAACAACTTCACCAAATTCTTGCCGACTCGCCCATAACCACAGACTACTACATGGTCTTTGAGAGGCAAATCTTCCGACACATCCTGCACCTCATCTTCTTCTAAGTACGGTTTTAACCAAGGCATTGATTCGGCAAAGTTAAATAAAAATGGCACTAGCCGCAGTACAAAAGGAGTCAGCATCAGAGTGACTGCGGTAGTTCCCAAAATTAATAAGTATATTTGTCGAGACACCAGCCCCAAAGACTGCCCTTCACTAGCGAGAACAAAAGAAAATTCCCCAATTTGCGCCAATCCCAAACCGGCGATTATGGCTGTTTTCAAAGGATAGCGGAACAGTTTCACTAAGGGCGTAATAATCAAAAATTTACCGACGAAAACTATTGCCACTAATACCAAAATTAATTCCAGGTTGTTCCACAAAAACACTGGGTCAATTAACATCCCAATGGCGGCAAAAAACAAACTGGCAAAGATATCTCGCAGTGGTTCGACATAAGTCAGGGTTTGGTCGGCGTACTCTACCTCAGAAATCATCAAACCCGCGACAAATGCCCCCATTTCAATGGATAGTCCCAAATGCTCTGTCAACAGGGCAATGCCTAAACACAGGGCTACAACCCCTAATAAAAATAGTTCTTTACTTTCGGTACGGGCTAGCAGTTGCAACAAAGGCGGTATCAGCCAAATCCCCACAGCTACAGCCCCAGCAGCAAATAAAGCAATCGAACCTAACGCTGTTAGGACAGCAATGCCAATAGTTTCTGCTGGTTGGTTGAGGGCTGGTAAGACTGCTAACATTAGTCCTAGTGCCAAGTCCTGAACAACTAAAATTCCCAGCATCACTTGCCCGTGGGGCGTTTCTGTTTCGTTACGCTCCATCAAGCACTTAAGGACAACGGCTGTGGAAGACAGGGACAGAATACACCCCAAAAACATCCCCTTCGCAGGTAAGGCTCCCCAGGCTCCACTTAACCCGCAGACTAAAACTGTCACCAAAATCGTCAAAGCAATCTGGAGTCCACCTCCACCAAGAGCGATCGCTTTTACCTTCTTGAGTTCCGCAAAGGAAAATTCCACACCCAAGGCGAATAACAAAAAGGCGACCCCGAACTGTGCCAAAGTCTCTACTTGAATCAGTTCTTTAATCAATCCCAGTCCCGTTGGCCCAATGACTATCCCCCCAATGAGATACCCCAGCAGCACGGGTTGTCGTAAAAGTGCCGCTAATAGTCCGCCACAGGCTGCAACGCCTAGAACTAAAACTAAATCAACAATTAACCGAAAATCTTCTTGCACCAGTTTTAAAAGAACTATTAAGACCTATTAATTCAGAATACAAAGTTTTACGATCTCAAACAGCTTGTTTGCTGAAGGGGTGGCAAAATTTGCTTATCTTAAAAGGGGCAGACAGTAGGTGAGCAGAAAGGATACATCAAGGTTTTTGCAGGTATTTTGATTCACGAGTATCAAAGGTGGATTCATCCAGTTCAAATACTCGTTAACGGAGATAAAAGGTGGATTCATCCGGTTCAAATACTCGTTAACGGAGATAAAAGGTGGATTCATCCAGTTCAAATACTCG
>NZ_JAVRCB010000063.1:14220-37334 GCF_034530955.1 Nostoc sp. DedQUE05 | reverse complement strand
GTATGGACATTGCACAGTAGATGACCTCAATTCATCCCTCTATTATGCAACGCCACTTTTATTACACTGTAAATTGCTAATAAATCAGTAAATTACGCAAAAAAGTACTCAAACCCCAGTTTGAGAACTCAATATTAGCTTTTGAGTACTAAATATACTTAATTGAGTACTCAAACCCCAGTTTAAGAACTAAATATTAGCTTTTGAGTACTAAATATACTCAATTGAGTACTCAAAGCCCAATTTGAGAACTAAATATTAACTTTTGCGTACTAAATATACTCAAATGAGTACTCAAAGCCCAGTTTGAGAACGCAAATCGCCTTATGAGAAGTTTTCAATTTATTACCCCTCGCGGGAATGGAAAAATTGAGCGCAGTTGGCAGTGCGATATCTTTTCTACGAAACGCTACGCGAACGATGAGCTTCGCCTACGCATCTGCTACTTTAGTATTGGATTGCAAAAGGGTGTTAGTTTCACCGAGGAACTGTTTCAAATAAGCGATGTCTACGACGGGCTACACCTACGCATTCTTAGCAAATGTGTCAAATTGGAAAAAGATTTAACTAAATGGATTCAACGTGGATATACCACAACTCTCAAAATCCTTAATATTTCTAGTAATAAGTGTCAAAGAATGTATTTTAGCTGTTGCCGCAATAAATATATCAGCTTGCGAGCGCGGTTTACCTTGAGTTCTTAAAAAACCTCTCAATTCACTGATTATATTCGTGTCACAAAGATGGCTCATCCTATTCTTCCGTAAAAGGATTGTCGCGATCGCTTCGTGGTGGTATCTCTAAGCTATAGTTTTCTTCGCTACATAACTGCTGAAGTTCTTTAAAGACTTGAGCTAGAGATGTTTTAGCAGTTTTTTGCCGCCAGTTTAAAAATTCTTTAAAAAGCTCAGGGTCTACAATTGCAGCCACTAATTCCTCTTGAGTATAAATTAGCTGAGGTTCAAGACTTGTAGCATTAATTATGGAAGGTAGCTGTGCTTTGGCTTCTTCAAGTGTCCATTTCATTGGAAAAACCTCCAAGTTTTGGAAGTATTGCATATAAGGGCTGTTCTCAAGTTAGCTTATTTTCTCAAGCGATGTCTGGTGACAAGAAGCAAAGCTTCTACGCACACTTCGCTGCCAAATTAGCGATGTCTACGACGGGCTACACCTACGCACTTTTGATGATGGGATTGATGTAGGCGATCGTACCCTTGATATGGGATTGATACGAGTGATCGCCTCCAGTTATTGCTCACATCATCGCGCTATCAGCTTTATTCTGTCAGAGTATCAAGTTTAGCCAGTAGTCTTAATCCTTCTTCTGAGTTGCCAATTGCAGCCATTGCTTTAAATCTTGTATGGGCATCGAATTCTGCTAGAGCTATAGTTGAAAGTTCTTCAATCAACTTATTAACACTGATGCCTTTGGCTTGAGCTAGTTGCTTCAATCTATTATGCTTATCGTCTGGTAAACGAATAGTTAAAATTGCCATTTTCGTTTAATTCCTAATAATGTCTTCAGGTTTTAATATTGATAAGTTAGGAAATAGTTTCGTTTATTTAAAATACATCTGTATACAGGGAAAATGTTTTTTCCTGCGTGGTTTATTTCATTAATAAAGTGCTACAAATGACATTTACAATCCAAAAATTGTGTTGATAATGAAATGGCGATCGCTTATTTAGCAAAAAACTCTGCTTGATAAACCAAGAAAATCAGGGCTTTTACGAATAATATTTACATATGTTAATATTGTTTGGTTTAGGTACGGATATTCACTATGGTTCCCATAAAGACCGTTCTAAAAAATTCAGAGCAAGTTACTCGGTTGTTTTCTCATCTGGAATTTGATGGAAAAAAACTCAATCATCAACCGGGTAGTGTATTAGGAAATACTGCATTGATTGCAGGAACCACTGTTGGGGCTGGGATTCTGGCTCTACCAGCCGTTACCCTGCCATCTGGGATTGTACCATCCACATCTGGACTGATTGCTGTTTGGCTCTACGCTTTAGTTTCGGGGTTATTGGTTGCAGAAGTTACCTTAAACACGATGCGAACAGAAGGGCTTTCAAGTATAGGTTTTTTAGGAATTGTTGAGAAAATCCTTGGTAAGGTGGGAGCGCGAATTGCTGGCGGTGCATATTTATTCATGCACTATGCTCTCTTGGTGGCATACATCACCGAAGGCGGAGAGATTTTAGGAACGGCGGCGGCAAAAGTTTGGGGTATGCAGATATTGCCGATGTGGATGGGCACAATGGCTTTCACGCTCTTGTTTGGTGGCATTATGTATCTTGGGCGAGAAAAGTTTATTGAGAAATTAAACAGCGCCTTTGTCGGAATTGTCATTGTTTCCTTCTTAGGACTATTATTTCTGGGAGGAAGGCATATTCAGAGTGCCCAACTATTATTTCAGAACTGGAGTGCCCTGGGCAGTGCGATTTCAGTGATGTCTGTGGCGCTGTTTTTCCAAAACGTTGTGCCATTGGTTGTGACGCAACTCGAAGGAGATGCCTGCAAAATTCGTCAATCCATCTTTATTGGTTCTGTAATTCCTCTAATTATGTTCTTGGCGTGGAATGCCGTAATTTTAGGAAGCGTCAGTCCCGATATGCTACATAGCATATCTGGCGGTACAAGTGTTTTCGATCCCCTACAAATTCTCCGAGGAGGTAGTGCGGGACAATGGTTAGGAGTGCTAGTATCCATTTTTTCAGAGTTTGCGATCGTCACCTCATTTATTGGATTTGTGTACGGGTTGCTGGATTTGTTCAAAGATATTTTCCTACCTGCACAGTGGCAACTTTCTAGCCGCTTACCGCTATATTCGCTGGTTCTTTTCCCGCCGATGACTCTCGGAACGCTTAACCCCAGCATCTTTTTTACTGCCCTAGATTACACTGGAACATTTAGTATTTCAGTTCTAGGTGGAATTATTCCGGCGTTAATGAGTTGGAAGCAACGTGAAAACTCAGATAGCACAAATCAACCACTCGTTCCTGGCGGCAAGGTAACACTCATTGCGATCGTTGGAGTGGCATTAGCCATGATTGGAAGACAAATTCTGTCAATTTACACCAAATAAAACCATCAATAAAAATTATGTGCTACAAAAAAATATAATTGTAGTATAAATATATTAACCACAATCAAACTGCAACATGAGAGTCAAATGACCAATGACCAATGACCAATGACTACTTAATCAAATGAATGATTCTCGACTCGTCAAAATCAGCAAATATCTCAGCAAATATCTGCGACATACACCGGATGCTATTGGCATTAAACTTGCTCCTGGCGGTTGGGTTGCTGTTGATGACTTACTTACTGCTTGTGCTAAAAACAAGTTTCCGATTACCCGCCAGGAATTACAAATGGTAGTTGAATTCAACGAGAAGCAACGCTTTTCTTTTGATTCTACAGGTAATTTGATTCGTGCGAACCAAGGACATAGTGTAAAAGTCGATTTACAATTAGAAGCTGTTGTTCCTCCAGATGAGCTTTATCACGGCACAGGACACAAATCTGTAGAGTCAATTCTGCAAACAGGACTTTGCAAAATGTCGCGGCATCATGTCCATTTGTCAAAGGATATAAAAACAGCAGAAACTGTTGGTGCAAGGCATGGAAAACCAGTGGTTTTTGCTGTAAATACTGCGGCAATGCATCAGGCAGGTTACATCTTCTATTGTTCTGCTAATGGTGTTTGGTTAGTCGATAATGTGCCACCTGAATATCTACAAAAAATTTGAATTTTAACGTGAGTCTCCAACGGAGGCGCATCTGCGGGAAGGGCGAAAGAAACAAGTCAAATCCTCTTTCCTTCTGCCTCCTGCCTTATTTCTTAGGAGTTCAACGAGTGCTATTTTGACCTCTCCCCCAGCCCCTCTCCTACCAAGAGCTACGGTGTACACACAAGTGTTGGTGCAGTGTATCTATCCCGCCTCGGAATAAATTCCGAGTCTCATAACCAAAGGCTTCTTTTAGAGGACTAAACTAAATTTCTTGTTTAGTCCTCTTTTAGAGGATCTTTAGCTTATCAGCCCGGAACTTTAGTTCTGGGCGGGATATTTGCTCAGTGACTAAAGCCAGCAAAAAATAGCTCGACAGTAGATGAAATTGATTCTATGTCGAACACTCAAGGGGTCAGATGATGATTGCAATACAACTTTTTTATAACTTTGTCGTCATTGAAAAGGATAAGAGAATTTGGTGACAAGGGGATAGATTTTTAACAAATCATTTCTTCTGTTGCCTTGTCTGATTGCGATCGATACTTAAAATAGCTCGTTCAATTTATGAACTCAGATCGATGTACCCATAGCGCTTGTACTCCCAATACTGTATTCTCTGATAGATTAGCTTTTGCAAAAACAGGGATTAGCAGTAATTCCATTCCGGTTGACACCTAAAAAAGTAACTTTGTAGATTTGTCTATAAAATTACAAACTCTCAATAGTAAAAATACTATCAATCTTTTAGCCTACTCACCCAATGTAGGTTAAAAATCTCACAACATAAGCATTTTAGACCTATCCAAACTCCAAGATGTCTTCTAAGCAAATTTTGTTTATCAGTAACGGCCACGGAGAGGACAACCACACCTCTCATGTTATTCAGACTCTACGCCAATTAAATCCTTCCCTTAAGATGGCGGCAATGCCGATTGTGGGGGAAGGAAAAGCTTACCGCAGCTTGGACATTCCTATTATTGGGCCCACACAAACAATGCCCTCTGGCGGATTCTTTTACATGAAGCGCCTCTATTTGCTGAAAGATTTTCAATCGGGATTGATTGGGTTAACGTGGCGACAATTACAAGCGGTGTTGCAGTATGCTCCCAACTGCGATTTAATTATGTCTACTGGGGATTTTATCTCCCAAACATTTGCTTACTTAACAAAGCGTCCTTTCGTTTCGTTTATCTCTTGTCTTTCTGCCCTCTATGAAGGGCGATTGCGTATCAATCCACTGCTGTGGCACGACCTTAATTCTTCTCGATGTCTGACAGTTTTTACCAGAGATTCCTATACGGCTTTCGATCTCCAACGGCAAGGTATAGCTAAGGCTCAGTTTGGTGGGATTCCGGCTTTAGATCGCCTCGTCCCCACTGGCAAAGACTTGTACCTGAAACCGGACGTTCCGGCGATCGCACTTTTACCAGGATCGCGGATGCCGGAAGCCGCGCGAAATTTCAGTTTGCAGTTGCAACTGGTGATAGAAATCGCCAAGGTAATGCCTTCAGGATTCCAGTTTCGCGCCGCCTTAGTACCAAATTTGATGGCGCAATTAGACGACATTGCTCAAAGTCAAGGTTGGCAACTGAATCAAGGCATCCTCACCTATTCTCCTCCAGGAAGTTCTGCTGAGGAATCACCGCTTGTAGAAGTGAGATGTTACTCAGATGCCTTCAGTGATATCGTATATTACTCTGACCTCGTTATTGGGATGGCAGGGTTGGCAGTGGATTTAGCTGTAGCGATCGGCAAACCGATTATCCAGATTCCCGGAGAAGGCCCTCAATTTACCTATCAATTTGCAGAAGCGCAAACGCGGCTGTTGGGTATTTCTGCCCAAACCATCGGCACTAAACCAGCAACCCCTGAAATTCTCAAGCAAGCAGCGAAACGAGTCGTTGAAACTTTAGAAGATTCAGACTACCTCGCTAAGTGCAAAGAAAATGGCCCTGAGCGATTTGGCCCACCCGGCGCATCTGAGAGAATTGCCCGCTTTATACTAAACTCTCTAGGAGAAACTGAGTAAAAATTGCGTCAGAATTTAAGAGTCAGCACGGTTGGGTAACATGGTGTGGTAGGCTAACGCCTTAATGCGCCTAACTCCTAACTCCTAACTCCTGACTCCTAACTCCTAACTCCTGAATTCTTACTTACTTATGAAAGTCCGCTCTAGTTACTGGCAACTGTTGCCTTATCTTTGGCCCCAATGGCCGCTGTTAATCCGGGGATTGGCTTGTATCTTAGGATTTGTGTTATTCACCTTAGCAGTGCCCTATTTAGCAGGTCAGGTCGCTTTTTATCTCGGCCAGGGAAATGTTAACCAGATTGCCTACTGGCTCGGACTAGCCACTTTAGTATTTTTGATTCGAGGGCTTTGTCAATACGGGCAGAATGTCTTTATGATCGCTGCTGCCCTGAACATGGTTTTAAATTTGCGTAAGCGGGTTTATGCCCACCTGCACAAACTTGGATTAGATTACTTTGAAACCACACAGACGGGAGACTTAACTTATCGCCTGACTGAAGATATAGATCGCGTCGGCGAGATTGTAGACAAGTTATCTCATCAGTTTCTTTCCAATTTGTTGCAGTTAATTGCAATTCCCATTTACATGCTCTACCTGAATTGGCCCCTCACTCTTGCGGGTTTGATTTTGGCTCCTTTAATGGCTTGGTTGATCGGGCAATTTGGTCAGCGATTACTCGTGCTATCTCGCCAGAGCCAAAATCAAGTTTCCAATTTGTCGGCGATGCTAACTGAGGTATTTAGCGGGATTCGCGTCGTTCAAGCTTTTGCAGCCCAAGAATATGAAGTGAAGCGATTCAATAAAGAAGCAGAAATCAATCGTCAAGCTAAGTATCGCGCTCTACAACTCAAATCTATTCAGTTTCCCGTTGTCGGTTTTTTGGAAGCAGTTAGTATTATGCTGCTGTTTTTATTGGGAGGATGGCAGATTTCTCAGAATCAGCTGACTGCTCAAGGGTTTATCAGTTTCTTAGCTGCTGTGGCTTTACTGATTCAGCCAATCGACTTGTTGATTAGCAATTACAACGAATACAAACAGACCGAAGCTTCTGTGGAACGCATCTTTGAACTGATGGCGAAGGAACCTAGTATCAGCGAAAAACCGAATGCTCAGGAAATGCCACGAGTTATCGGCAAGGTTGAGTATCGTCATGTTGATTTCGCCTACAATCCCGACCAGCCAGTTCTTAAGGATCTTTGCTTAGGCGCTTCTCCTGGTGATGTCATTGCCTTAGTTGGTTCTTCTGGAGCAGGCAAATCGACATTAATTAACCTTTTACTTCGCTTTTATGACCCTCAAAGGGGTCAAATTCTGGTTGATGATATTGATATCCGTGATGTCACACTCACCAGTTTGCGCCATCAAATTGGCATTGTTCCCCAAGATATTACCCTTTTTTCCGGGACGATCGCAGAAAATATCGGTTACGGTCAGGAAAAATTAGATTTAGCAGCGATTCAGTCAGCGGCAGAGATTGCCAACGCCCACTCCTTTATCACCCAGTTTTCTCAGGGTTATCATACCTGGTTAGGCGAACGTGGAGTTAACCTATCGGGAGGACAACGCCAAAGATTAGCGATCGCTAGAGCAGTTGCCAACGATCCCCGAATTCTCATCCTGGATGAGGCCACCTCTGCCCTCGATTCTGAATCAGAAGCACTAGTTCAAGAAGCACTAGAACGAGTTATGCAAAATCGTACCGTGTTTATTATCGCCCATCGCTTGAGCAGCGTTCGTCGGGCTGACTGCATTCTCGTAATCGAACAAGGACAGGTGGTTGAAGCTGGTACCCACGCCTCCCTCCTGTCTCAGGAAGGACGGTATGCCCGTTTTTACGCCCAACAGTTATACTCTACAGATGAGTAGTATGTCAATAAATGAGTTATGAGTTATGAGTAATACCCATTACTTATTACTCATTACTTCAAAATTAAAGACAGTTGGAGTCGGGGATTTAAACCCCAACTCAATTGATACTACGTGTAATGGTCGGGGTCTTGAACCCTTGAATTTACGATAAATAATTGATGGATAAATTAAGAGTAGAGACGGCGATTTATCGCGTCTCTCTAACTTTTTCAAATCAACACCCCAGCAATACAAGCGGTGATAAAACCCGCTAACAATCCGCCAATCATCGACCTTACACCCATACGAGCTAAGTCATGCTGGCGATTGGGTGCTATCCCCGCAATGCCGCCAATGGTAATGCCAATTGAACCGATATTTGCAAAGTTACATAATGCGTAAGTTGTAATAATTACTGCCCGTTGAGAGATTTTTCCATTTTCAATTAGTGCCTTCAAATCCAAAAAAGCAATAAACTCATTGAGGATTGTTTTTGTACCCAATAAAGCCCCAACTTGCCGACAATCAGCCCAAGGTACGCCCATTAGCCACGCCACGGGAGCCATAAGAAAAGACAAAATCCACTGTAATGAGAGTTGTTGTAAGCCCACAAATGCCCCCAACCATCCCAAAAGGGCATTCAGGGCAGCTAATAATCCCAAAAAGGCGATAATCATCACCCCAACGTTAACTGCTAGCTTCACGCCGTCAATTGCTCCGGTGGTAGCAGCATCAATTACATTTACATAATTGGTTTCTATATATGCTTTTGCTTTGCCAGCTGTCTCTGATATTTCTGTTTCTGGGTAAAGTAATTTTGATACCACCAAGGATGTGGGAGCAGTCATAAAGAAAGCAGCAATCAGATGTTCTGCTGGGATGCCAAAGGAAAGATATGCTCCTAGTACTCCCGCCGCAATTGTGGCAAAACCACCCGTCATCACGGCATGGAGTTCCGATTGCGTCATATTCGCGATATAAGGTTTGACCATCAGCGCCGCCTCTGTTGGCCCCAAAAAGATGTTACCCGCACAGGATAAAGATTCAGAACCCGATGTTTTCATTGTTTTCATCATTACCCAGGCCATCACATTTACGACTCGTTGTAAAATACCGTAGTAATACAAGACGCTAATGAAGGCAGAGAAAAAGATAATTGTCGGCAGCACTTGGAAAGCAAAGAAATGATCTTTAAAATTTTCTCCAAAGACAAATTTTGCCCCAACATCAGAAAATGCTAAAAATTGACCGACAATATCTCCCAGAGATTTAAACACATTTAAACCCCAAGGAGTTTTCAGAATCACAAGTGCAAACAAAAATTCCAATCCCAAACCCCATACGACTATGCGCCAACGCACTGCCCGACGATTAACAGAGAAGGCGTAGGATATACAGAGAAAAACTAAAATTCCCAACGCAGAGATAGCGCGTTCCATGTTTACTCCCGGAAGGTATTCTTAAGGCACTTAGTCACAGAGCATACACAAAATCTGCCTTTTTTTGGGGTTTTATAGTCAATTACTAGAGTTTTGATGCTGTAAATAAGAATTTAGCGATTGCACATTCATATCTTGTTACAAAATTGCCTTCCCAAACCTTAAGCACATTTGTATTAATAGGAACAACCAATGTAAACAAGAAAAAATTCACCTTGGAAGGATAAAGAGAATTATGGTGGCACTGACCGGTTATCAAATAAATGAACTAATTTATTCGGGGTCTAAAACCCTAGTGCATCGCGGCATTAGAGAATCAGATCGAAAGCCAGTAGTAATTAAACTGTTGCGACGTGAGTATCCGACATTTTATGAACTTGTGCGGTTTCGCAATCAGTACACCATTGCGAAAAATCTAGATATTGATGGGATTATCAAAACCTATAGCTTGGAGAACTATCAAAACAGCTACGCCTTAGTTATGGAAGACTTGGGCGGGATTTCTCTCCAAGAAGAGATGGCGACGTGGGGAGATGGAGGGATGGGGAGAACTACTGATGGATTGCAGACATTTTTTCACATTGCTTTGCAAATTGTCTCAATTCTTGATGGACTTTATCACAACCGAGTGATTCACAAAGACATCAAACCCGCTAATATTTTGATTAACCCCACCACAAAAGACATAAGACTGATCGATTTTAGTATTGCCTCTTTACTTTCTAGAGAAACGCAAACTCTGACTAATCCAAATATTTTAGAAGGGACGTTAGCATACCTTTCTCCCGAACAAACTGGACGAATGAACCGGGGAATTGACTATCGCAGTGACTTTTATTCCTTGGGTGTCACCTTTTTTGAACTCCTCACCGGAGAGTTACCTTTCAAATCTGATGAACCGATGGAGTTGGTGTATTGTCATTTGGCAAAGCTTCCTCCACAGGTACATAATCTCAATCCTGAAATTCCGCCAATTCTGTCTGAAATCATTGGCAAACTGATGGCAAAAAACGCCGAAGATAGGTATCAGAGTGCATTGGGGTTGAAGTATGACTTAGAAATTTGCTGGCATCAGTGGCGAGAAACTGGCAGGATTGATGTCTTTGAGTTAGGAGTGCGAGATATTTGCGATCGCTTTATCATCCCAGAAAAACTCTATGGTCGGCAAGCAGAGGTAGAAAGCTTACTCGCAGCATTTGATAGAGTCGCTAACCCCCCTGAATCCCTGCTTGCTAAGGGGGGACTAAGGGGGGTAGAAATGATTTTAGTAGCAGGTTTCTCTGGTATTGGAAAGACTGCCGTTGTTAACGAAGTTCATAAACCCATTGTGCGACAACGGGGTTATTTTATCAAAGGAAAATACGATCAATTTCAACGCAATATTCCTTTAAAAGCTTTCGTCCAAGCATTTCGAGATTTGATGGGGCAATTACTGAGTGAAACCGATGCCCAACTCGAACAATGGAAAGCCAAAATTATGACAGCTTTGGGTGAAAATGCTCAAGTAATTATTGAAGTTATTCCCGAACTAGAAAAAATTATTGGACAACAACCGCCAGTACCCGAACTTTCAGGGATTGCTGGACAAAATCGCTTCAATTTACTGTTTCAAAAATTTCTTCAGATTTTCACAACCAAAGAACATCCATTAGTAATATTTTTGGATGATTTACAATGGGCAGATTCAGCATCTCTAAAGTTTATGCAATTACTAATTAGTGAAAGCGAAATTCACTATATGTTAGTTATTGGTGCTTATCGAGACAATGAAGTATATCCAGCACATCCTTTGATGTTAACCTTAGCAAAAATTCGTAAAAATGGGGCAAATTTTAATACTATTACTTTAGCTTCTCTCAATCATACAGATTTAAATCATATAATTACTGATACTCTAAAATCTAACTTAGAGGTTGCTCTACCTTTCACAGACTTAGTATATCAAAAAACTCAAGGCAATCCCTTATTTACTAATCAGTTTCTTAAGTTTCTACACGAAGAGAAGTTAATTAACTATAACTTTGATATTGGTCATTGGCAGTGCGATCTTGCTCAGGTTAGAGCATTAGCATTTACTGAGGATGTGGTAGAGTTTATGGTGCTTCAGTTACAGAAGTTACCAGAAGCAACTCAAAAAGTTTTGCAGCTTGCAGCTTCTATTGATAATCAGTTTGACCTAGCAACTCTCGCAATTGTCTATGAAAAATCTCTATCAGATACAGCAATAGACTTATGGAAAGCTTTGCAAGAAGGTTTAATCATACCCACCACAGAAGTTTACAAGTTTTATCAACAGGAATTAGAAGAATCTATAATTACTTCTGATTCCTCAATGCTCAATTCTACTTCCTGCTCCTACAAATTTTTGCACGATCGCGTTCAACAAGCTGCTTATTCTCTAATTCCTGAAAATCAAAAGCAGACAGTACACCTCAAAATTGGGCGATTAATGTTGAGGAATATCTCGCTTGAAGAACGCGAAGAACATTTGTTTAAATTAGTCAATCAGTTCAACTTAGGAGTTGAATTAATTACTCAAGCAGAGGAACGAGAAGAACTGGCAAAATTAAATCTAACTGCAAGTCATAAAGCCAAAATTTCGACTGCTTATGAAGCCGCTGTAGAATACACAAATTTTGGAATTAAGTTACTCACAGAAGATTGTTGGCAACATCAGTATGACTTGGCTTTAAAACTGTACTCAATCTCTGCCGAAGTCGCCCATCTTAACGGTGATTTTGAACAGACGGAACAATGTATACAAGTAATATTACAATATGGCAAAACACTGATAGATCGAGTCAAAGCCTACGAAGTCAGAATTTTATCTCAGGTAGCACAAAACAGAATGGGGGAAGCTATAAAAACGGGACTCCATGTTCTCAAAATATTGGGAATAGAACTGCCCGAACAGCCAACACCAGAAGATATTAACCGCGGACTACAGGAGACACAATTAGCTTTAGATGGTAAATCTATTGAAGGGTTACTAGAGTTACAAGTAATGACTGAGCCAGATAAGTTAGCAGCCATGAATATTTTGACAAATATTGCTGCTGCCGCTTATCTAGTTATCCCAGAACTCTATCCCTTAATATTATTTAAACAGGTTAATTTATCCCTCAATTATGGAAATACTGCTAATTCGCTTTATGGATATTCATCTTATGGGCTGATTCTTGGCGGGATTGTAGGAGATATTGATTCAGGTTATCAATTCGGTCAACTAAGTCTAAAACTATTAGATAAATTAAATGCTAAAGAATTCATAGCTAAAACATATATGATTGTTTATGGCTGTTTGAATCATTGGAAGAAGCATCTTAATGAACTTTTACTTCCTATACAATCAGCTTATTATAGCGGAGTAGAAACAGGAGATTTAGAATTTGCAGGTTACTGTGCATGTAATTATTCTTTGAGTTCATATTTTGCTGGTAAAGAATTATCTTCTCTAGCACAGGAAATAGGAACTTATAGTCAAGGACTGGCACAAATTCGTCAAGAACCATCCTTACATAAAAATGAACTTTATCGGCAAGTAGTGCTTAACTTACTCTCAAAAAATCAAACCCATTGCCGCTTAATTGGTGATGCTTACAATGAAGAAATCATGTTGCCGCTTCATATCCAAGGCAACGATCAAACTATGATTTGTTCGTTGCATTTTAATAAATTGGTTCTCTGTTATTTATTTGCTGAGTATACTCATGCTATTGAAAATGCTGACTTAGTACAGAATTATTTAGAAAGTCTTCTGGGAAGTATTATTTTTGCTCTATTTCATTTCTATGATTCTCTGAGCCAATTAGCCGTATATTATGATGCTTCTGAAGATCGGCAAGTATTCATTCTCAAAAGGGTTACAGCCAATCAGGAAAAAATGCAGAACTGGGCGCATCATGCGCCGATGAATCATTTACATAAGTTTCATTTAGTGGAGGCTGAACGCTATCGTATTCTTGGCGAATATATTCAAGCAATGGAAATGTACGATCGCGCCATTCAAGGAGCCAAAGAAAATGAATATATCCAAGAAGAAGCTCTGGCTAACGAACTCGCTGCCAAATTTTATTTAACATGGGGTAAAGAGCAAATTGCCCAAAGCTATTTGACAAATGCTTACTACTGCTATGTTCGTTGGGGCGCTAAAGCTAAAGTCTATGATTTAGAAAAACGTTATCCTCAATTACTCGCCCAGATTCTCCAATGGGAAAAAATTCGTTTCAATCCTACGGAACCAGCATCCAGTTTTTATAATATGTCCCTGTCTACTTTGGCTGCTGATACGACAATTTCATCCAGCAGTGCCAGCATTTCCGAAGCTTTAGATTTAGCAAGTGTTCTCAAAGCCTCTCAAGCACTATCTAGCGAAATTCATTTAGAGAAGTTGCTCTCTACATTAATGCAAGTGATGATGGAGAATACTGGAGCCAAAAAATCTGCTTTAATTTTACTTAAAGATAATATTTGGGTGATTGAAGCAATCGCAACATCTCAGCAAGTGCCAACTATTCTGCAATCTATTCCCATTGAGTTTAGCCAAGATATCCCTCTAACTCCAATTAACTATGTCAAACGCACCTTAGAAACATTGGTAATTGATGATGCAACTGCGAACAATTCCTTCACCTCCGACTCCTACATTATCAGACAACAACCCAAGAGTTTACTGTGTACTCCAATTCTCCATCAAGGGAAGTTAATCGGCATCCTTTACTTAGAAAATAATCTCATTGCTGGAGTATTTACCCATGATAGACTCCAAGTAATCAACTTATTGTGTTCGCAAGCTGCCATATCTTTAGAAAATGCTTCTTTTTATCAGCGATCGCAAGAGAATGCCCAACAATTAGAACACTCACTTACAGATTTAAAACAAATGCAACTACAACTGGTGCAAAACGAGAAAATGTCAGCATTAGGTAATTTAGTTGCAGGCGTAGCCCACGAAATCAACAATCCTGTAGGCTTTATTGCAGGTAATATTCAACCTGCTGTTGATTTGGTTGAAGATTTGTTTCACCTGATTGAGCTTTATCAAGAAAAGTTTCCAAATCCGGGTGTAGAAATTGAAGAAAAAATTGCCGAAATTGATTTAGAATATATCCGAGAAGATTTGCCAAAAATGATTTCTTCGATGAAATTAGGTATCGATCGAATTCGGAGTATTAGCAATAGTTTGCGAACCTTTTCCAGAGCAGATACAGAAAACAAAGTTGCTTTTAATATTCACGATGGGATCGACAGTGCAATTTTGATTTTGAAGCATCGCTTAAAAGCATCGGAACTACATCCAGATATTAAAGTAGTGAAAAAATACGGGGATATATCTTTAGTAAAATGTTTTCCTGGACAACTTAATCAAGTATTTATGAATTTATTGGCAAATGCCATTGATGCTTTAGAGGAGTCCAATATTGGACATAATTTTCACGACATTAATAATAAAATTGAGATTAAAACTTGTTTGAGTGAAGACAAAGAGCGAGTTTTAATTTACATTCAAGATAATGGGATGGGAATGTCTGATGAAGTTAAACAAAAGATTTTTGACCATTTATTTACAACTAAATCTGTCGGTAAAGGTACAGGATTAGGATTAGCGATCGCCCGACAAATTATTGTCGAAAAACACGGCGGCACTTTGGAGGTTAATTCTGTACAGGGAGAGGGTACAGAATTTGTGATTCAAATTCCGATTTAAAATTACGCCTCTTGGCGCGGGTAGCCAAAGCTAAGATGGCTGCCAATGAGTGTATAGAAGTCATTTGGTGCGTGTGTAGCACCCCCTGCACAACCCGGAACCTTGCACTTATCGCTAACAGTTTGGGCGACTTTAGAAAGCTCACTGGTGTGTGGTGTCATGTCCCATCCTTCGCCACCATATCTGCTTGTGGTTTTTTCAATATTATGCAAAACGATCGCTTCCAGCTGCCAACCATTGATTTTACACTCGCCCAAACGATAAATTTTAGACAATGCTGGATCTGATAAAGCTAAACGTAACTCTTTTTCTATTTGCGTAAAGTCAGGCTTTTCCGGCTGCATCTGCAAGTAAGCAAGCAATTCTGCGGCTGATGTGCCAGTTCTAAAAAACACCAATGCGTAACCGTCTCCCCCAGAAACGACTCTCCAATCAACTAAGGTGAGTTCTGGTGACTGCGCCAGCGCTACAATCAGCGAGGTGTCAGTTTGGTTATCTGTGCCAGTTATCCCACCATAACCAGACTCAATGCCAAAATTGCGATCGCAAACACCAATAATTTGCCAGACATAGTGTGCAACAGTAACTATAGGTTCATCTCTTTGTATACCCGATACTACTTCAGCATAGTTGCTCTGGTCAACATACAAATCGTAAGAACCTGGAGTATTGGAGTTTCCACATGGCGCATTGATTAATTTGCCAACAAAGTGGCAATGTTTAAAGCCAGACAGTGGATGCTGGCGCACCAAAGCCGCAAGGCGTTCAGCATCAGACAAAGCAAAAGTGGCACTGAAGTAGTAGTGAGGGCCTTGTCTGCACTCTTGGATTTCCCAGAACCAATCCTGAAATTTACTCACTATATAAAGATAAATACAACGACATAACGACCAAGATAACTGGTGATAGATAAGATCGAACACCCAGGATATAGCGGTTTTCGCTTAGGTGCAGTACATTTTTGACCTCACTTCCATTCCTCTCTCCTAAAAGGAGAGAGGCTTTGAATCTTACTCCCCAACGCTAGTAGGGAAGGGGTTGGGGGTTAGGTCTGTACTGCACTCAACTGAGAACTGCTATATAATCTCTAAGCGATCGCTGTCACGTGTCGGGTTGCTGACAGACTCACCCAAAAAAACGCTCATAATTGTCATGGCTACCGATCCAAAACCATGTCACTGTGTCTTGTTCCAAAACTCCAAGTGCTCGACAGCCTCGCGTTACCCTCACTGACCAAATCCCTTCCTGATTGTTGATGCACTTGAAATGTAAAGACGGGTGAAATGGATTTTCTGCCCACAGCTTATATGCTTTCCTGGCACTTTGCCTAATTTCGCTGCTCAACTGTCGATACTCAGACCAAAAGGAAGGAAGTACTGCTGACTTCATAGCTGGTCGTAGTTCATTGCAGTAGCTTGTCCCTCTGCAATTTCTTGTTTGGCTTGTTTAGCAGCAGTAATAAGTTTTGATTGTGTTCTCTGAAACGATTCATTCCATCTGATTTCATCTTGCAGATCATGAATGTACTCTCGCAGATGCTCTGCAATCCGATCTTGCACCTCAATGGGTAAAGATTCCATCATTTTGATTACGGTGGTAATTGCTGCTGACGACATGGTGAATTGCTCTCGTACAACACTTTGCTCTTAAAGCTAACACCGATCGCCTCTCTCTATTCATCAAGCTCTCATGCCTAACGACATCATTGACTCTAATCCAAACGCAATGAGCAAGTGTGGTGCGTAGCCGTAGCCCGTCGTAGACATCGCTCAAATACCCAATTATTTTAAAATGTTCAACAAATGCAATGTTAGCTTGTGCCACTACTTAATAATAGTCACGATACCTGACTAGAATAAGTACTTGCTGTACTTAATGTAGTGGAAAAGACTTCTTATTGATGAGATAGTTGTCAGTATTTTGCCAATAGCTGCGGTTGAACTTAGTTCCCATCGCTCCATAGATTTGGCTTCCATGCTATGGCCTGCCATATTACGAATAGATCCGATTGCTTGTGAGATATCACGTTGTTTAGTGTTAATGAAACTATAAGCAGTTCCCAAATCATCCCTGTAAGCATACAAAACACCGTTGGCTAATTCTGAAATGCCAGACTTTGCTCCAATTTTTTTTACGTCAATAGTTCCAATTTCAATAGAAAGCCTTCTCAAAATATCCTCGTAAGCTCTTCCCGAACATTCGATAGCACTTCTTGGGTTATCTTGAGCTGAACTTGGCTATCATCTCTAACAATTTTGCTTGGGTGAAAGCTCTCTCTATCTGAAGTGGGCAGGGCTTTATATGTTTGTAGCACTGCATCAATAGGCACAGTGGATATAATACTTAGCCCAGCAACAGGTGATTTCACAGCACTGATCTTTCCTTTTAAAAGTCGTAATGCAACACTAGGCAGATTTGGTGTAACAAGTAGCAACGGTTCTGGATTTTCCCATCTGATTCGCGTAGTACTTTGCTTCTTGGCTTTACTTGAGGAGTTATCCAACAACTGAATATACATCCCCGATGAGTCAACAGATTCAAATTCAGTACGTATCTTTTTCATCGCTTCAGCTAAACTATGAGCTAGTTTTTGGTCACTATTTGTCGCAGCCATATAAAAGGGATATGTCCAAGGAATTCCATATTTTAGTAAATCGATCTGCTTATTATGCTTCTGCTCAACTAGTTTTCTTATAAATTTAGGAATGACTAAAGAACAAGCCCATTCTAAAGAATCAACATTCGACAAAGATGGTAATGATTTACTGGGGGGATAAAGTTCATCAGTAATTTGGGAATAAAGACAATAGAGAGGAAACAAGCGGTAATGACGTGCAAAATTTAGCAGCAGGCGACGTTGCTCACCTGAACGATAGTTAAGAAAACGACAAGTCGAAGTATCTGGATTAACAACTTTTGCTTGAACTAATAAGGATAACCAAGCACCAGGTTCACCTATGCACCATAACCAGTCAGCACCACTTTGTGATCCTTCTTCTCTACGACTGAATTTCTTAGTCAGGATAAAATCGCTGTGCTTTCGCGCAATTGTTACCAAGTTTATATCAGTGATACTTTCTTCAAGGATGCCTAAACGAGATGACAGACTATCTTTAATAATGTTGTTTGTCCAAAGTGTACATTCTTGAAATGTTGCACATAAATCACTAAGTGATAATTTCATGCTCACTCCGCATGATGTCTTAAGCTTAACAACTTGTTATTATTTTATAGTGTTTCTTGTGTCTACTTGTATTTTACAACCCCATAACCGTGCGATAATGTGCTTAAATTTGCGCGACGGTTTCAGACTTGCGCTTGGTCTCCCATTGACTACGGTTAAATAATTATTGCCGCAATTGATCAATTTTAACCTTGATTAAGTAATTGTATTCTCAACTGAATTTCAAGTTACAAAATAGAAAATGGTGTTGGGTATTGCAATTTTATGAATTTACCATTACGGACGTTGGGAGTTGCACCAAATGCGTGGACAGTGAATAATGCGATCGCAGATATCACTCGTCCTCAAAAGACCCCACAACCGATTATTTTATCAACAGAAACTAAAACCCTGCGTCTAGACTTGGCAAAGACTGCTATCCTCGTCATTGATATGCAAAACGACTTCTGTCACCCTGATGGCTGGTTAGCGCATATCGGTGTAGACGTAACTCCAGCGCGTCAGCCTATTGAACCTTTGAACAACTTACTTCCCGAACTGCGTGAGGTTGGCGTTCCAGTCATTTGGATAAATTGGGGTAATCGTCCCGACTTGCTCAATATTAGTGCTAGTTCGCGCCACGTCTATAATCCCACAGGGGAAGGTGTGGGATTGGGCGATCCACTACCAAGCAATGGTGCTAGAGTACTCATGGCAGGTAGTTGGGCTGCGGCAGTAGTAGACGAGCTAGAACAGATACCCGAAGATATTCGTGTGGATAAATACCGCATGAGTGGATTTTGGGATACACCCTTAGATAGTATCTTGCGGAATTTGGGAAGGACAACATTATTTTTTGCTGGTGTTAATGCCGATCAATGCGTGCTGACTACCTTATGTGATGCCAACTTCTTAGGATATGACTGCGTGTTGGTTAAAGATTGCACCGCTACCACTTCTCCTGAATATTGCTGGCTGGCGACATTGTACAATGTCAAACAATGCTTCGGTTTTGTTACTGACTCGCAAGAAATTTTAACAGCGCTGCAAAATGGTGAGGAGCGATCAAAGACGCGATTAATCGCGTCTGTACAAGAGTAAGGAGTTAATATTCAAGACTCAGATTTTAGGAATTTTCATACCCATCGATAACTTCAGAGGGGATAAATAAATGTACGCTACTCGTTGTGTAATTCCGGTTATCAAATCTAGCAAAGATTACCAAGTATATCGCATCAGTCCCGACGCCTCTAATCGATTAGCAATTATCTTCGATTCGACAAATGCTAATACTTCTTTGACTTGCTGCATAGAAATTTTTGATGTTGGTGGACAAACGCCCCCAAATCGCCATCAGTGGGCGGTGGAAATGTTTTTTGTTCTCAAAGGGGAAGCGATCGCTATATGTGACGGCAAGAGTGCCACAATCAAAGCTGGAGATAGTTTATTAGTCCCTCCCACTGGTACTCATTTGATTAAAAATACTGGTTCTACTCGCTTGTACACGTTGACTGTGATGATTCCCAATGAAGACTTTTCGGAATTGATTCGCAGTGGGATTCCGGCGGAGTTAGATGAAGAAGATATGGCAGTAATAGGGAGATTTGATGCTTTGATGCCTTGTTAAAGATATTTGAAACCTCTGTTCTATTTCTCTCTCTTACAAAGCTACGGTGTACACACAAGTTTTGCCGTAGCTATATCTTTATTAATAAATGAAATCTCACATTGCGCTTCTATCTTGCCTCGCCTCTGCCTTTCCTGCTCAAGAATAGCCTGCCTTAACGTGAGTTCGATGAACCTCTCCCACGGGGAAAGGGAGGAGCAACGAGAAATTAGGGTTTTCTCCCCTCTGGGTGTCGGCTACGGTGTACACACATCTCTAAAAATCCTACCCACCCAATATTTCTGTTCAAGTGAAAGTCCCACACTGAGCAAATATCCCGCCCTGAACTAAAGTTCCGGGCTGATAAGCTAAAGTCCTCTAAAAGAGGACTAAACTAAATTTCTTGTTTAGTCCTCTTTTAGAGGACTTTCGTTATGAGACTTGGAATTTATTCCGAGGCGGGATAGATACACTGCACCAACACTTGTGTGTACACCGTAGCTCCGTGTCCAAGAGGGGTTGGGGGAGAGGTCAAAAAAGGGCTTGTCGAACTGACGTTGCTTTAACAGATAAATTTCCACAAAGCCAAGCGTATTGCACTATCTAGTCCGCAATAACTGCACGAAAGTATTACTCACCGTATTGTCTTTAGTATCGGCGGCGTATTGAATCAATTCTTCTCGCAGTTTTTTGGCTGCATCTATCTCAAGTAAGGTTGCTAGCAAGAAATAAACGCCACGAAATCGGGGATCGCCCATTCTATCAACTAATAGTCCTTCGGCGGCATCAGTTTCGCCGAGAAAGTTTTGCACTAAGAAGAAATCCATGATTTTATCGTGGCGGAAATACCATTCTTTCTTGGCTTCGCCTTTTTCATCTTGCCACTGACGGCTGACTACCATTTTGTATTTCTCGTCTGACAAAGACATGGCGACTTGGTGAAATTCATCGGCGGGTAAGGCTTGTTTGTCTGCGAGTCGCATTTCGTAGACGGCGGCTGAGAATTTCTTTAAGGGAAATTCTTGATTCCATTCTTTGAGGTATTCTGCCGCCATTAAATTGTATTGCTGTTGTTGCAGGTGAAACAAGTTAGGGTGTTTGCCTTGTGATAACATCAGCGCTACCACTGTTAGATCCATTGGATTGGAAAGAATTCGGCGGATAGCATCTAACTCTTCTTTGGCTTGTTGTTGTTGGAAGACTTCTGTTAAATAATCGGTGCAGGCTTTGGCGTAATCAGCACCTTGAATTTTGGCATCTTGGGGTAGTCGCGGCTGACGAGAGAGCAGAAACTCTTGAATTTGTTGTTGCTCAAGGGGCTGCAATTTATATATCTTGGCTGTTGAGGGTGGTGTCCACTCTAGGGGCTGGGTAGTCATAATAATGTTGCCCCGGAAATAGCTTTCGACAAACTGGCAGATTTTAGCGCGTGTTTCGGCGGTGACTTCGTTGAGTCCGTCGATGCAGATATCTATCGCGCCACTGTAAATCAGGTTTTTTAAGAAGCCGGCATCTTGGGCTTGGCCGTGTAGCTTGTCTTGGATGGCTTCAATTACGCCTTTATGACATTTCTGGGCGGGGAGATAAACGACTATGCGCTCTTGATTTTTCAACAGATGGCGGAGAAACATCGACTTGCCTAAGCCGGAATCTCCTTCTAAGATAATTTGTCCTTGAATACTGGGTAGGGCTGCGGTAATTGGCTGGATGTCTCCTGAAGTGGGAACTTTGACTCTGGACTCTGGGAAGTATGATTGATCATGAAAATTATCTAACCCGGCATCGGCTAATAGGGAAGGTTTGAAGGGTTCAAATAATTTGCGGCGGAAGGGTGGAAACCAGGTGAGGAGAAAGCCGACATAGCCGACGCCTAAGATTCGGCGTACCCAAGGGTTCCAGAAGAAGATGGCTTGGACTTGGGGAAATTTGGGATAGGCAAAGATGAGGAGAAGCCAAAAGGCAATGTGAATGATGATAATGTTTCTGGCTTTGAAAAACCACTGCCAATATTCCAGATTATTAATTACTGACTGCACCGCATTCGCATCAGTGGAGTTGACTTTTTTAAGGTTGCTGTAATGGCTTTGCAGTAAATTAATATCTTGCCATTTCCAAGGAACGTTTTTGTTAGCGGCAACTTCGGAAATTTGCTTGGCTAAGTCGTTGCGTAAGCGTTCTAATCCTTGGCTGTTATTCCAAGTTTGCAGAAATAGGTTGAGAGTTTTGATGCCTTGCTCATGTGAGAGTTTGTCAGGAGTTGCTTGAGGAGAGCCGAGCCATTTCAATAAAGTTTTCACTTCCTCAGTGCCACCACCCAGGAAATAGGTTAGAAAACGCCAATTTAAGTATTCTGAATTACCAGGCTCATAAATATTATTCAGAATTACAACAACCTCCTTTAACTCCAGTTTTCTGATATTCGCTAATGCCTCTGCCGCACTGCCACGAACATATGAGGCAACCTTTTCATCTTTGAGGATTTTGAGGATTTCAGGAATGTATTGAGCCGCCGCCTGCCCGAACTTGCTCAATGCCTCTGCCGCACTGCTACGAACATCTGAGTCAACCTTTTCATCTTTGAGGAATTTCAGGATTTCAGGGATGTATTGAGCCGCCGCCTGCCCGAACTTGCTCAATGCCACTGCCGCACTGCTACGAACATTTGAGGCAACCTTTTCATCTTTGAGGATTTTGAAGATTTCAGGGATGTATTGAGCCGCCACCTGCCCGAAGTTGCTCAATGCCACTGCCGCACTGCGACGAACATATGAGGCAATATTTTCATCTTTGAGGATTTTGAGGATTTCAGGGATGTATCTCGCCGCCGCCTGCCCGAAGTTGCTCAATGCCTCTGCCGCACTGCCACGAACATTGAAGTCAACCTTTTCATCTTTGAGGAATTTGAGGATTTCAGGAATGTATTGAGCCGCCGCTTGCCCGAAGTTGCTCAATGCCACTGCCGCACTGCCACGAACATTTGAGGCAATTTTTTCATCTTTGAGGAATTTCAGGATTTCAGGGATGTATCTCGCCGCCGCCTGCCCGAAGTTGCTCAATGCCTCTGCCGCACTGCCACGAACATTGAAGTCAACCTTTTCATCTTTGAGGAATTTGAGGATTTCAGGAATGTATTGAGCCGCCGCTTGCCCGAAGTTGCTCAATGCCACTGCCGCACTGCCACGAACATTTGAGGCAATTTTTTCATCTTTGAGGAATTTCAGGATTTCAGGAATGTATTGAGCCGCCGCTTGCCCGAAGTTGCTCAATGCCACTGCCGCACTGCCACGAACATTTGAGGCAATTTTTTCATCTTTGAGGAATTTCAGGATTTCAGGGATGTATCTCGCCGCCGCCTGCCCGAAGTTGCTCAATGCCACTGCCGCACTGCCACGAACATCTGAGTCAACCTTTTCATCTTTGAGGATGTTGGCGATTTCAGGAATGTATTGAGCCGCCGCCTGCTTGAAGTTGCTCAATGCCTCTGCCGCACTGCCACGAACAATTGAGTCAACCTTTTCATCTTTGAGGAATTTCAGGATTTCAGGGATGTATTGAGCCGCCACCTGCCCGAAGTTGC
>NZ_JAVRCB010000063.1:0-14120 GCF_034530955.1 Nostoc sp. DedQUE05 | reverse complement strand
GGGATGTATTGAGCCGCCACCTGCCCGAAGTTGCTCAATGCCACTGCCGCACTGCGACGAACACTTAAGTCAACCTTTTCATCCTTGAGGATGTTGGCAACTTTCTGTGCTATGTCCTCCGGTTTCTTAACCACGGTTTTCAAGTCTTTTAGCTCATATGCAGCTAATTTGTCAAAAGCATATCCCTTCACTTTGTCGTAGCTGTCGTCAAGGGCTGCTACTATACCGTTAATCTGCCAATCTTGCGGTTTGGGTTTGGGGGTTTCTTGGGCGCTAACCCAAGGCAGACAAAAAAGGAAAGAAAGGATGAAAGCTAAAGCATAAAGGATAAAGCGAGAAGGCTTGCTGCGGTGGCGGGGAGTTGTTACCATGTTTGGAGCAAGGTGGCAGAATACACAAGATTATGAGTATAATAACAACCTTGCAATCCGTAATTCCTGATTGAGAATGCAATTTGGTATCAACAAGTAGTAGACGATCTGCATTTACAAGTATAAAAGACTCGCTCACGAGTATAAAAGACTCGCCCGCGAGTATCAAACACTCGTCCACGAGTATAAAAGACTCTCCCGCGAGTATCAAACACTCGCTCACGAGTATCAAAGACTCGTCCACGAGTATAAAAGACTCGCTCACGAGTAGCAAACACTCGTCCACGAGTATCAAACACTCTCGCACGAGTAGCAAACACTCGCTCACGAGTATCAAACACTCTCGCACGAGTATCAAAGACTCTCCCGCGAGTATTAAAGAACTTTCAAATAAAAAAGGACTCAAATAATTCTTGTGGGGTGGGCGTCTCGCCCGCCCATAGCTAAAGGCGGGCAAGATGCCCGCCCCACAAGATTGAATAATTTATTGGTTGGAAATCCCTAAAGACTCTCCCGCGAGGTTTAAAGCCTATGAACCAGAAGCAGCTTTAGCAGGTTTACTTTTAATAGCCTTAAAACGATCGCCTAACTGTTCGGCAAGACTTTTTAACCCTGGAGTTTTCTTAGCAGCAGTCTTGACGTAATCATAAACTGTCAAGCTGCTACCCATTGCTTCGCTGCCGACTGCCATTAAGGTATCATCTACTTGTTCTGTCAGTTGTCGCAATCCAATCAAAAGCTCAGTAAGTGTGATTGCTAATTGATAATCCCGCACAAATTCATCGACATCAAAGCTGGCTGGGAGAATATCTCGGTTAGACTGGGCCGCAGTCAGGCTGGTATTGACGAAAGCTAGGCTTTTATCGCCCATCTTAAATAACTTGCGTCGTTCTTCTACACTCAGGGTAACGAGAAAAGGCATCTTCGCTTGGATAGTCGCAAACGCTGCTTTAATTTCTTGAATATCTGCTGGGGAAAGGGAGCCTGTAATATTTTGGTATGCCATTGGTTATTTACTGTGGTAAATCTGTTTGTTATGATTCCCACTGGTAAATGCGATCGCACAGTATTTAAGGAATGGGGAGTAGGGAAAATAACCTCTCTGGTGTATAAGTCGAATTACCCCCCTTAATCCCCCCGATGTATTGGGGGGAAACAAGAAAAATCCGGTTCCCTCCCCTTTGCAAGGGGAGGGTTAGGGAGGGGTAAAACTTACGCTTCAAGTCAGTTTACCGAATAATTTCCTTAACAACGCCAACAAAGCGTTCCATGTCGGCTTGGGTAATAGCTCCCATTGTCGAGACTCGAAAGATAGATTGAGCTAAATTTCCCTGTCCAGAATAAATTATATAATCTCGTGCTTTCAGTTGGTCGTGAAATTCTTCATAGCTGAAACCGTCTGGTAAGTAGTAGGCATTCAAGACAACGGATGAACAGCCAAGAGGAAGTAGGGGTTTAATTCCGATTGAGGCTAACCCGTCTCTAACTAAGCTGGCAAGTTGGTTGTAATATTTGTGTCTGGCACGCCAACCTCCTGCTTCTGCCATTTCTTGCAAAGCTTCTGTTAAAGCATAAAATGTCTGTACTGATTGCGTAAAAGGTGTGCCGCCTCGGTCTTGCTGCTGGCAATAAGTTGCTAAATCTAAATATAAAGTGCGGGGGATGGTGTCTACTGATGGCAGTGCATCCCGTCGCAGAATAACAAAGGACGTTCCAGGGACACCATGCAGACATTTATTCGCTGTCGCAGCGCAAGCAGTGATTCCCCAATCTGTAAAATTTAATTCCTCAGCACCAAAACTGCTGACTGCATCTACTAATAATTTGATACCGCGTTCTTGGCAAATTGGCGCAAGTTCCGCTAAATTATTGAGCCGACCGGTAGTAGTTTCGTGATGGACGACAGCAAGGTGGGTGATATCGGCGTTTTCATCTAGGAGTTTGACTAAAGCTTTGATATCGATTTCGCCATCCCAAGGATGGGAAAGTGTGATGTAATCAATGCCGTGAATTTTGGCGATTTTGGATAGTCGTTCGCCATATACACCGTTTTCAATGACTAGTAATTTTCCGTTTGTGGGTACTAAACTACTAATCATCGCTTCCATCGCGGCGGTACCAGAACCAGTGAGGAGAACTGCTGCCCAGCGATCGCTTCCAAGACCATAAACTTGAAGTAGCTGTTCGCGGATTCTGGTTTGAAGTTGCGAAAATTCCACTTCACGATGACACAAATCAGGACGCAACAGGGCATTTCTGACGCGATCGCTCAAATTGACGGGGCCGGGATTTAGTAAAATCATTTTGTCATTTGTCATTTGTCATTGGTCATTGGTCATTTGTCATTGGTCATTAATAAATAAAGAGTTTGTACTTTGAATTTATTAATTACGAATTACGAATTACGAATTACGAATTACCAATGTGTTTCATGAAGCGTTGTAAAACTGCTTCTGGGGTGATGTTGGGTCTGGGTAGCTTTTCTAGAGTTCCGGGACGGATTTTCAAATGAGCGAATTTAGGTCTAGTGTCGCTATCTGCGGTAAATAAGGCATCTAAAATCGAAGGATCATCTCCGGCTAATGTCACGCCGTAACCGCACGCTTCGGCAATTTTGGCAAAGGAAATACCCGCAGATACGGTGGCTTGTGCGCCTGTGGAATCGTGGACTTCATTATCTAACAGAATATGGGTCAAGTTAGCACCGCCATAAGTGCCGATGGTCGCAAAATTACCCATTCGCATTAATGCTGCCCCATCGCCATCAATTACTACTACCTTCAGGTCTTTCCGCGCTAAGGATAATCCCAATCCCATTGAGGAAGCGCAGCCCATCGAGCCGACCATATAAAGATGATTGGCGCTGTCTTTACTGGCGAAGAGTTCCCGTCCCGTATATCCGGTGGTGGCAATTATTACAGTGTTTTCTGGATCGGTAAGTTCCACAATCCTAGCTAATGCTTCACTGCGAGATATGCGTTGTTCTTTGTTATCCCGAAAAAAGCTTTGCTGAATATGAGCGCTATGACTATTTTCTCGTTCGGGAATAGAAGAACGGGTGAGTGCATGGGGTGCGATCGCTCCTTTACGCATAATTAAAGCATAAGGACAGCGTTCTTGTTGCATATAGGCTGTGGCTCTTTGCAGAACTGGTTCTATTTCTGCTGCATCTGTGGGAAAATATTCCCAAGGTATAGTCATTGTTTGCAGCAATTTCTCTGTGATTTGCCCCATTAATTGATGTTGCGGTTCATCTTGCAACACGCGATCGCCTCTTAAAGTACAAATCAGCAGTAATGGAATCCGAAAGATATAAGTGAGGGAGGTTAGCGGGTTAACTGCATTTCCCAAACCAGAGTTTTGCATCATCACCACTGCGGGTTTTCCAGCAATTGCGGCTCCAGCTGCGATCGCTACTGCATCTCCCTCATTGGCTGCGGAGATATATTTAAGTTGAACGTCATTGATGACGTAGTTAATAAAAGGCGTGAGAAAAGAACAGGGTACGCCAGTGTACCACCCAAAGCCAAGATTACGCGCAGCTTCTACAAATTCTTCTGCCTGAATCATAATTATAAATTTACAGCTATTTTCAGGTATTTAAACGATTGAAATGGGGAGTGGGAAGTTGGGAGTGGGGAGGAAAGATTATTAGTTCGACCTCTGAACTCGGAACTTCAGCCTTTGAACTCGGAACCTCGACCTTTGAACTCGGAATTTCGACCTTTGAACTCGATACTCCGACCTCTGAACTCGATACTCCGACCTCTGAACTCGGAATTTCGACCTCTGAACTCGAAACTCCGACTTCTGAACTCGAAACTCCGACTTCTGAACTCGAAACTTCGACCTTTGAAGTCGGAACTTCAGCCTTTGAACTCGGAACTTCAGCCTTTGAACTCGGAACTTCAGCCTTTGCACTCAAAACTCCGACCTCACAATGCCCAATGCCCCATGCCCCATGCCCCATTTCTATTGTTTCAATTGAAAAGCAAGGTCAAGATCGTCTAAAGAATTAACATCTAACCAGTTACCGCGAATATAAAGCACCTTGATCGGTTTGCCTTGCTCGATTAAATAATTGCATAATTCTGGCAAACCCAGACTATTGAATTCCGGTCGTTTTTGCAACTCATTGAGTGCTTCACTAACCCATTGTCTACCTTGACTCCGCAAGCGCAACATCCCAATCCAGCGACCGCTAGAGTTTCCTAATTGCGTTTGTGTCGTTTTAGAAACGTTCAACAGGTTGACATCCTGTCCAAACAGAGAAAGATCGTCTGTAATTGAGCAATAGGCGTAGTCAGGTGAACCGCTAACAGACTTGCTGTTGGCTACAGAATCAACTACAGCCACAATTTCTCCGGGACATTCTAATAAATCTCGCAAGATGTAGCTTCTAAATAGTAAATCGCCGTAAAGCACCAGCATTTCTTCGCCAAAACTAGCTTGAGCTACGGCTAAGGATGCTAATTCTCCCGTTGTTTCATAATCTGGGTTGCGGATGACTTTAGTCCCCGGAACATTGATGGTTTCTGCTTTGTAACCGGCGACAACGGTAATATCATTGATGGCAAGTTTCTTGAATTTGTCTACCAACAACCTGAGTAGAGGTTTACCTCCAAGGGGTAACATTACTTTTGGTTTATCTTGCGTCAATCCGGCTAATTCTTGGCCTCTGCTAGCAGCCAAAACGATCGCTTGGGTATGTTGTCGTCCGTTGTTAAAGTAGCGTTTTTCAGCTTCTTGGAGTTCATCCGCCCCTTGTAGCCGGAAAATTTCTTTTACAGGAGCAATATCATCTTCAATGTTGATTAAAGTTTCGCTGGCTTTCACTTCGCGCGCGATCGCTTGCATACTAGCAACAGCAGCTCGAATCAGATGGTTTGCCCAGATGACCAAATTAACTTCCGCTTTGCGAAAAACATCAGTAGGCGTGCTGTAATATTTAGTCGGTATAAACACTAACGGAGAACGACCCGCCCATTCTTTAGCAAAGGCTAGCACTTGGTCAGGACGCGACGATTTACTGTGAATCAAAATCGCGTTTGCTCCTGCGGCGTGGTAAGCTTCACCTCGGCGCAGCGCCTCCGAAAGATCCCAGCCAGCAATCAAAGCTTCGAGTCGGGCGACGATGCAAAAATCTGGGTCTGTTTGACTATCTTTACCCGCCTTAATTTTGCCGCAGAATTCATCAATATCAGCTAAAGCTTGGCGACTACCATTGATAAAGCTGTTGGTTTTGGGAAAAAGCTTATCTTCAATACAGACTCCAGCAATTCCTCGCTGTTCTAACTTCTTAACCAGGCGACGCATATTATTAAAGTTGCCATAACCTGTATCACCGTCTAACAAAATGGGAATGCTGGTGACATCAGACATGAACTCTAGCATTTCTACAACTTGAGTCCAACTGGCTTCATTATTATCTCGAACGCCATACTGAGCCGAAAGGGCTAATCCACTCGCCCAAATTCCTTTAAATCCAGCCTCTTCCACAATCCGGGCGCTAATCCCATTATGAGCTTCCATAATGAAGTCGAGTTGAGGCGATTCTAGTAATAACCGTAATTGGGCACATTTATTTAATTTTGCAGAGGTGTCAATGGGTGCAAATATTTGATGCATTTATTCTGCTTTTCTCAACCTATATAATATGGCTAGCGATTTTCAATTGCATGGAATACAGACCTAACCCCCAGCCCCTTCCCTTGTAGGGAAGGGGGTAAGAATTCAAAGCCTCTCTCCTTTTAGGAGAGAGGTTTGGAGAGAGGTCAAACTGTAAGGTATCCAAACCAAAACCGCTATAAATGAAGATATTTTCAGACATGTTCTGCGACTTCTATCTGAGGTAAAATCTCGTTTTGGGCGCGTTGAATATCTTGGGGAAAATCGATTTCGAGCCAAGGTAAACCAGTAATGTCTTCGTAGCCAAATGTTTCTGGAGTTTCTAAGAGCAGATCCCGAATTACTTCTTCATAAGGTTCATTATCGCGTCCGTCTGCAACATATTGCTCTGTGCGAATCGCAAGACGGCGAGCAACAGCACTTTCAAAATGAAAGAATCCTACTGACTCACCCGCAAAATCATAAGCTAAACCAGGAGCTAGTTGTTTACGAAATTCCACGAGATAATTATCTCTAACACAAAGCTTTACGGGTTCATCTCCCGGTTCAAAATCCCGATCTAATAAAAAGCTGTTGGGGATATTTGTCTTTACCAATCGTTCGATGATGCGGCGATCGCACAATACATCTGCATCCATTAATAATATGTCATCGCCAGCAACTAAATGCTGACGTACAGTCCAAAGGCTGATTACACTGCCTTTGGTGTAGTCAGGATTATAAATTGTACTGACCCAACTTTCGGCTCCTAATGCTTTGATTTCATCCTGAATTCTTTCTGCTTGATAACCCACAGCAATCACTACTTCATCAATTTGGTAATGACGGAGATTGTTAAAATGGCGCTCTAGTAGAGATTTGCCGTTAAAATTCAGTAAGCATTTGGGTTGGATTTGCCCATCTTTACCTAAGCGTCGTCCAACGCCAGCAGCTAAGATAATTGCCTTCATCGTCAAGTCACCAACAGTAGCTTAGACACCAGGAAATCTGGAAATTTTCCCAGTATTTTATAATGACTGTTTTTTGCTCAAGACAATATTTGTTAATTAATTCTTAACATAGAGGAGGCAGGTGGTCACTGAGCGTAGTCGAAGTGAGGCAGAAGGGAAAATGGTAGTGCTAAGAGCGAAACACTTGGCGAAAACCAAAATAGGCGATCGCATCTTTCATATTTGAGACAAAACGTTTTAGCATACCCATGCGGGTGTCGGTAACGTATTCCAAAGTCAAAACAATGCGCTTTTCGTTGTCACCCAAAGGGGTAACTCTGTGGTAAAGTTTGTCACCATTGAATAATACTAGAGTACCAGGGGTTAAAGAGAGCGATCGCCTTTGTGTCTCCTGTTCTGGAATATCTTTGTAGAGTTGATATTCCAGCTTACTCGATGAATTATCAACCAAACCAAGCAACACTGTATAGCGTTTCCCGCGATAGTAAGAAGTATCGTAATGATACTGGATATGGTCTCCAGGCTCAGTGTAATAGTACAGCGCGTAAGTATGGGGATCGGAATCAGGACAGGGAAGGAGCTTTTCTGCCGTAATTTTGTTCAGGAACTCGAAAAAGGCACTGAGTTGATAAAACTCTCCGAAAATCGGAGCAAGGCTATCTAAGCTATAGCGGCTGATACTACCGCCCTTTTTATGATTGGGAATATAGTTGCGGTTGATAGCAGGTTGCAAAGATGGCAACAGCGCCAAAAACTGCTCGATGATGCAGCTAGGGACAAAGTTTTCAACCACCAAAAATTCATTTTGAGCTTGAAACTCAGCTTGAAGTTTCTGGTAATCAACGGCTGCTATAGCTTTATCAATTTCAGTTTGAAGCTCCATTGATAATTATTTATTCTCTCACTGCTTCCTTATCTAGTTTGATTCCGGCTGCGGGAGTGTCCAAAATTGCCAAATTACCCATACTGCAAAGGTTGGCGCGCCAATTGTCGCTGCCATTAATAACGGCTCTAGTCCATTCACTAAGGGAACTATGGGAAACAAATATAGCACGTCTTCAATGTCAAAGCCGGCGAAATTTGGTTGACGGCTGGCATCTTTACCTAAACGTTGTTCCATTTGGTTTCGCAAATGAAAGATGCAAGCAACAGACACGCCAGATATTATCCCCATCACCAACGCCCACCAACCAAATTTTCCCTCTTTAAGACCATATCCCATACACACAAACAATAGAATATGGATGATAGCGTCACTAGCAAGGTCATATTGATGTCCCCATTTGCTACTTTTCCCACTCAAACGAGCTAATTCACCGTCTGTATGATCGAGAAAGTTAGATAAAGCAAATAACCATGCTCCAACATTAACCCAAATGGGATCGCCAACTGCGAGGGCGACAGCAGCCGCCAACCCTGTCAAAAGTCGCACTGTAGTAAGATGATTGGGATTTACCCAACTGTCTTTTAGAGGTTTAATTAGCCAGTAAGCAAGTTGAGCATCCCAAGGCTTTGCGATCATAGATGAACTTAAATTTGATCTAGTCTTGGAATATATATATAGCGGTTCTCATTTGGATGCAACATCTATTAGGGTAAGTAAGTGGGTGGGAAATAAAGATTTCCAACTTCTGAATACTTAATATCTGGAACATTTGTCATTAAAAACCATGTTGAATTTTCAGGTAGTTTGCCGTTTTAATTTTATTTCACCCACAAGCAGCAATGTTTTCAAGCAATATTCATTACCCAGTCGTACAAAATTCAATTCTGAATTCTGACCGGAGGCGGAGCGTCTCCGGCTTTGCTCCTGAGTTCTGAATTCTTCTTATCTACATTAGGCATTCCCATGCTCTGCATGGGAACGAGAAAAAAGCACATCACACTGATTTAAAATTCACAATCCGAGCGAAACTCTCAGGTTCTAGACTTGCTCCTCCCACAAGGACACCATCAATTTCAGGTTGAGCCATAATCTCATCAATATTATTCGGCTTGACTGAGCCGCCATATTGAATTGATACATTCGGATTAGTCAACTGGCTACGAATTAAGCCAATTATTCGATTAGCTTCCTCTACTTCACAAGTGTCGCCAGTGCCAATCGCCCAAATCGGTTCGTAAGCAATCACCAAATTATCTTGATCGATATCTACCAAGGCTTTGTCGAGTTGGAGAGCAATCAGTGATTCAGTTTCTCCCGCATCTCGTTGTTGTTTACTTTCGCCAACACAAAGAATTGGAGTCAAACCAAACCTTTGAGCAGTTCGGAGGCGCAGATTAACGGTGGCGTCCGTTTCTCCAAAATATTGCCGTCGTTCGCTATGACCGACAATCACAAAGCGCACACCACTTTCTGCCAGCATTGGGCCAGAAATCTCACCCGTATAGGCTCCATATTCTTCCCAATGGATATTTTGTGCCCCCAGTTGGATAAGGCTACCGTGCAAAGTCTTGGACAAAACGTTTAAATCAGTGAAAGGAGGACACAATATCACTTCTCGCCCTTGGGGGGTTTCCTCTAAATGAGGCAGAAATCCTTGTAAAAACTCTTGGGTTTCTGCCTGGGTTTTGAACATTTTCCAGTTGCCGGCAATAACGATTTTCCGCACAGGTAATTTAGTCAAGATCCTAACGCGTTATATTAGATGCATTTTTCAGTTTATGACGTTTTGTTAGCCATTGGTCATTAGTCATTAGTCATTAGTCATTAGTCATTGGGCATTGGGCATTGGGCATTGGGCATATTTATTCCCCTTGCCCCTTGTCTCCTTTGTCTGCATCGTCTCGCCAAACCCCTCATAAAAATAACTAGGATAGTAAATGAACTGTATCTAAAATTTAAAATCTAAAATTTAAAATCTAAAATCTAAAATCTAAAATTAATATGACTTCGACATTGCCCGTGCCTGAACCTCATCAAAGCGATTCCGCTAATACTGACGCAAATTCTCTCAGCTGGGAGGAAGAATTGGATAGTGCTATTTTCAGTTTTGAAGACATTCAGACGGAACTGAATTATAAACAAGCACAAACAGCGTTGCGAAACTTGGTAGCCAATCTCGATCTTACTCCCCAGGAAAAAACCGGATTGGAGGCAGAAATTGCTGATTTGGAAATTATGCTAGGGAAGTTAGACCGCATGGTGGTGCAGATTGCGGCTTTTGGCATGGTGGGACGTGGTAAGTCTTCGCTACTAAATGCTTTGGTTGGGCAAACGGTATTTGAAACTGGGCCGCTGCACGGTGTCACCCGTACTGCACAAACAGTTAATTGGAGTATTAGCGAGGAGATGATTGGGGAAACTGAACGTGCTTTGCGTGTGACTCTTCCTGGTGTAGGTCAATCACAAGTGGAATTAATTGATACTCCTGGGTTAGATGAAGTAGATGGTGCAACCCGCGCCGCCTTAGCTGAACAAATTGCAAAACAAGCAGATTTGATTCTGTTTGTGATCTCTGGCGATATGACAAAACTGGAATACATAGCCCTTTCTCAGTTGCGGGAAGCAGGTAAACCGATTGTTTTGGTGTTTAACAAAGTAGACCAGTATCCAGAAGCAGACCGGATGGCAATTTATCACAAAATCCGGGATGAAAGGGTGCGGGAATTACTCACACCTTTGGAAATTGTTATGGCTGCGGCATCGCCATTGGTGAAGACGGCGATTCGTCGCCCTGATGGTACGAGGGGCATACAGTTGCGTACAGGGAATGCCCAAGTCGAGGAACTGAAGCTGAAAATATTGGAAATTCTGCATCGTGAAGGTAAAGCCTTGGTTGCCCTTAATACCATGCTTTATGCCGACATTGTAAATGAGCAATTGGTTGAGAGAAAACTGATGATTCGGGAACAGAATGCCAATCAGTTGATTTGGAAAGCTGTGATGACTAAAGCATTAGCGATCGCACTCAATCCTGTAACTGTGGTAGATATTCTCAGTAGTGTGGTAATTGATATTGCTCTAATTTTGGGTTTATCTAAACTCTATGGCTTCTCTATGACCGAAGCTGGCGCTGTACAGTTGCTACAAAAAATCGCCCTGAGTATGGGCGGTATCGGTGCTAGTGAATTGTTAGCAAATTTAGGCTTGAGTGGATTAAAAACTTTACTTGGAATTTCGGCAACAGCTACGGGTGGTATTGCACTAGGCCCTTATATATCGGTGGCGATTACCCAAGGAGGAGTCGCTGGTGTTTCTTCTTACGGTATTGGACAAGTTACCAAAGTTTATTTAGCCAATGGCGCAACTTGGGGGCCTGATGGGCCGAAAGCAGTGATTAATCGAATTTTGACAAATTTGGATGAGACTTCAATTCTTAACCGGATTAAAGATGAATTACTCCAGAAAGTAAAACTCAAAAAGTGATGTATAAATTAGGTTTGGTCAGCTATATTTATCCTTGCACTTACCTATTCCAGAAGGCAAAAATTATACTTTCGGATACTTTTAAAACATCCTCTTAAAATCAGCTATATATAATTGCTTAGTTATTATTACTTTGTCAAGCTTTCTGGAAACTAAATTTTAAATATCCCCTCTAGCAGTCAGCACTCTCTAAGATACTTGCAACAAATAGGTCATACAATGCCCCATCAAAAAGTAAACTACTAACATGGCAGCAGCAGCAAGAGCAACCAAGGTACCAGCTAACATTAGAGAAAATTCTTTACTCTCGTAGGCTTTTTCCATTAAGTGCAGCGACCACGCTACCAGGGCGACATCAAAAAGTAAAATAGGAAGCAACATATTTCTTAATATTTGTTAATACTTGTAAAATAATATTAACACCCTTTTCAGGAAGTGTGTCTAACCTTAGATAGATGTCATTAAATGAGTAATGGTGGATCAACAGAATGTTCTGACTGGCACGTTGCGATCGCGCAAGTAACTTTTAATTTCTGCTACGCTTAATTGTCCGTAATGTAACAGTGACGCGAGTAATGCGGCTTCAGCCTTGCCTTCAGTAAGGGCAGTGTAGATATGTTCACAATTACCTGCACCACCAGAAGCAATAACTGGAATTTCTACAGCATTGGCAATCGCCCGTGTAATCTCAATGTCATACCCAGCTTGGGTTCCATCAGCATCCATACTTGTGACTAGCAGTTCTCCGGCCCCCCGTTTTTCAACTTCCTGTGCCCACAATAGGGCATCTAAGCCTGTATTTTCTCTGCCACCCCGCACATACACATCCCAACCTGGATTCTCCGGGTTATTTCTGCGTCTGGCATCAATAGCAACAACTATGCACTGATTACCAAAGCGATCGCTTGCCCGATTAATCAAGTCTGGTTCCCGCACTGCCGCAGAATTAATACTAACCTTATCTGCGCCCGCTCGTAACAAAGCTTTAACATTTTCTAAGGATTGAATGCCACCACCTACAGTCAATGGAATAAAGACCTGTTCAGCAGTGCGGTAGACCACATCTAAAATTGTAGCTCGGTCTTCATGAGTAGCTGTAATATCCAGAAATACTAACTCATCAGCACCGGCTTCGTTGTAAACCTTGGCCAGTTCTACCGGATCGCCTGCATCTTGGAGATTAACAAAGTTAACTCCTTTTACAACCCGTCCCGCCTTCACATCTAAGCACGGTAAGATTCTTTTAGATAACATAATAACTTTTGTACTTCTGGGTAATTAGCCGGAATTTAAATTTTAAATTGGCGCGGGTATTCTCAAACGAAAATTTTCACAAGTATGAGGAATGAGGCATTGGAATTAGGAAAGAGGTGACAGGTGACAAGTTATAGATGAATAATCTGTACCCTATAACCTGTAACCTATTCCCTTCCCCAGTCCCCAGTTCCCAGTCCCCAGTTCCCAGTCCCCAGTCCCCAGTCCCCAGTCCCCAGTCCCCAGTCCCCAGTCCCCAGTCCCTTAAACATAGATAGCTGAATTATGGCGATAATCTCATCGAAAAAACAGCCTCCAGAACCCAACGGCGAACCAAAGCAGCGTCGAGAGTCGGCGAAAGCACCATCCACAGAAAATATTTTGCAGCCTGAAGCTGCTATTGATGAGCAAGAACAGCAAGAAGAAGGTATTCGACCACACCGCTTTGCTGATTACATTGGGCAAAAAGATTTAAAGGATGTGCTAGATATTGCCATTAAAGCAGCTAAGTCTCGTGGTGAGGTGTTGGATCACTTGCTGCTGTATGGGCCGCCGGGATTGGGCAAAACCACAATGGCAATGATTTTAGCATCAGAAATGGGGGTAAATTACAAAATTACTAGTGCGCCAGCCTTAGAACGTCCACGAGATATTGTTGGGCTACTGGTGAACCTCAAGCCTGGAGATATTTTATTTGTAGATGAAATTCATCGTCTCTCGCGGATGACAGAGGAAATTCTCTATCCAGCGATGGAAGATTATCGCTTAGATATTACTATTGGTAAGGGTTCCAGCGCTCGGATCAGAAGTTTGCCGCTATCAAAGTTTACTCTAGTAGGGGCTACAACCCGTGTTGGTGCTTTAACTTCACCACTGCGCGATCGCTTCGGTTTGATTCAAAAACTCCGATTTTACGAAGTTGACGAACTGACTCAAATTGTACTGCGAACCGCTCAATTGCTCAAAACCCCCGTTACAGAAGATGGTGCCACAGAAATTGCCCGTCGTTCGCGCGGAACACCACGTATTGCTAATAGATTACTAAAGCGTGTGCGTGATTATGCGGAAGTAAAAGAATCTGGGGATATTGATGAAAACATTGCATCTGAAGCATTGCAACTATTCCAAGTAGATCCTTGCGGTTTAGATTGGACAGACCGCCAAATGCTGAGTGTAATAATTGAACAATTTAATGGCGGGCCAGTGGGGTTAGAAACAATGGCAGCAGCCACGGGTGAAGATACCCAAACAATTGAAGAGGTGTACGAACCTTACCTGATGCAAATTGGGTATTTAACTCGGACTCATCGCGGCAGGATGGCGACTAAGGCAGCATATAAGCATTTGGGATTTACGCCGCCTAATGAACAGTTGTCATTATTGTAATTATGGGAAATTGGGCATTGGGCATTGGGCAATGGGAATAGGGGATGAGTCTTTGATACTCGTGAATGAGTCTTTGATACTCGTGAATGAGTCTTTGATACTCGTGAATGAGTCTTTGATACTCGTGAATGAGTCTTTGATACTCGTGAATGAGTCTTTGAT
>NZ_JAVRCB010000062.1:0-42512 GCF_034530955.1 Nostoc sp. DedQUE05 | reverse complement strand
TAAAAACCAGATTCGTAAACGACTCCAGACTTGTGTGTACACCGTAGCTTATAAAGGGGGGAGACCGTAAATCTAGTTCCCTCCCCTTTATAAGGGGAGGGTTAGGGTGGGGTAAAACCCTGGTTAATCAGCTATTTCAGACTTGTGTGTACACCGTAGCCTTAAAGGAAGAGAGAAATAGAAGTGAGGTTTTCCAGATACCGCGATAAGTCAGGTGCGGGAGCTAGATCAGTAAGTGCGGGAGCTAGATCAGTAAGTGCGGGAGCTAGATCAACAAGTGCGGGAGCTAGATCAATAAGTGCGGGAGCTGCATCAACAAGTGCGGGAGCTGCATCAACAAGTGCGGGAGCTAGATCAATAAGTGCGGGAGCTGCATCAACAAGTGCTGGAGCTGCATCAACAAGTGCGGGAGCTGCATCAACAAGTGCGGGAGCCGTGTCAGTTGTCATTTTCACAACTACAGCTTTTTACAACTAGCAAAAATCGTTTTTTCTGCCCCCTGCCCCCTGCCCCCTGCCCCCTGCCCCCTGCCTCCTGCTTCCAAACCCATAATTTTATACTTTATGCAAAAGAAAACTGCTGTATGTTATGAGTAATCAGCAAGAACCGGAAAATTTAGCTTTTGATAATCAAAGTTCATTACAAACTTTAGTCAGAGCAATTACCTTTTCTCAGGGGCAGTTTTCGCTGATTATATTGCGCTGTAACTATGCTGCTTTACGTCAGCGAATGGTAGAACGGCTGCACCAATTATCTCCTGTACAGATTCACGAAATTACTTTACCTGCATCAGTCAAAACGCTTTACACAAATATACGCGAACAATTGGGAGATGAACAGCCACCTGCATTGATGGTTTTTGGTTTGGAGTCAGTTAAAAATATTGATACAGTTCTGACTTCAGCGAACCAAGTACGAGAGGAGTTTAGAAAAAACTTCCCGTTTCCGATATTGTTGTGGGTTAATGATTCAGTTCTGCAAAAATTTATTCGATTAGCAACCGATTTAGAAAATTGGGCAACTATCATTGAGTTTGAAAACCCTACGGATGAATTAGTCAACTTCCTTCAGCAAAAGACTGATGAAATCTTTGCTGATGATGTAACGCCTAATTCTCAAATGTGCCGGGAATTAGAAACCGCTCGTGAAGATTTGCAAAATCGAGGAGAAGTATTAGAAGCAGCAGTTGAAGCAAGTTTAGAGTTTTTGTTTGGCTTGAATGATTATCTACATGACCAGATAGATTCTGCTTTAACGCATTATCAACAAAGCTTGGAGTTCTGGCGACAAAGTAATTATTTAGAACGACAAGGTATATTACTTGTTAATATTGCTTTAGCTTATAACCGCCAAGCCGAAAAAAATCAGACAGAAAATCAACGCTATTGGCAAGAGTCGAGAAATTACCTTCAGCAAGCTATTGATATTTTTGAACAAGCACAACGTACAGATTTAGTTGCAAAACATATTACTAAACTGGGTGGAGTGCTACGACGTTTACAAGCATGGTTAGAGTTGCAAAGCCTTGTGGAAAAGTCTCTGCCGCTACATCAAAATTATGGCACGCCGTTGCAGTTGGCTCAAGATTATGGCTTTTTGGCAGAGGTAGCTTTAGAGCAGTCACGCTGGGATGAAGCTCATCAACTTGCAGGGCAAGCATTGCAAATATTAGCTGAGATACCTAATTTACAATCAAATGAATTTGGCTTGTATCGGTTTATTTTAGCTAAGTCTCAACAGGGTTTAGGTGAAATTCCAGCAGCAATTAATAGTTTAAAAACTGCAAAAGCTGAAAGTAATCATCAGTATAACCCACGATTATATATATCTATATTAGAAAGGTTGCGCTTACTCTATTTTGAACAAGGTGAATATCTTAAAGCGTTTTATATTAAGCAAGAGCAGTTACAAATTGAACAACAGTATGGTTTTCGTGCTTTTGTTGGTGCATCTTTTCTAAATCCCCAGCGACAGGCAATTAATTTTGCACAGTTGCAAGTAGAAAATCTTGAAACAATCGCTCAAGAAATTGCCGCTTCTGGTCGGGGACAAGATGTGAAGCGGTTGCGAGAAAGAATTGGCGGGACTGAGCATAAATTGACTGTAATTCATGGTCAGTCAGGAGTGGGGAAAAGTTCGATTTTGCAGGGTGGATTAATTCCGGCGCTGCAACAGCAAGCAATTGGTGAGCGAGATGCTTTACCCATTTTGTTGCGAGTTTATACAGATTGGGTAGGGATGTTAGGGCAGAGTTTGGCTAAAGCTTTCGAGGAAGTCAGAGGTAATCAATTATCTGTTAATCTTGATTCTTCAGCAGCTATTTTAGAGCAATTACGGAGAAATGCCGATCGAAATTTGTTGACAGTTTTAATGTTTGACCAGTTTGAGGAGTTTTTCTTTGTTTATCCAGACCAAGGTCAACGACGAGCATTTTATGAGTTTTTGCGAGTTTGTCTAGATATTCCTTTTGTAAAAGTAATTCTGTCCTTGCGGGAAGATTATTTACATTATTTATTAGACTTAGAACTTCTGTTTAATTTAAGTACAATTAATAATAATATTCTCGATAAAAGCATTCGTTATTACTTGGGTAACTTTTCGCCAGACGATGCTATGGCTGTTGTGCAGAGTTTAACAGAACGCTCTCACTTTTACTTAGAGCCTGCATTGATTGATGAATTAGTGCGGGATTTAGCAGGTGAATTGGGGGAGGTACGCCCCATTGAATTACAAATTGTGGGTACGCAATTGCAAACTGAAAAAATTACAACTTTAGAAAAATATCTTCAGTCGGGAACAAAAGAAAAACTAGTCGAGCGATTTTTGGAAGCAGTTATTAAAGACTGTGGTTCTGAAAACGAACTCTGTGCCAAAGTAGTTTTATATTTGCTAACAGATGATAAAAACATTCGTCCACTCAAAACTTCCAACGATTTAGCGGAAGGTTTAAAAACAGCAGATATAGTCTTAGAAAAAGAACAACTAAATCTAGTTTTAGAGATTTTAGTGGGTTCGGGACTGGTGTTAAAAATTCCTGAAGACCCTGCTGACTTATATCAACTGGTTCATGACTATCTGGTATCTTTTATCCGGCAGCCACAACAAGCAAGAGAATTAGAAGAACGGGAAAAGCAGAAGGAAACACAACAAATCGTTGAAGAAAAACTCAATCGTATTTTAAAACAACAACGAAACTTGGCGATCGCTGGAAGTGCCATAATGACCTTCTTAGCAACCGTATCAGTGATATTCGGGTTTCAAGCAGAGTATCAAAGAAAACAATCAGAGTATCAAAGAAAACAATCAGAACAAAACCAAAAAATAGCCATTATTGAAACTTCAAAAGCACTTTTTACCTCACACGAGACATTTGATGCCCTCAAAGAAAGCATCTATGCTGGAATATTACTGAAAAAATCGCCTTTTGCACAAAGCGATAGTCAACTTCGCAGCCAAGTTATAGCGGCATTACAACAATCAGTTTACTGGATAGTAGAGGGCAATCGCTTGGAGGGACATCAGGCTTTGATCTGGGGTGTGACTTTCTCACACGATGGTAAGTTGATTGCCTCAACTAGTTATGACCATACTATAAAACTATGGAATATAGATGGTAGTTTGCAAAATACGCTCAAGGGACATAAAGATAAAGTCTTGGGTCTGAGTTTCTCACCTGACGATCAGACAATTGTCTCAGGCGATTTCAAGGGCATTATAAAATTTTGGAAGCGTGATGGCACCCCGCTAAAAGAAATCAACACACATAGTAAGGGAGTTTACGATAAGGGAGTTTATAGTATCGATTTCTCACCTGATGGTCAGACAATTGCCACAGGAAGTCGGGACGGCACACTCAAACTCTGGAAGCCAAATGGCATTTTGTTAAAAACAATTCCTGACGCGCATAAAGATGGAGTTAATAGTGTTGCCTTCTCACCAAACAATAAGATGATTGCCACTGGTGGACGGGACAAAACTGTGAAACTCTGGACACATGATGGTAAGTTTATTCACAAGATAGAAGACTATGAAGACTCTGCTTGGGATGTTGCTTGGTCAAGCGATAGCAAAACAATTGCTGCTGTGGCTGGTAGCGACAACAGAATAAGAATCTTCAACCAATACGGCACTTTGTTAAAAACAATTTTGAACCCACATAAAGATGGAATCAATAGTGTGGCTTTCTCACCGGACGGTAAGATGATTGCTACAGCTAGTGATGACAAAACTGTAAAGCTTTGGAAGCCTGACGGTACCTTCCTTACAACTTTATCAGGACATACCAATGGAGTTTATGCTGTCAGGTTCTCACCTGACTGTAAGACTCTAGTTTCTGCCAGTGCTGACGATACAATCAAACTTTGGCCAATTGGTAGTATGAACTGCTCACGCAACGCCAAAACTCCTGCTTCTGCTAGCGCTGACAGCACGATGAACATTCCGTTTGGTACTGGCGTGGTAAGCATCATAAACGCTCATAGCAATCGGGTTAATAAAGTAAATTTCTTACTTGATGACAAAATAATTGCCTCAGCCAGTGATGACAATACGGTGAAACTCTGGAGGCGGGATGGAACTTTGGAAAAAACTCTTGACAGGGATAGCAATAACGTTAGTTTCTCACCCGATCGTAAGACAATTGCTACCGCAAGTGATGATAATACAGTGAAACTCTGGAACCGTGACGGTAAATTCCTCAGAACCCTTTTTCAAAACAGAGATAAGATATACGACTTGAATTTCTCGCCCAACAGTAAGTTTATCGCTTTAGGTAGCAGGGATAACAAAGTAATAATATTAGGGACAGATGGCACTAAGCGTCAGGTTCTCGACAAACATGACGACTGGGTAAAAGCTGTAGCTTGGTCGCCAGACAGTCACATACTTGCTTCAGCTAGTGATGACAATACAGTAAAACTTTGGAAGCAGGACAACAAGGGCGAGTTTCATATCTACAAGACTCTTGCAGGAAAAAACGGGCATAATAGTTGGGTTTTGAGCGTTAGGTTCTCACCTAGTGGTGACATGATTGCGACGAGTAGTAATGATAAGACGGTGATACTTTGGAAGCAGGACGAAAAGGGGGAGTTTCGCTGGTACAAAAAGCTGAAAGGTCACACCGCTCAGGTTAATAGCGTGACTTTTTCAAATGATGGTAAGATGATTGCTACAGCTAGTGATGATAAGACCGTAAGACTCTGGACAAGCGATGGTAATTTAATCAGAACTCTGACTGGGCATAGCGATTACTTGTTAAGCGCGACTTTCTCAGCCGATGGCAAGACTCTTGCCTTGGGCAGTGCAGATGGAGCTATAATTCTCTGGAATTTGAATGAGCTAAATCATCTCAATAATCTAGATAGCTTACTGGGGCGTGGTTGTGATTGGTTACATGATTATTTGCAGAATAACCCCAATTTGAGCGAGAGCGACAAGCGCCTGTGCGACGATATCAAGTAAGAGCCAAGTGAAAAATTATGCATCGCCGGATTAATTATCAGCTTGCCAGATGAGACAAATAAAACGTCATTGCGAATGCAACGAAGCAATCACAATGTCTCTGCGATTGCTTCACTGCACTTCGTTCCGTACCCTACGGGAACGCTAAAGGCGAACGCAATGACATATCACAAATATACCGAACATTATATAATTGCTCGATCCGGTAGCAATGCGATCGCCAGAAAACAGATTCTCATTGTAGGACAGGCGATCGCCTCTGCTTGAATTTGGCAAAAAAACCAACTCATCTACTCCCAAAGCCTAGATGCGATCGCCTGCCTGCATCAGCCATTTTGCACCATCCAAACCAGTTTGCCCAAAATTTGCTCAACAGGTGGCAGTGGATAATCGGTCAGGTCAATCGTCACAGTTTGCCCTTCTAGTTTAAGAAACCGCCAAACTGTACCACTCGTTACTGTTCCGTAGATGGTTGAAATCGGCTGCTGCTTCTGTTGATTAAAACGTTGAGCTGCCACCATCTCGGCTAAACATTGTCCCAGTGCTGGTTTAAGGTCTTCTTTCTTCGCTGACACCAAAACCACCGCAGGAGCCTTAATAAACAACTGCTCTGAAGAGCGACTAATTAGAAAATCGACATAACCCGTCAAATCAACCTCTGGCTGCACGCTGAACTCTTCACCCGAAAAGACACTAATTTGTCCTTTGAACTGACGTTTGACTTCTAACAAAACTGGATTGATAATACCTTCAGAACGCGCTTTTTCAGTACTGACTGCGATCGCCCAAGGCAGCGTTTCTTTGAGTGTATCTTTGAGTAAAGAACTTGGATTGACTGGGGAAATTTCAGGCAGAAAGCGATCGCCCTCAATGATAGTGAGTTGAAAATCCTCTACAGCTTTACTGAGAGTAAATTTACTATAAGGCATGAGGATTTTCCCTATTATTTTTTTATATAAAAACTATTTAATTAACCCGTAGCGAGCAAGATGCTTTCAATCCCACACTCGTCGCAAATTCAAGACAAAACCCGGCAACACCGCTTCACCCGACAACTCAGCAGGATTCTCTAACACTTCCACATCCTTAGCCAGTCGATAAATTTCCACCCGTCGCTGCTGCGGATCTAGTAACCAGCCTAGTTTCGCGCCATTGTCGATATACTCCCTCAATTTATCTTGCAGGGACTTGAGGGTATCTGAACTAGAGCGTAACTCAACTACAAAATCGGGGCAGATATTAGCAAACGTTCCTTTTTGTGCCGAAGTAAGCGCCTGCCATCGTTCTCCACTCACCCAAGAGGCATCGGGGGAGCGAGTCGCACCATTGGGTAAAATGAAGCCTGTAGAAGAGTCAAAGGCTTTACCAGGTTCGCCTGCATTACGCCACCACAAATACAATTCGCCAGAAATACTCCAATTACGTCTTCCAGTTTCCCAGCCTGTTGGTGGGTTCACTATTAATTCTCCTTGTGCGGTTCTTTCTAGTCTCAAGTCTCGGTTGGCTGCGGCTAAAGCAGCAAACTGTTCTTGGGTAACATACAGCCCAATGGACTTAGGCAACTCAATCAATAGGGTTTCGGTTTCTGGACTAGCGGGTGTTTGTACCATCTTGACCTCAAGGATTCGTTTAGGAGGCAGGAGGCAGGGGGCAGGGGGCAGGGAGCAGGGGGCAGGAGTTAGAAAGAAGCTTTTTCTGTTTGATGAATCAGTGCTGCTTGTAGTTCACTTACTTGCAATCTGCTGTAATTATAAGCGATCGCCTTCTCAACTCTTACCCTGTTCTCTTCTGATGGGACGATGAATTAAAATATTTGCCATGCCATCATCAATGAAACAAAACGTCAGTCGAGGTTTTTCATGGCTTTAGAGGGAGTGATTTTAGATATTGATGGCACACTGGTATTAAGTAATGATGTTCATGCAAATTCCTGGGTAGAAGCATTTGCAGCTTATGGCTTAGAAGTGCCATTTGAAAAAGTCAGACCACTTATAGGTATGGGTGGAGATCAAGTGATTCCCAAAGTAGCGCCAGAATTAAATAGCGAAGAAGGAACTGGCAAAGCGATCGCTAAACGGCGCAAAGAACTCATATTGAACAAATTTACATCGCAAATTACTCCTGCCAATGGTACCAGAGACTTAATATTAAAGATGCAAAAATCGGGATTACATCTAGTTGTTGCTAGTTCAGCAAGTTCTCAAGAACTTGACATATTACTCAAAATTGCTCAAGTAGATGATTTAATATCGGAAGTAACTACATCCGATGATGCCGAAGCGTCTAAACCTGCCCCTGACATTGTACAAGCCGCCTTGAAAAAAGGGCAAATGACCCCCGATAAAGTAGTGATGCTAGGTGATTCTCCTTATGATATTGAGTCTGCCGGCAAAGCAGGAGTAGGTGTAATTGCTTTGCGCTGCGGTGGCTTTAGCGATGAACAACTATCGCTTGCGATCGCAATTTACAACGATCCAGAAGATTTACTACAGCACTATGACTCTTCTATTCTGGGTGCAAATGCTTAAATATTAAAAGAAGGAAGAAGGGTAGGCGATCGCACTCGATTCATTAACGAAGCTGTGCAATATTATACTACTCAAAAAGCCCTAGTCAATCTTGGAGAACAGTTATAGCAAGGAACTGGGGACTAGAAACTGGGGACTGGGTGAAAAGCCTTTTTGTGTCTAAATTTTATCATCTGTTAATGTCCTAACCATTTTGGCTGTTGCTATAAAAGAAAAAGCCATCCAACGGGCGGGACTTGATTTGAAGTTGGTAAAATTTTGAGGCGATATCTGGTGAAAAGCTACTTTGCATCTGCGTTTCCCACTTTTTTAGAAGACGCGATTAATCGCGTCTCTAACCTTTGGCTCAGACCTTAGTGTAATTATTGATTACCTTAGCTAAATCTGGCACTGCTTCTTCTACGTGCTTTTTGGCGGAACCGCGAAGTTTTTCATAGGTTCCTCGCACAATTTGGCGGGTTGAGTTCTTGACTCTCGCATCGGTAACACTCAGTAGCGCGTCTGCTGTATCAGAGCGATTTGCACTCAGATATTCAACTGGATCGCCTTTCTCTACGCCTCTACTCCAGATGGGATCGAGAGCTGTAAAGCATTGCGGTAATATCTGCTCAACGACATAAGGAATATACCCTGGCTTAATCCCTTTCAAAGCAGCAAAGGCAGTTTTCAAAGCGATGCCGCTCATGCCTGACTTGGATGCAAGCTGTCCTTCAATCATGTTGCAACAATCATCTACGACCATAGCCTTTTTGGTCGGATTTAAAAGTCCCTCACTAAGTCCCATTTCACTCTTCCTTATCTAAGTACTAATTCTATTCGGCTAATTTTTTTAGCAAGCAGGAAATTACAGAAAATGGTATCAGAGTTAGAGATGTTGTGGATAAGCTGATACGCTTTTAAGCTGCATAGTTGAAAAGAGGCAAGGGGGCAGGGGAGAAATCAATTCAAAATTCAAAATTCAAAATTAAAGAACTTCTGCCCCCTGTGTATAAGACTTAAGAGCTTATCCCATCCTCCTGAGACCTAAGTTGCGTCTCTGGATGACTTGAGCCAGCAGGTAGAACTTCATGTCTAGTTCCCGAAGCTCCATTTGGTGAATCTGGTGGATTTGAACCTCCTCGCTTCCGAGGTAATATAGCCTGAGCCAAGCTCTTAACCAAAATATAGAGAATTGGCACTAAAAACAAACTCAAGAATGTGGAAAGCATCAGCCCCCCAAACAGCGCTGTTCCTAAAGACCAACGGCTGCTGGCTCCAGCCCCTTGAGAAATTACCAGGGGCAAAAATCCTAACAACGCTGCAAAGGATGTCATTAAGATCGGTCGCAAACGTTCTTGTCCCGCTTTCACCGCCGCCCGCGTGTAGCTCATGCCCTGCTCATGCAGTTGATTGGCAAATTCCACAACTAGAATTGCATTTTTTGCAGCTAGACCAATCAAAGTCACCAAACCTACCTGGCAATAGATATCATCTACTACCTTGGGAAAGAGGCTACCTACCATGAAAATATTGGAACGCAGCCAAATCGCTGTCATTGCTCCCAAAACTGCCAAAGGAACTGTCAGCAAAATAATAATTGGGTCAACGTAGCTTTCATACTGAGCTGCCAGCACCAGAAAGACAATAACGATCGCTAAGGCAAAAATCAAACCTGTAGCTCCCCCCGATGTCTTTTCTTGGAGATAAGTGCCTGTCCACTCATAACCAAACCCTTGAGGTAAATTCTCTGCTGCTAGTTGCTCCATTGCTTTAATCGCCTGCCCAGAACTAGCACCGGGAGCCGGAGCGCCCTGTACTTTGATTGACCTGTACAAGTTGTAATGCGCGATGGTTTTCGGCCCTACAAAGGGAGTAATTTTTACCAAACTGCTCAACGGAATCATCGCCCCATTGGCAGAGCGAACATACAGCTTGCCAATATCCTCTGGATTAGAACGGAACACTCCATCTGCTTGGACATATACCCGATACTGTCGCTGTCCCTGCACAAAGTTATTCACATATTGCGACCCCAGATAAGTTTGCAATGCCCCAAAGATGTCGTTAATTTCAACATTGAGAGCTTTGGCTTGGTTGCGGTTTACCTGAATGTCAAATTGGGGAGTATCTGCGGTGAACTGAGTGAAGACTCCTTGGAGAACAGGGCTTTTACGTGCTGCCCCAATCAATTTTTGAGCAGCATCAATTAGGCTTTCAATCGGCGCACTGCCGGTTTTGTCTTGAACGATAAACTCAAAACCACCCGTAGTACTTAATCCTCTCACTGGAGGAGCATTTACTGCGATCGCTCTGGCTTCTGTAATTGTAGAGAGCTTTGCGTTCAGTCTTTGAAGTATGCCATAAACAGATTGAGATTGTTCAGTTCTCTCTTTCCAGGGTTTCAGGTTAGCAAAGGCAATGCCTAAATTAGAAGCATTACCGTCGAAACCAAAGCCACTGATCATAAAACTAGCTCTAACTTCGGGAGCCGATGTGACTTCTTTGACTACCTTATTCATCACAGATTCAGTATATTTCAAAGAAACCCCGTCAGGCCCCTGGACAATGACAAAGAAGTAACCTTGATCTTCCTCTGGAATAAATCCGGTAGGTACTGCTCTGTACATCAAAACTGTTGCTAATAAACCAGTGAGAAAAACGCCAATTACAATCGGCTTGATATGGGTAAGGTAGCTAATAAACCCGACATATCGCCGCGTGAACCAGCTAAATCCTCGATTAAATTGTGTAAAAAACCACCCCAAAGGGCCGCGTGGAGTCTGAGCAGGGCGCATGAGGATGGCTGCCATACTCGGAGAGAAGGTTAAGGCATTGAAGGTGGAAATGCCAATGGAGCAAGCAACGGTTAAGGCAAATTGTTTGTAAACAATCCCAGTAGTACCTGGAATAAAGGCAACTGGAATAAATACCGCCATGAGTACAAGTGAAGTGGCAATGATTGCCCCAGTTAACTCCTTCATGGCTTCCACAGCCGCCTCAAAGGGTCTCATACCCTGCTCTAGTTTGACTGCAACTGCCTCCACCACAATAATGGCATCATCCACGACGATCCCGATCGCGAGAACAAAACCAAATAAGGTGAGTGTATTAATTTGAAATCCTAAAACCAACAGAGCCGCACACGTCCCAATCAAGGAAACGGGAATCGCCACAGTCGGAATGATCGTGGTACGCCAGTCTTGTAAAAAGACAAAAATTACCAAGACCACTAGGACAATTGCCTCAACTAGAGTGTGCAGAACTTCTTCTAAAGAAATTTCTACAAACGGAGTGGTATCAAATGCCAACTCGGCTTTAAGTCCAGGTGGAAAACTTTTCTCTAATATTTTGATCTGTTCTTCAACAGCATGAGCAACGTTCAGGGCATTACTACCGGGAAGTTGATATATCCCCAAACCCACGGCTGCCTTGGGAGCATTTCCTGGAATAGTGAATTTGGCATCAGCCAGATAGTTCTCTGCTCCTAGTTCAACTCGACCGACATCTTTGACTTTAACTAAAATGCTATTGGTGCTATTACTAGTGCTATTAGTAGTGTTATTACTGGTGCTACTAGTAGTACTGCCTGGAGTAACTTTCAGCACCATATCCTCAAATTCAGCCGCATCTTTAAATCGACTGGTTGCCCGTAAAGCAAATTCAAAGCTTTGATTATCTGGTGCTGGTTCCTTACCAATCGACCCTGCACCCACTTGAATATTTTGTTGTTGCAGGGCAGCTGTTACATCTTGAGGAGTTAGTTGATGTTGGGCAAGCTTGTTGGGATCGAGCCAGAGACGCATCGCATATTTGCGTTCTCCAAAAACCCTGGCACTTCCTACACCAGGAAGCCGTTTGATCTGATCGAAAATATACAGATCGACATAGTTACTGATAAAAATGTTGTCATACTCATTATTTTCTGAGTAAAACCCATAGACCAGCAATAAACTGCTCGATGCTGTTTCAACAGTTACACCTGTTCGTTGAACGGTATCAGGCAATTGAGGTGAAGCCAGTGCTTCTTTATTTTGAACGTTTACTTGAGCAATATCGCTATTGACATTAGTGGGAAACGAGACAGTTATATTGCTCGAACCATCATTACCCGTATTAGAAGATATATAAGATACATCTTTAACACCATTAATTTGTCGCTCAATAATGTTGGTGACAGTATTTTCTGTTGTTTGAGCATCTGCACCAATATTGTTGGAGCTAACTGTAATTTGTACTGGGGCAAGGTCTGGTAGCTGAGAAATGGGAAGAATCGGTATACAGATGCTTCCCAGCAGCAAGATAATGAACGTGCAGACCGTCGTCAGCACTGGCCGCCTGATGAAGGTATTGACAAACATAAATCAAGCAATAATGGAATTGTTTCAGACTGGTTAGGAACGTAGTAGCTTTTTATTAATATAAGGATTTATTAAGGCTTAATGTCGGCGATCGCACAAGATTGGGGATTGGGTACAAGAGGCAGAGGAGCAAACGCGGACAGAGGCAGAGGAGCAGAGGGGAAAGACTTACTGCAACTTCTCCCCTGCTCCCCCGGTTACTGAGCGTAGTCGAAGTATGCTCCCCTGCTAGGAAAAGTCACGGTAGGGTCGCATCAACTGAAAAATGCGGTAATGAATCTAAATTTCTAATTATCTTTGCCATTACTCGAAAAATTTAACGATTGCTCGTCATTGACCCAAATTGCTTGTTGAGGGACAGAAATCGAAATTCCCGCTTCGTCTAAGGCAACTTTTAGGCGGCGGCGAAACTCGCGTGCTACATCCCATTGCTTGAGGGGCAGTGTTTTAATCCAAACACGAATAATCAAACCGCGATCGCCAAATTGATCTATTCCCAAAACTTGCGGCGGTTCCAAAATTTGACTTTGCCATTGCATTTCTTGATTCATCTTATCGGCGATAGTTGCAATCAAGTTCAAAGCCTTTTCTGTATCGGCTTGGTAGGCGATGGGAATTGTTAAATCGGCTCGCGACCAACGACTAGAAAGATTGGCAACAACTTTAATTTCACCATTGGGGATCGTGATTAAACGCCCTTCAGAATCCCGCACTTGGGTCATCCGCAGATTCAGAGTTTCTACTAAGCCTCCCACGTTCCCCACATTAATCACATCGCCTAAAGCATACTGGTCTTCTAAAATGATCAAAAAACCGTTAATCGCATCTTTAATTAAGTTTTGCGATGCCAAAGACAATGCAACACCAACTAAACTCGCACCCGCTAGTAAGGGAACGATATCTATCCCCAAGGATACCAGCGCGATCAAGAAACCTACTCCTACCCAGATCACAGTAGTGATACTTTTAGTTACACCAGAAAAAGTGGAAACACGCAGTTGCAACCGTGCAGAACTTTCTGGAGTGAGGAAAGCACCACTGCTAATCAGTGTGGAGGCGAAGCGGTCAATCAGGGCGTAGGTCAAACGAATTGCTACATAGGTTGCCAAGGATACAACACCTAATCGCACAGGAAACTGGGCGGCTGTGAGAATTGCTACCTGCAAACCTCGTGTATAGGGAAATAAACCCAAAATAAAGAAGCTTCCACCTCCCCAAATTCCGGCTTGACTGAGCTGAAACAATCGTCTCTTGGCTTCTTGGAGATGTTGCTGTTGCCGTTGATTTAGTTGTGTTGTAATTGCTTGGTCTGTTGGTTTTGGGTAATTGAAGAGTTCCCTCTGGGGTTGAGAGGCAATGGAGTTTTCTAAATTCTTTTGGGAACGCCGCTGCCAGCTATATACCCCCCAACTCATAACAATCATTGCCAGTCCGATACCGCCAGCAATTTTACCTTGGTCGATTAAAGATTGAATTTGCCTTTCTTGCTTGGCTTGTTGCAAGTCTTCTTGTAATGATTCGGCGACTTGATTTGCCGATGTCGATATATCTACCTGTCGCAGTTCCGCATCTTCCGAAGTAACGGTCATCAGATATTGACCGTTGACATAAATTACTGGTAATTCGTTTACTTTGCGAACTTCTACCTTGACTGGTGTTTTTGCTGGTGATTGAAAGTAATTTTGACCAATTTTCTGCAACTTCTTTTGAATATCTTCTGAACGCTCAGGAAAGTTGGTTCTTGTTGCCGCTATTTGAAATAACCGACGACCATCTAAATAAATCCAGCCCGAAACAACTCTGTTATCTGAATCATTACTAATACTGCTGGGAGCTTGCAGTTGCGGTAACAAAGGTATCTGGGCCGTGGCTTTTGGCACAGATACAATGCCTATAGCCATTGAACTAGCGATGCCTACGGCGGGCAAAGCCAACGCCAAAAATTTAAAGCGCACTCAAACACCTCCTTAAGTAAAATCTATTAATTACTACTTTAACTATCCTGCTTAATACCTTTGGGTAGATGTACCTATCTAAAGTTGAAGTTTTCCCTTGAGTTGATGAAAGTTTGATGTTTTTTCGTTGTCTTCTATCTTGAGACAGATGACGAAAATCAGTATGTCAGCCCGAAAAGAGTCTTATGCTGACCAAAGATAAAACAAAAAGGAAGAAGCTGGAGAGGAAGTTGACATTCCGGCGATCAAACGTCAAGCTAGTTTTGAGGATTCTTGACTAGTGATTTGCTTTCATCCAAGCAAAAATTGCCAGTAGTAGAATAACCTAGTAGAGTGCGTAAAACTTACGTAGCTTTTTTAATTTTTTGAGGTAACTTTTGATGACCGCAACTTCTCCCCGATTAAAGCACGAGGTTAAAGACCTCGGCCTAGCTGCCTTGGGAAGACAGCGCATTGAATGGGCTGGACGCGAAATGCCAGTTTTGAAGCAAATCCGCGATCGCTTTGCAACCGAAAAGCCCTTCGCTGGTTTACGCCTTGTAGCTTGTGCCCACATTACAACTGAAACAGCACATTTGGCGATCGCTCTGAAAGCCGGTGGTGCAGACGCGCTTTTAATTGCTAGCAATCCTTTATCAACTCAAGATGACGTAGCCGCTAGCCTCGTCGTCGATCATGAAATTCCCGTCTTTGCTCAAAAAGGCGAAGATAACGAAACTTATAACCGCCACGTCCAAATAGCTTTAGATCATCGCCCCAACATTATTGTTGATGACGGTAGCGATGTGGTTGCAACTTTGGTACAACAACGCCAACACCAAATTGCTGATTTGATTGGTAGCACCGAAGAAACCACCACTGGGATCGTGCGGTTACGCGCCATGTTTAGAGAAGGCGTTCTCACCTTCCCCGCAGTCAACGTCAACGACGCTGACACCAAGCACTTCTTTGATAATCGCTATGGTACTGGGCAATCAACCCTAGATGGCATTATCCGCGCCACCAATATTTTGTTGGCTGGGAAGAATGTTGTTGTTGTCGGTTATGGCTGGTGTGGTAAAGGTACAGCCCTCCGCGCCCGTGGGATGGGTGCTAACGTCATCGTCACCGAAATCGACCCCATCAAGGCAATTGAAGCCGTAATGGATGGCTTCCGCGTCCTGCCAATGGCTGAAGCTGCACCCCAAGGTGATATATTTATCACTGTGACTGGTAACAAGCACGTCGTTCGTGGCGAACACTTCGATGTCATGAAAGATGGTGCGATCGTTTGTAACTCCGGTCACTTTGACTTGGAACTTGATTTGAAATACTTGGCTGCACAAGCTAAAGAAATCAAAGAAGTTCGTCCTTTCACCGAAGAGTATAAATTGAAAAATGGTAAATCAGTTGTCGTTCTCGGACAAGGACGCTTGATTAACCTAGCTGCGGCTGAAGGACACCCCAGCGCGGTAATGGATATGAGTTTTGCCAACCAAGCTTTGGCTTGTGAATTCCTGGTGAAGAATAAGGGTAAGTTGGAACCTGGTTTGCACTCAATTCCGGTTGAAGTCGATCAAGAAATTGCTCGATTGAAGTTGCAGGCTATTGGGATCACGATTGATAGCCTCACACCCGATCAAATTGAGTACATCAATTCTTGGACAAGTGGAACTTGATACATTGATTAGTTAATTGTTTGAGGGATAAGCTTTTGGGCTTATCCCTTTTTTTTGGGTTTTGCCCATACTGCAAGCGTAATCCGCAAAGTGCAAAAGCTTACTTACTTAATGGCTGCATAATTTGATAAGCGAAGTCTAGAATTTCATTTCATCATTTTTTAACTCTTATTTAGCGACAAGTCTAATACCTAGAATTATGGTAGAGTCGATGGAGGGTATTATCCCTCGCACCTCTCTGTTAAATCTGGACGTGTCACTTTAGATACATCATAATCCTTCCGTAAAGGGTGGTTATACGGAACTATGCAGACCAGTGCCAAAGTTTTAGAATTATGGATTTGAATTTAGCATTTATGCAAAATCAATTATGACAGTTTTAAGACAAGAAACATGTCTCTTTTTGAAGAAAAACTAACAATAAAGCAGTATATTGAGCTTGTCCAAAGAAAACGACCAGCATTAGTTCAACATGCTGATATTCCCATTACTAAATGGTGTAATCAGTTTTTAACAACTGAAGATCAATATATTGCGTTGAGGCTGCTTTTTGATTTTATCTACTATGATACAAAAAAAGCACGAAATGCTTTTGAATCTCTCCACTTAAAGTTGATGTCAAAATTAAGACTAGAGACCTACCAAAAAGAAAGCGAGGTCATATTCTTATTTCCTGGGCACGCTAAAAGTGGTGCATATATGAGCTACTTGTATAGTCAAGCCAATAACATAAAAGTTAAAGGTGCTTTGCACTCTGAGATGATATCTGGGAAAATCACAGAGAAGTTCTATCCTTTGGATTCTTTGAAAGACTATCACGTTATTGAGAAGATAGAAAGTTTAGGCGTAAAGAATCTAGTCTTAATTGATGATATCGTGGTCAATGGTGGGGGATTAAGTTATTATTTAACTGACGAAGTTAGAAAGAAATTTGCCCTTTTTGACAAAGTTTTCTTAGTTACTCTTGTGGCTAGTCAGTTAGGACTAGATAGATTAAAATTTGGTTGGAAAGATAGGTCAAAGCCTCCACTGCTTGACCCTATTCCTAACCTTGAAGCAATCTATCACCAAGAGATTTGGAATTTTGATGATCCTAAAAACGTTGCGTATTCTAAAGAGGAAAAATTAGTCTTAAATAATTGGCTCAGTAAGTATATGAAAATCATAGATAGCTCGAATTACAAAAAATTCGATCGATCGAAAGCACTTGTTACTTTCGATTGGAACACACCCGGAACTACACCAATGCCTTTTTGTCACTCCAGAGGCACTTGGATACCTCTTTTTCAAAGATATAGTGGATCTGGCTAATGTATTGACAAATTTGACAGCATTTAAGAAGCCATTTCTTAAACTACAATTAAGTTTAAAATCGTAAACCATAAGGTATTGCTTTCGAGAAGAGTTGTCTCTAGAAGAGGTTTATAGTGCCTTCCAATGATAATGACACAGTGAGTAAAACAGGGATCTTTGTTTTACCTAATAACAAATACCTGACAAAAGTTCAAAGTGTAGTCAATTCCTTTCAGGAATATGAATTGCCCAAAATATTTCTGAGTCACAAAACGGGTCTACATTTAAATGAGGAGGTCAATTATTTCATAGTTGCAGCAGGTAAAGGGAAAAGACTAAAAGCCTTGACACAATTAGTCGGTGATTATACTAAGGCTTGCTTTCCTTTTCCTCTTAATAATTATTACAGAGATATGTACGTGGCTGATTTTCCACTTGCACTAGGTACAAGCTTTGTCAATAAAACTGGGTATGATTTTTTCACATGCCCTCCCAACGGAAATATTTCAGGTGTAATAAACTATTATCTAAGAAATCCACAAAATATTAAAGCAACGCTTATCAGCGGAGTAGATTTAGTATATGACAGCAGCTCACAAGAAATCGCAGAATTCATTGAAATACAACTTAAACAACCTAGCAATCACTTGGCATTTATTGGCACAGAAAAAAGGCTGAACTATCCAAGTTCCGTTGGAATTTTCAGAGCAGAAAAAACATCAATCTCCGAAAGCGCGTTCACATTCATTGATTTTATAGAGAACCCTTCGCCAGAAGAGTTTAGAAGCTGTATTCTTCCAAATGGAAATCATATTGTAAATACAGGACTTGTATATTTCAGTAAGCTAGCCGTAACAAAATTAATGGATAAAGTTCGGCAAGAAATTGAAAATCAGGGTTGTGTAACTTTTTTAAAGAAAAACGATTCTGAAATATACAACGGAGCGCATGCTATAACTTATATTTTAAAGAATATGGATAAACTTTTTGGAGAAAAATCCAAAAAGCAACCTATGATAAAAATGGTTATCAATTGGGAAGACGTGGGTACTGTAAAGTCATATTTCAGGTTTCTGAGTCACGTGAAAAACGGCCTGTACTTACAAAATTTCTCTCCTGACTATGCAAAAGCGATTTGGACCTCTGTTTCGAACAGAGTCAGTATCGAACCTAACCAGAAAAAGATGCTATTTTCCCCTCGATATTTTTCAATTGAAGATATTCCAGAAAACGAGCATCACTTGTTCAATAGTATTGAGGGTATAAGTGTATTTGTCTAAAACATTCCAGTAATAACGGGATAAATTATTAGTATAATTACCAGCACAGAAAAGCCTCGGTTTGAATGTCCGATCTTTACTTTCTAATTCTGATGATTCATCACTGTCCTTGTTGAATATGAATAATATCTTGTTACATGATACGCGCTCTAAAATAGTAGAAATTGGACGCCTATTATATAAGCGACACTTAACTGACTCGGCTGGAGGAAATATTAGTATCAAGGTGAATGATCAAATATGTATTTCGCCGCGACGGAGTGGGAGTAATTTTCAATGGAATATTACCCCTGAACAGGTTTGTGTAGTTGACATCAAGGGGAACAAGATTGAAGGAGAAGGCGAGCCATCACGAGAATTGAACGTTCACCTTAAACTACATACTGAGTTTGTGGATTTTGGAAGGGCAGTTATTCATGCACATCCACGAAATATTTTAGTATTTGCCTCAACAAAAACACCAATTATCCCTATACTTGAGAACTCTATGAAGTTTGGTATTACTCCTATCATAGATTATCATCCGGCGTGCAGTCAAAAGTTGGCAGATGCTGTGACGGCTTCTCTAAAAGGGCGCGAAGATATTATTTATAACCATGCGGCTGGAGTTATTGTACCAAGGCACGGCCTTTTTCTTATGGGAAGAGATATTAATGCAGCGTATGATGCCGTCGAAAGACTTGAGTTAAATGCTTATTGTATTTTAATGTCAAAACTAATCGAATCTGATATTGCGAACTCTAAGTAGGATGGGCTTGAAAAACTCAATTATGTGGAGAGCGATCGCTGCTCACGTAGGTTGAGTTGAGTTTCGTACCTCAACACCCACAGGCTTTAGCCAGAACTAAGCAATCACTACTCACAGGCAGCAGCCACAACTTAAATTGCCTATGTCAGCGACCGCCTGGGAGTCAGAATGCCTTGAAGCGCAAATCCCCCACACTACCACCGTGCAAGTCATGTTCGGATGTGTTTGCCCAAGGCTTACCTGCCCGCGCTTTGTGCCAGTTGCGTAAGTCCTGTTGGTTTGTCTTCTTCTCTCACTTTGCAACTTTCACGGTCTCATTCGATTAATAGAGTTGTCGGGAAATAAGAGAGAATAGACAGCAGTGGTAGGGAAAGATCATGCTGAATATTAAGGGTGCGCTCAAGCAAGACCGACTGTTGCGGGCATGGGAGCAACGCGATTTTGTGAGGTCGGATCAAAAATCAGTGATCGCTAAAACTTACATTTGTGTATGAAATCTGAGTTTTGCGCTTTGTACTTCTAGATTCTGTCGGTTGTATTCGCATCAAAATTGCAATATTCTTCATCAAGATTGCAATATTCCTCATTAACATTGCAATGTTCCTCATCAAAATTGCAATATTCTTCATAAAGATTGCAATATTCCTCATTAACATTGCAACGTTCATCATCAACATTGCAACATTCATCATCAACATTGCAATGTTCCTCATCAACATTGCAATATTCCTCATCAATATTAAAGCAATTACAAAGAAAAATAGGTAAAAACTGGAAATATAGAGAAATTACTCAAATTGGTTGGAATTTTTTTAACAAATATAATTATCGCTAATTTTACTGAACCAAAAAACAGCTTTAGTAAGCCAAAGTAGCTTTAGAAACCTCTCTAAGGAATATATTGATGTCTCGTAAAAAACGTACATCCCGTGTTCTCGAAAAAGCTGAGTTGAGATCCGCTGGACTAAAAGCAATTGATTCAAATATGAGTTTTGGTGATGATTGCGATTTGCAAAATTTGAGTCAAGCAATTGAACAGCTAAGAACCATGCTTGATGCTTATAACACTGCGTTAACTGTAATTGATTCTTCTAAAACTAAAATTGATGCGATGGAGAAAACCCTCAGTAATCTTACAGATAAGATGGTCAGAGGGGTTGCTTTTAAATATGGCAAAGATAGTAGCGAATATGAAATGGCGGGTGGGGTTCGCGAGAGTGAACGGATTCGCAAAAGCAGATTGAGCCGCTTGAAAGCTGCTGGTGGAGAAGCATCAGATAAAAATCCTAAAACTACCTAATACAGCCCGGATAAAAGCATAAAACAGCAGGGAAAGCAATGTTCTTACAAGGGATGTAGAGAACGAACAAAGGTACTTGGCTGATTAAAATTATTTTCTCAATTATTGCAATTGTTTATGGTAAAGCATAATCTATTGCAATTTTTTATATTTACTAACGGTCTTTGATAAACAATAATTATATACAGCTACTATCATGCATCATCATGCATATTAGATCGGACATTTTGTAGTTATATCTAATATTTTAGAATACTGAGACTCTTACTGCATAATGTTTTCAACCATTTTACTTGTCTAAATACTGATTAGAGTTTATAGTGATACGGTGTTTTCCGTTCCTTGTCTCGGCAGATTCATAACATGATTTATTCTGGCAAATTACACAAGTATTTTGCGGGCATTTCTTTGTCTGTAATTTTAGTAGGTGACTTAGTTTTCACACAAAATACTGCTCCAGTTTTAGCTGAAACTATAAATACATCGGTCGGCGAACCTGTGACATTCAGTTGCAATGATAGTGAAGCGACAATCGCAGCTAAAAATGGCCCCAAAGTAGCTAATGGATCGGCAAGAATTTACATTGGTTATCAGCAATTCTCAAATAACAAAAACCCTATAACTATCCGCTTTAATAATGGGATAAAAGCATGGTGTCGTGACGATCACGAGACAACAGGCGATGATGGTACAGGTTACGGATTGTATTGGAATGGAAGTGATGTTTTATATGGCATTTACTCTTCTACAGGCAGTCAGACAGGTAACAATTTTAGCCGTTTTGCTAGTGGTCGGTGGTTGTCTAGCTATGGTAATGGAGGCGGGCCAAAAGTCGCAGTGATAGCCCGAATTAATCCAGCTAATGGCCAGGTTGATTATGCCACATTTTTATCTTCTAAAAAGCCAGATAATGGACAAACGAACTCTTTACTCGTCCAGTCTCTATCATGGAATGGCGCAAATTTGACTGTGAAAGCAATGTCATGGTGGAATCCCCGTAACACCTATACAAATTCCATGAATTGCTCTGGTTCATCACCTTATCAATACACAGCCGCATTTACAAGCGATTTAAGAACGATGACCTCAGCTTCAGCCAGTACTTGTAGGTAAAAGGAAAAATTTAGCTTTCAAATTAAGGAAACATATTGTTTCCAGTTGTTTAAGAATTAACAACAACCCTGGCGAATCGAATTTACAACCTTAAATCCCCAACTTATTATGGATTTAAGGTTTTCTTGTTGTTCGCAAATGATTTAAAATTGACTTTGTAGAAACAGCGATTCATCGCGTCTCTTGCCTTAACCGAATTGAAAGTAACGCTTCATTTAGGGACACGAACGAAGTTTTGCGTCGATTCGTGCCCTAGACACAATGGAATAGCTATTGCTCCAGAATTCCCAGAGGTACCAACATGACTGTTATCACTCCTGATAGTCTCATCGTGGAGGAAAGCCCCTCTCACGCCGCGCATAAACCAAATCGTATGCTCTGGATCAGCGAAGCAGGAGGACTTACCCAGTTCGGCGCGTTCATCGAAGTCTTGCAGCCTGGCTCTCGTTCGTCAATCAAACATTGGCATAGTGCTGAGGATGAAATGGTCTATGTCCTCGAAGGCGAGATCGTGCTCATCGAAGGAGACGCAAAGACTGTACTACGTCCTGGCGACGCCGCAACTTTTCAAGCAGGAGTGCCGATAGGCCACTTTCTCGAGAATCGTAGCTCCAAGGCAACGCAATGCCTGATAGTCGGCACTCGAGCGGAAGTAGACACAATCACGTATCCTGACCACGATCGGGTTTGTCACCGTAACCGATCGCTGCCAGACGACATTTGGACTAACGGCGCGGGAGAACCTGCCTCGAGTCCCTACTAGAAATGATTGCTGGATGCTTTTTGTACGCGCAGCGTGCGGCTGTGTAGAAATGCCCGACAATGTTCTCGCTAGGTGCACTATCAAAGCGTCGCCTAACAAGTTGCTGCACCGGAACGCCACAAGTTGGTCGGTTGAGTTGCCAAGGTTGTCTGCGTCCGGTGAGTTTGGTCGTTAAACACCCAGATTTTGCTGCATCTGTTCCTAATTGTTCCCATTTGGACGCTGAATAATTGTCTCCACCACACGCCGCTTGGCTTTGGGATCGATACCTACTAAGCGCACATACTCACCGCTATATTCTGCCAGAGTTGCCTCCAAATTTGAGATGGCATCAGTCTCAGCATCAATGTGGCTATGAACACAAGTTTGCCAAGAACCTGTGCGGAAGCGGCGCTCATCTACGTGTTCAATACTAATTTTGTAACCTTGAGCCAATAATTCCCTAATTTGAGCTTGTGTATCTAGAGTCAAATGTGGACTGGATGCTTCCTGTTTCTGAAATCCATTTGTTTTTACTTCTTGGGTTGGGCTATTTAACGGCTGACTAATTGGTTTAATTGGTGTTACAACAGCAGGTGGTGTGGATTGAGAATTTCTACCTCGATTGAGACGATTGTAATCATCAACCAAATGGGAATTTTCTACCCGTTTTTGTTCGCCAACCAGGAAGTTACCAGACTCGATTAAGTGAGACAGCCTGAAATCTGGCTTTTGAAATTCTGGTGGGCCTTTAGCGCTGTTAACCACACTCAAGGATATCTGCTCAAAACCTACTTTATGAATGTAGTTGCGGATTTGTTCGTCATAAATGCGCGATCGCAAAGCGCTAAAAAAGTCAATGGACTGATTGACAAAAGTATCAACTAGCTGTTCAACTTCCTTCTGTGACAGTCCATCCGCTTCAAAAATCCCCTTGACAATTCCCACCTTATCGTCTCTATCTGGTTCCCAGTAGAATTTCTCCATCCGTCCATCCCGAATTAACGGTGCATAGAGAGTAGAAAAATCATTACCTGTGACAATAATCGGCACGCGATGTAAAGGTGTGGAATCATAGCTTCCCGGCAACTGCACATCTGTGGGATTATCAGCAATATTCATCAGTGTGGCATTCACCAACTGCGTGTTTACAGTATATTGAGTCCCTTCATCAAAACGTCCAGCACCGGCATCTAAATCGTTAATCATCAGTACACACATTTTGCCGCGTACTTTGATCAGTTCTGCTGTTTCCCGATAGCGCAACCGAATCAACCGCGCTGGATCTCCCGCATCTGGACTTTCTAATTCGCCACCAGATATGTTAGTGACTTCGATACCCATTTTCTCGAAGACTAATTGACATTGAAATGTTTTACCTTCTCCTTTGCGTCCATGAATACCCAGTATCACGGGAACTCGCACGCCAGGAAGCTTCAGGAAGTTTTTGGTAATGTGGACAGCAAGTTTGTCCAAAAAGCGGGGAGCGATGTAGTAACCCATGAGTTTATGTGATGAAAAATTAACACTTCTAAGGTTAATGTTAATTTTTTTTGGGGATAGCGATCGCTTTTCTTTCAGACAAGCTTGTGTTTGTTCATCGTGTTGGGTTGATTAGACATCTTGCAAAAATAACAAATGCCAGGATATTGGGGTGCATGTTAAAGGTTAAAGGGTAAAGGAAAATTCCATACCTTTACCTTATTACCCCTTCCCCTTTTCCCTACAATGCCAAGAAGTCTATTGTCTGTTACCATTGAACACGCGCCCAAGCATGGAAGGAGTGAAAACTGCTGTTATTTGGTAGTGCCAAAGATTTGATTACAATATCAAATGACTTTGATAAGCCATTTGTATAATTTCAGGATTATTTAGATTAACCTATTTTTGAGAATAGAGCGTGTTTGAAAACACGCCCTAGTATTGCATATCGCTACAGTTAATAGAAATCGTTTGTATTTACTACGTCTCATTAGCCAAAATTTCTTTTAAAGCAGACAACGCCTCTACTGTTAATGTATTTGGGTTGTTAGGATCGTCAGGCAATATAATACCGCGCTTTGCAAGAGCAGCAATAATCTTAGGGTTTAGTAATACTGAATCAGCAGGCGTTGCGCCACCGTATACACTTTTCAATTCCCGATCATCTGTTATTTCTTCAATAAACATAACTGGAGCTTGATTTAAATCGACGTTATCTTTGATTTGGTTTTTAGTCATAAATCACATCCCAATTACGCATTTTTAGCTAATTATTGAATGCATACTTAATGTATCATTTGGAAAAAGCAAAAATCAAGGGTTGATATCGAAAAAACCTACTTTTACAACTAATTTTGCTAATTTTTGGATTAATGTAATAAGGCAAGGGCTGAGGACGCGATCGCACTTATTGGCAGTGTACCAGTTAACAAATGTTTAGCCCAACGCTGTCGTGGCTTTTCATATTATGGCAAAAACGATTGTAAAAAACCTTGAGAGTGTAGTCTCAACGTTACAATTGGCCCAATACTTTATTTGCACTTGTTGTGGTTTAACATCACTTTTGATTTAATTTTACTTCTGTAATGCTGATGGATACTTATAATATAGGAATTAAAATTTAACTATGGAAACACAACCGATAGAAGTAATTGGAGGTGGACTAGCTGGGACAGAAGCAGCTTGGCAAATAGCGCAAGCTGGAGTGCCAGTAATTCTGCATGAAATGCGTCCAAAGCGATTTAGTCCGGCTCATCATACAGAACATTTAGCAGAATTAGTGTGTAGTAATTCCTTTGGGGCAATGGCAAGCGATCGCGCGGCGGGATTATTGCACGAAGAGTTACGCCAACTCGGTTCGATTGTCATCTCAAAAGCTGACGAACACGCTGTACCGGCTGGTGGGGCGCTAGCCGTAGACAGGGGAGAATTTGGCCAAGATTTAACTAAAACTTTAGCGAGTCATCCTTTAGTTGAATTCCGTCGGGGTGAAGTGTCTGCAATTCCTGAAGGGATTGTGGTTTTAGCAACCGGGCCTTTAACTAGTCCCGATTTAGCAGAAGATTTGCAACGCTTTACGGGGATGGAATACCTCAGCTTTTTTGATGCAGCCAGTCCGATTATCGTCGGAGAATCGATTAATCGTGACATTGCTTTTATGGCATCACGTTATGACAAAGGTGAAGCCGCTTATCTCAACTGCCCAATGAATAAAGAGCAGTACTTGCACTTTCGGGAAGAACTCTGTAAAGCTGAACAAACAGAACTCAAGGGTTTTGAACGAGAAACGGCGAAATTTTTTGAAGCTTGCTTACCCATAGAAGAACTAGCCCAGCGCGGGGAAGATACCATGCGTTACGGCCCCCTAAAGCCAGTGGGATTGTCAGATACTCGCACAGGGGAACGTCCTTATGCTGTAGTGCAGTTACGACAAGAAGATAAAGCTGGTCAATTGTGGAATATGGTAGGATTTCAAACTAATCTGCGTTGGGGCGAACAAAAGCGCATCTTTCAATTAATTCCCAGTTTAGAAAAAGCAGAGTTTGTCAGGCTGGGAGTGATGCACCGCAACACTTTTATTAATGCTCCTCAATTAATGCATCCTACCTTGCAATTTAAAGAGCGTCCGACATTGTTAGCGGCTGGACAATTGATTGGTACTGAAGGTTATACTGCTGCGGCTGCGGGTGGTTGCTTGGCGGGAATTAATGCCGCGCGATTAGCTTTGGGTAAAGAAGCTTTGGTTTTACCACCAACAACCATGATCGGTGCGTTATTAGAATTTATTAGTTCTGCTTCGCCGAAGCATTTCCAACCAATGCCGCCTAATTTTGGGATTTTTCCCGATTTAGGAATGAAAATCAAAAGTAAACCAGAGCGTTATGGACGTTACCGCGATCGCTCTTTAACTGATTTGGCAACCTGGAAAGCTAATCTTAATTAATGGGCATTGGGCATGGGGCATTGGGCATTGGGCATTGGGCATGGGGCATTGGGCATGGGGCATTGGGCATTGGGCATGGGGCATTGGGCATTGGGCATGGGGCATTGGGCATTGATTATCCCCCTTGTCCCACCATTTCCCCATCTCCCCACCTCTATCTATTTTTTAATAGTGACTAATCCATGTATGCCAAGCGCTGTAATTACACCTCCTAGCAATCCCCAGGTACCATCGGCAAATACGTTAATGCGATGAATGTAGGTGCGATGATAGGCATACTCTAACTGTCTATCATTTACTATTCCTCCGACCTCTACCACGTTTTCCACATAGTTTTCAGCTTTGATCAGTGCTGCATAATCGAGATTAAACCAATACAACGATACTCCCACCACCGCCAAACCTGGAAAAACTAAGGTAATTAAAAGAATTGCTATGCGTGCGTTCATAAATCTCAGCCGCTAATAAACCTGCTCAATGCTGACATACTTAGAATCCTTGTGTTACAACTTGGCAGGCCAATTTAATAATGCGTTGGAGTGAGTGAATCAGATTTTGGGAATAATCCTCATAGTGTTTGAAAGCATCGTTTTAGTTAGGTTCGCACTATGAGAGGGCGATTTCTAGAAAAAAAGCAGATTTATTGCTGTTTATCTATTGCATTTTGCTGTATTTTGTGGATATGTTTAGCATTAATTCCAGCCGACGCAACATCTACAGAGTCTATTGATACTCTGCGACAACAGCAGCAACAAATGAACCAGCAGCGTCAGGGTGTAGTTGGAGAGCGCGATCGCTTAACTAATCTCCAACAAGAGGCCCAAAAACACCTGACTGGTTTAAAGCAAAATCTGCAAACTACAGATAGCTATCTTCAAGAGAGCGAATCACGATTACAACTTGCTAGCCAACGCCTCCAGCAGTTAGAAGCTGATTTAGATGTGGCAGAACGTTCGTATCAGGAGCGGCAAATCGCAACAGTAGCACGATTGCGTTATCTCCAGCGATCTCCTGCTTTTGCGGGATGGGCAGTTTTGCTCGAAAGTGAAAATATCAGCGACTTTTTCAGCCGTCGTCATCAGTTGAAGTTAGTGTTTCAAGCAGATCAGAAAATTTTGGTAAAACTCAACACCCAAGCAAACTCGATCGATAAACAAAAAACGGAAGTAGAACAGCAAAAAAACGAAATTGGTTTAATTCGCGAGCAACTGTTGGCACAAAAAGCCGATTATCAAACCCAGGCACAATCACAATCAGAATTGATTCAACGCCTGAATAGCGATCGCCTCGCCTTAGAAGCTGCACAAAATCAGCTAGAAAGAGAATCCAAAAATCTGGAAGTTTTGATTCAACAAAAGGTAGCAGAAGCCCAAGAAAAAACCAACAGCCGAACAGGTATCATCATTCGGGGAACTGGTGTAATGGGATATCCTAGTGATGCTCCTACTAGCAGTCCCTTCGGCTGGCGGATACACCCAATTCTTGGCTATCGTCGCTTTCATGCCGGGTTAGATTTTGCCGCCAGCTATGGTAGTAAAATTCGGGCAGCCGATTCGGGAACAGTAATTTTTGCTGGCTGGTATGGTGGTTATGGCAGAGCGGTAATTATCGACCACGGCAATGGTATGACTACACTCTACGGGCATACCAGCGAGTTATATGTTTCTGAGGGACAAGCAGTTGAACGCGGACAAGCGATCGCAGCTGTCGGTTCCACAGGTTTCTCAACTGGCCCCCACCTCCACTTTGAAGTTCGTCGCAATGGTACACCCGTAGACCCAGCTAATTATCTTTAAAGCTGCGAATTTTATCACAGACGTGCTATAATATAGAAGATTAAGGGCGCGTGGCTCAGTGGATAGAGCAACAGATTCCGGTTCTGTGGGTCGGGGGTTCAAATCCCTCCGCGCTCGTTACCTTTTGTACGTTAACTAATAATTTGTCCGCGTTGACAAATTATATTTGACAGCAGTTTTCTGCCTTATATCAAGTATGGCAGAACTCTTTTTATATGGAGCGGCTAATTAGTATTTAATATTTAGAGCATTCCTAAAATAGAGGTAGAGGCTAAATCTTCCTTATTAGCCGCGCATGGGTTTGATGCAACTAGGATTTTTGTGGGAAGAAAAACCTAACCCCTAGCCCCCTTTTTTATAAGAGAAAGGGGAAACTCAAAGCCTCTCTCCTTGTAGGAGAGAGGAATGGAAGTGAGGTCAATATTTAGTTTTGATGGTGTTTAATTATGACAGCTTTGACTTTACAATTACCTGCTAATCTGCAATTTACTGATGAGGAATTTGCACAGATTGTCGCTGTGAATAAAGAATTACGATTAGAGTTAACTGCTGAAGGGGAATTAATTATCATGTCACCCACTGGGGGAGAAACGGGAAACCGTAATTTTGAACTGTATCTTGATTTAGGAGTTTGGAACAGACAGAACAAGCTCGGAAAAGCTTTCGATTCTTCTACTGGGTTTAAACTGCCAAATGGGGCAACTCGTTCACCTGATGCTTCTTGGGTAAGGATAGCAAGATGGAATGCTCTTACTCCAGAACAAAGAAAGAAATTTCTCCCTTTGTGTCCTGATTTTGCAGTGGAATTAGTTTCTGAAACTGATGATGTAGAAGATACTAAAGCCAAAATGACAGAATATTTAGCAAATGGCTTACAACTCGGTTGGTTAATTAATCCTAAAGAGAAACAAGTAATAATTTATCGCCCAAATCTGGTACCTGAAGTTTTACAATCTCCTACAAGTTTATCGGGTGAAGATGTTCTCCCTGGTTTTGTTTTAAATTTACAGCATATTTTTGCATAGATAACTGATTGTCTTGATTTTATTTCTACTCAAATTCGCTTAAACCATCGACACTCCCTTTAAAGCTCAAACCAGATTCGACACCGCCACAAGTGCTGAGTGTAATAACTTTAGAAAAGTGAAAATCTTTTTTGATGGCGATCGCACTTCTTCAGCAAAAAAATCAACTAACTTAAAGCCAATATGGTTTTCCAGTACACTAACGCATTTGTCACCATAGCATCGGTTAATTTTGAGAAGTTAGTTAATTTCTATACCAAATTGCTGGAGCAAAAGCCAGTTATTTTGATTCCAAATGTCTATGCTGAGTTTAATTTAATTAGTATGCGATTAGGTATTTTTAAACCAAAGAACACAAATGAATCAGAATTTGAAGCGAATGCCAAAAGTAAGATAAGTTTGTGTTTAGAGGTGAGTAACTTAGAAGATGCGATCGCTCACCTAACTGCTTTGGGCTATCCTCCACCAGGAGACATTTCCATTGCTTCCCACGGCAGAGAAATTTATACCTATGACCCTGATGGCAATCGTCTGATTTTACATCAAGCGGCTACAGGGAGTCATTAGTCATTTGCAAAGGACAAATGACTAATGACAAAGGACAAATAACAAAGGACAAATAAAAAAATGGCTATAACTCAAAACTATAGATTAAACCTGATTCAATGGTATCCAGGTCACATTGCGAAAGCTGAAAAGAAGCTCAAAGAACAGCTAAAGCGTGTAGATGTGGTGTTTGAGGTACGAGATGCTCGGATTCCCTTAGCAACTCACCATCCCCAAATAGGTGAGTGGGTAGAAGGTAAAAAACGGGTGTTGATACTTAACCGAGTAGATATGATTACACCACAAATGCGATCGCTATGGATCGATTGGTTTAAACGTCAAGGAGAAGTCCCTTATTTTACCAACGCTCAACATGGTAAAGGTATAGCAGAAGTAGCACGGGCAGCGCAAGCTGCTGGGGTAGAACTTAATCAAAGAAGAAGCGATCGCGGGATGTTACCCCGTCCAGTGCGAGCTGTGGTGATTGGTTTTCCCAATGTCGGTAAATCAGCTTTAATTAACCGCCTGTTGGGAAAGCGAGTTGTGGAAAGTGCAGCTCGTCCTGGCGTAACTCGCCAACTACGCTGGGTGCGAATTTCCGAACATTTAGAATTGCTTGATGCTCCTGGTGTCATCCCTTTGAGATTAGAAGACCAAGACGCAGCCTTGAAATTAGCTATTTGTGATGATATCGGTGAAGCATCTTACGATAACCAGCTAGTAGCAGCAGCCTTAGTGGATTTACTCAACTATTTAGAAGCTGTAGCAGGAGATTTATTACCAAAAAAACCATTACAGTCTCGTTACCAACTCGATTCAACATCAGACACCGGAGATACCTATTTACACGCCTTGGCAGAGCATCGTTACAAAGGTGATGTAGAGCGAACAGCAAGGCAACTTTTAACAGATTTTCGTAAGGGATTGTTGGGTGAAATGAGTTTAGAATTACCACCTAACTAGATTACAAGCATTTCAGACCGTTTTTGAGTAGTAGGTGAGTAGCATATCAAAAGTCTGGGCACTCTGCTTTGGTGACATCTGGGTGACAGTAGTATCTCAAAACTGTTTGGACGTTATCGCCGATCCAGTAAGCTACCTTTTCGGGCGATGCTCCAGAAGCGATCGCCCAAGTAGCGAAAGTATGGCGAGTACTGTAAGCCTTTAGATAAGGCACTATGCCTTGGTCAGCTAATTCTGTTACAACACCGATATAGCGATACCCTCCGGCATTGTGGGCCCGCCAGCATTTATCTAAAATGTTTAAATTCAGCCTTTCCCCGCTCGTGCTTTTAAAAATCAGTTCTTTTGGATCTGGGGAATCTGGTTTAACTCCTGCAAGCAAGGATTGCAGTTTAGAACCTTGCAGGCAGGCGAACACACGCCGCTTATTGTTTTTGGTTCCTTTGACAACACGAACGCGAGAGGCATAGGCTTTTGAAATAGAGATTCGGGTGCATTCACGGCTAACATCCCCCCAGGTCAGAGCAAATGCTTCTCCGTGTCGGCATCCAGTCCAGAATAAAAACTTAATCAGGCTACTGTAGTGTGAAAATTTGGGGTGAGATTCAAAGGCGGTGATGATTAAATCCCTTTCTTCTAGGGTGTAAGCTTTTTTTTCATTGCTGGGACTTTTGGGACTTGGTAACTGCATCTTTTCAAAAGGGTTTGAATGAATTAAGCATGAGTCACTAGCCCATCTACAGCACCTGGAAAAAGCTGCAAGCGCTTTGTGTGCTGTATGGTAACTGTATTTAGCTAACAGCCAATCTCGAACTTTTGGAGCATCTTCAAGTGATTGACTTGATAATTCCAGAACAATTTTAGTTATTTGCTTGTAATCACTTTCTAGGGTTGAACGCTCCAAATGTTGAGTTTGAAAAGCCAAGAATTTATCCCATAGCTTATTTATAGACAGCCTTTCTGTCGGGATTGCGGTATTCTGATAATTTCCAAATTTGTATGAGTTTAGTGTGGAATCAAAACGCCCTAATGCGATATCTCGCTGAATTTCTTCCCAGCGAGATTCAACAATAATTCTATTTTTGACTAAATCGTTAAGTCCGCTAGCTAAATAGAATTGCTTTTGATAGCCATTAACTCTAAAGCGAATATTTAATTTTTGCGTTTTCGGGTCTACGGTTATTGCCATAACTATTCCTCGACATCGAAAACATCTAATTGATCAGAATAAACAAGTAAATCGTCCTCCCAAAATTCATCAGGCTGAAGCTCTGGAAGCGGGGGGTGCCAGTGATAATAAGCTCTGGAATATTCATACCCCTCAGCAGGGATCTCAACTGCTGGCATGAATTCTTCTCCTTCCCAGTAGCATGGAGAATCATTAAGCCAACACTTAAGATGCTCATGGAAGCAATAAACCAGAGGGCAAATAAAGGTAACTTCTGCGGTTAGTTGCAGCAGACCAACTACCAGTAACCCTCCTTCTGGATGAGCTTGGTAAGGAAGTTGTATAGCCTCAACTTTCATCCGATGCTCCCTGTTCCGTCGCAATTAGGACAACATAGTAATTCGCCTTCTTCCTGAATCAACCCGCCGCCATTACACGTACCACACAGACTTGTGTCCTGATACACATACGTTATACTGTCGCCATAATCTGGGTCATCAGCATCCAATGCCCAGACATGACCGCAGTCTAAGCACTCCCAGTAGCCGTAATTTCCTTGGTATCTCAAGGTTGTGCAATCGCATTGAGGACAAGTTTTTTGAGTCATTGCAGATTTAAAAATTATTTGGATTTTTTTAAGGTTTCTAAATATCCTGGATGCAAATATTCATGGCATTCCCACCACGAATTGCCAACAAAAATTGGTGTCTCGGATTGATGAAGAGAACTAAGCAAGACAATGTAATTTTTGCAAATCTGTTCTCCTTCCTCGTCACAGTGACACTGTTTTACTACACAATATTTTTCGTTTTCGACTTCCATTTGTAAAAAACTCCTAAAAAAAGTTAAATTTTTGGTAGTTTCAAAAATCTATCTACAGTTGCTCAAAACCTTTGCTGGCGCTACTTTTGCCGTCTACGGCGATTTTTTGGGGCTAAAAAATTGTAGACGGTGTAGACGCACTCTTGAGTCGTTATCGGTGATGTGGTCAGCGATCGCACTTCCAATCAAGTACTGGTTAATAAACAGATAAATTGCCTAGAAAGCTTTACCTACAGACTGTAGACGGGCTGTAGGTAAACTGTAGGCATTACTTTGACCACCTCCAGCCCAGGCGATCGCCACTATCAACCACTTCCCCTAAGCCTTTATCAGCAAGGGAAGCAAAGATAATCCTGATGTTCTCTGGGTCATCTTTCTTAAATTGCTGGCTTGCTTGCTGGAGTACTCGGGCCTTCAAAATCTCCCCTGGATGCTCTTGTCCCCAAGTGACGATGATTTGCTCATATTCATTGAGTTCTTGGGGCAATTGCACCTCCTCATTTCCCCCGCCGGAGGTTTCTGGCTGCACCATGCTCCCCGCTCCCCAGTTACTCAGGTCAAGTTCACAGGGGCAGTCATCGACCATAAACCGCCTTTTACCGCCAGCTTTAAGCCACTGTTCTAGTTGAGGATCTTTAAGTTTAGTCCTGGCGTGGTCGCGCCCAAACTGCCCCAGGCGTACCAACACAAAGCAGCTGTAAAGAGTGTCTTTGTCACCTTGCAACCCAAAATTCTCGGCGGTGTCGTTTTGGGCTAGCGCACAAATGAACTGCTTGTATCGCCTGCCCCGTTTGGCGTGTCGCTTTATCCAGTGGGTAGAATTATCACACTCATCTACTAAAATTGGGAATTCCTCAGCAATTAGAAATCTCTCACGACCAGCGATCGCGTTATCTCCTCCTTCACCCCTAAGCTGAACTAAGTCTTCGAGAATTTCTAAGTCTTTACCCATTGCGGAGTCGATGGCTTTGAAATTTCCTTTTCTGCCAATGACATCGGCTCGATCGATCCATGACCAATCATCTGGTTTAGCGTCACTGTCGTAGACAATGACCCTACCACCGATTTTAGAGGATAGGAACTGGGTAAAGGTTGACTTCCCGTCACCCGTGCCACCTACTAAAGCAACGTGTTTCTGCTTTTTCTGGATGTACTCAACCGGATCGGTGATTAAGTTCTCTGGTTGCCAGGTGGCATCAATAGCACCAACTGTCAGCGCTAGCTGTGCTGTTGGTTGAGTGTTAGCTTTTGCCCAGGCTTGGAAGTTTAGCCGTGATGCTCGGTCGATATCGCCAAGCGATTCAGAGAGTAGCTTGGCTGTTTGGCGATGTCGCCGTCCTAGTTCTAGCGTGCCAACGGAAGCTGCAAGCACCCAAGGTTTGACACTCGGTTTCTGGCTAACTCCTAATGACAGTAAACTCAAGCTGACTATTAAACCACCCCAGGATGACCACTTAGCACGGGCATACATTTGTAAGTGCTGGTGTAACTGGGATGGGTGCAAGCTGCTAGTCATAAGCCGATCAATACTCCGATCGCAATTAGCCCGACGCGAAGCAATAAGGCATCCTTAACCTCTGGCACGGCTTGACGCACATATAACAGAGAGATTCCAGCAACGGACAGCAACCCCACCAAGCCTAATCTCATAAAAGTGGGAATAGGCAAATTTACCCAGCAGCTGCTAAATAGAGCCGGAATTGCAACACAGCTTGTCAGTTCAAAAGCCATGTCTGGTAGATTGTCTGGGAGGGCGATCGCCTTTATCCACCCCTTTTTAAATTCCTCCAACCTGGATAACTGGGGAATGGGAACTGGGGAATAATGACCGCGATCGCTCGGAACTTCAACGACGATTTTTTGCTCATCTGCCATACTGCACCTCGATTTTGAGGTAGAAAGGACGATTGCTCTCCTGTTTGCACAGGGCGGCGATCGCAATGACTAGAGCTGCTGTGGTGCAAACAAGGATCATTACTTGATTCACTCCTGCTCCTTCTTTACGATCTGGGCGTTCAGGTCAACCATTGCCTGGTAAGCGTCGCCGAGCGTCGCATCTGATTCATACCCTTTGGAATCTATCTCTTGGTACTCAGGATGGTTGTATATCTCGGAGATTTTTTGTGAGACTTCAACGACCAAATCGCTAAGTTTTTTGTTAGTCATGATTGACCCCCTAGCAATTTGTCGGCGGCATTCAATACAGTCTGCTGCTGATCTGGTGTTAGGTTGTCATTGCCGTTGCAGTCGATTACCTCCATGTGCGTTCCGGCACGGTAGAGGCAGTTGTTTTTCTCAGCAATACTGTCTGTGGACTTCGCTCGGTCAACATAACGCTGGACGTAGGATTTGTTGATGTCTTCTGTCATAATCTTGGTAACGTGTTGTTTTCTCTGTAAAACACCGCCCTTCTCCTGGGCGATCGCGTATCTGTGCGGATGGCGATCGCCTTTAAAAATCGGCTTTGGTAGCAGTAGTGCTGTTAAAAAGGGTTACAAGCCATATCTGCCAAGTTTTTCGCCTTGTTGGGCTAACTTCGATCGGTTGACGAGTATCAAGGCAAACTGCCCGACCATCATTAAGCTTGACGTAAAGGCTTTTCCCAGTTTTTGACCGAGAAAACAGTTGACCTGGTTCTAAAGTCCCAAAGCCTACCTGAGTTCTACCTACGACGTATTCAGCTTGGTGAGAATCGAACCCCTCTGAGAGCGGATCGTCTGCCATTTCTTTCCACTCTCGTGGTCTACCTTTGCGATCGCTCTTGTTGGTGGTCGATTTACCGTTAGTAATGGCTCGATCTGTTATTTGTTGGTCGGTCATAGTGGGTCACGAGTGCCTCATTAGTTAATCGACAGTGGGTCATTAGTTGGTGATGTGTGCCTCATTAGTTGGTCGATAGTGCGTTAATAGTCGCTCAACAAACTGGGTTGCTTTTGTGGCTCAATTGCTTGTACAACATGGTTTTGAGCGCTGTTCGCAAACATTGATTTGTTCGTTAGCTCGTCTAACAAGTGGGTGTTGATCGCTGTTGCGATCGCTAAAAGGTATTGGTCTTGAAGTTCATCGCACCACCTAGCAATAGGTACTGGGATATCATCAAAACCCCATTCCTTTTTTTGATGCATGACGGTGGTCTGTTCCCGCAGCGCTAGGAAAATTAGGCTGTTTAAGCCTGTTGCCTGGGTGCGGTTAAAGTTCTGCTCGATGTAGGTAATTATTTCTGTTACATTCATTTCATCCACTCTTTCAAAGTTATTTTTGAACGAATTTAGTTGAGGATATCCAGGGCATTTCGCTCTGGATTTTTAATGGCTGCTAACCCCGCGACGCTACGACTTACGGGTGAATGCAGTTGTCTGTTGTCCGTTGTCAGTTCCCCCTAGCAGGTCTTTGGTATTTGCTCAGTGCTGGCAGGCTGCTATCTCTGTCTGGTTTGGGGTGGGGTTGGAGCTAGAGGCAGAATATCTGCAAGACAATATTTCAGGGCATAGGCCCTGACTAGCTTTGTATTGGTCTACTGTTAGCTTTCTTCCTTTTACTTAGGCAGTGGCTTCAGCAGGAGCAGCTAAACTCGGAGGCAGTGCGTCAAACGCTACACCAACGTTCTGGCAAAAAAGCTGCCATTGGTGTCTAGTCATTGAGGGTTCCATCCCCTCGTTCTCCCATCTTCTGAGAGTGGAAACAGCGATACCAAGGTAAACAGCAAGCTGTTCCTGTGACAAACCTGCATTTTCTCTAAGAGCTTTTAACACTGATTTAGGTGCCAGTTGTTGCCTTTTTTGTTCTACAGTCATAATATCATAGCAGGCGCTCAAATCAAGCGGTTTTTAAAACCTGTTGAAAAAAGCGCCAATTCCATAAACAACATGAGCGGTCAATATCACCGCTCATTTTCTAGAATCTCACAACAAATTAGAGACGGCGATGCCTACTATCCAACGGACGCTTATTGCAGTGATGGTTGATGCATTTAACCGTGCTGATTAGTAAAACAGGTAAAAAATGTTATGACCGGACAAATAAGTGAATCTAAACAAAATACGGGTATCCTCTGATGCTTACATCAAGAAAACCCGTAGATGGTGGATTGAGTTGCTCTACCAACTCAATTTATGGAAATTTTAACTTACTGGATTTTGCAAGCAATAATTTACTTGCTGCCAGGTATCTGCTACTGCTGTTACTACTATTACGCCAAACAAGAGCAAGACCACAAATCTAAACCCTCTCCCCAGCGACAACCCAAATACTCCAATACTTATCTGACTAATCCCAGGAATCGCCAACTACAAGCCCAACTCCTGGAGATGTTGCAGGGCAATGTTTCTACCGCCAAACAATTACTACTGCAACAGCGCCAATGGTTTCCAGGTAGGCATGATAACTGGTATCTGGCGAAAGTCATTTACAACTTGGAGCACGGTATTGACGAACTCAGAGACTGCGAAATGTATTCACAGCTTCTGGTAATGCTGCAAGGAGATGCTACCTCTGCCGAACGTCTATTACTGCACGCAAGCAATGCCTACCCAGGCAAACAATACGGTTGGTATCTAGAAAAAGTAATTTCCGACTTGGAACGCGATCGGCGTTAGCTAACTCTCTTTTTTGAAGTTTAGCGGCGGCTGACTCTTCCTCAAGGTCAACCGCCATTTTTATTGACCACAGACCACCAAGGAACAAAACCAATGATCAGAGCTAAATTCACCTGCCAGCAAAATACTTTCAACCACGAAACCCAGACAGCCACAGTTATTCTTACCCCGGTAACTAGCAACCCGCCCAGTGCAGAAAACGAGGCTTTCTGGAAAGCGACACCAGCCGGTCGAATTGAACTCCAAATCACCAACCCAGAGGCAGCCTCTCAGTTTTATGTAGGGTATGACCTTTACGTTGATTTCACCCCTGCTAGATAGTGCCATCGCTCCTACCCAATGCCCAATGAGCCAACAAGAACCCGAACAACTAATTGATGCTGGCGAATTATTTGAGACAGCAAAAAAACATCTGCCACCCCCGCCGGAGTGGATCAACTTTCAGCATCCTGATTTCCCCAAGTACTTTTACATCGGCATTTTGGATGAAAACGGAGAAATCAAAACTTGGTGGCAACGAGTGCCAGAACACCTTCGTACCGAATTTCCTTAAGCGATCGCTCCTACCCAATGCCCAATGCCCAATGACTAGAAAATACAAACTCTCAGCAAAGGCAGTTGATACAAGGATTCTAGCCATTTATGCGTTAGACCAATTAATCGACTACATCCGCACCCTCGACCCAGACTTAAGACCCAACGAAGCCAACTTGCTAGCAGCAATTACATTACATAGCTTGCCAAAGCTATTTCAAGAGAACCCCTTGCTAGTAGAGCGCTTCAAAGAGGCAGCAACAGAGATGAAGCACAAGCGGAATCCCCAATGACCAATGACCGACCAAAAAACCGAAGGACAAAGACTCGAAGACCTCATGACCAAGATAGATACCGAGATGCAGCGCCTGGGCTGGACGGTAGAACAAGGTCGAGAACATTTGCAGAAATATTACGGGAAGCGATCGCGTTAACTAATGACTTTATGGAAACTTTGACAAAGCTAATCATCAGTAAAGTAAATCGACTTGTAGATTACATAGCAACCCTGGAACCGGACTTAAACGAGGGTGAATTAGCAGCGATCGCGGCATTTCTCATTGATGGACTGCCAGAGGTAGTTAAGTCGTGCCAGCTAGAAGAAAATATCCACCAAATGGCGACAAGCCTTAAAGATAGGCGGCAACAGTCCAGTACCGCCACTAACAACTAATGACTAATGACCAATGACCGACCAAAAACCGAAGGACAAAGACTCGAAGACCTCATGACCAAGATAGATACCGAGATGCAGCGCCTGGGCTGGACGGTAGAACAAGGTCGAGAACATTTGCAGAAATATTACGGGAAGCGATCGCGCCTCCTGTTGAACGAGGAGGAGCTAGACAACTTTCTGCTTTACCTGCAACTGACCGATACCCCAACCCCTAATGCCTAATGTTTGGTTTTGATGGCTCAACTAAAGCGATCGTTCATTTCCTTGAACAAATCAAAAACAACAAGGAAGGGGACAAGTTGACTCATAAGGAAGTACGGGCTTATGGAAGGCTGATGCTGGCATTAGTCCCCGACTTGTCGGTTGATCGCCCCGAAGAAATCAAGTGCCTCCTAGCGGCAATGTCCACCTCTGGGCTGCCACACTACGATCGCTCCTTTGCCGCAGCGCAGATCCTCAAATTGTTAGAAGAAGACGAGCAACGCAAATACCAGTCATCTGATGGGGAATTTTGAAGCTTCAAATAACAGTTAACAAATGCTTATCATCATGTTAACTAACCAAAACAAAAAAAAGACCCCAGGAATCAGCTAGAGTCAAAAAGGAATAAATGTATGAAAAATTACTTTCAAAAAAAGATTAAGGAATCTTCCTTTTCTGCTAACCATTATAACATTAATTGGAGGGTAGAACAATGATTTTATCTACCCTTAGTGTTGTTAACGGTGTGCTAGAACGCCACTGGAAAGAATTTAAATCTAGTGCTATTTCGGATACAATAATCAGGCTTAACTTCCGAACAATCGAAGACTCTAGAGAACTCGATAAAATCTTAAACCGGAATACTAAAAGCCGCCACAAGCATTCTGACCACCTAGTACCCGCATGGTGTGTTTCTGGAGTTGACCCATTGACTGGAGAAAACACATTAGAAGGGGTTCAAGTAAAACCAGATACACCTCCATCTGATAGAAAAGGTAAGCCTCAAAAATACATAGGCGCAACAGGAGCTAACACAGCACCCTTATTTTTGAACACAGGTATTGAGGATTTTTGGAAGGGAATAATAGAAGATAAAAGCCAGCCCATTATCATTACCGAAGGTGCTAAAAAGGCAGGTGCAGGTATAAGTCTGGGTATTCCAACCATCAGTATTCCCGGTGTTTCCACTTGTAGAAAGTTTGGACGCTTACACTATTGGCTAGAATCCTTCGCAGGGTTTGGACGAACATTCTATCTCTGTTTTGATGCTGACATTGTTGAAAAACGACCTGTGCAGAATGCTTTAATATCTTTAGCCCGTGACCTGTCTGCCACTGGTTCAAAGGTGATGATTATAACTTTGCCTGACATCAGCCTAAAGGGGCTGGATGACTTTATAGCTACCAAAGGTGGTAATGAATTTAGAAAATTGATTGAGGAGGCAACCACCATAGAAGAGTGGAAGAAAGAGCTAGACGAAAAACGCAAAGCTGAAGAATTTGATTTTGATGGTGAAGAGAGAAAATCTAAACTCTATCGTGCCTACAAAATCGTTCGAGAGGGATGGGGCGATTCCATTCGATTGAATCTACTTAAAAAACAAATTGAATTAGATGATTCCACGATGGATTTAGACCAATTAAAATTCGACATTGCCGAGAATTTTGATATGGACGTTTCAAAGGAAGATTCACTCTCAATAGTTATGGCGATCGCCAAGCGCAGCGCATACAACCCAGTTGTTGACTATCTCAACAGCCTAGCAGAGAGATATCCCAGCCCAGATACATCAATCTTAGACAATCTTGCCCTCAAGTACTTTGGCAGTGCCGACCCACTCCACAACACATATATAAGGAAAACACTAATCGCCGCCGTAGCCAGAGCCAGACAGCCAGGGTGTAAAGCTGATGACGCTTGTATTCTTGTTGGCACACAGGGCTTGAGGAAAAGTACTTTTTGGCAGGAGTTATTTGGTACTGATTGGTTCACCGACGAATTGAGCGACAGTAGCGAGAAAGATGAGTTAATGAAGCTGCACCAGTTTTGGGGTTTAGAGTTACCCGAAATTGAGCATATCTACAAAAGAAAAGATGTTGGTTCCATCAAAAAATTCTTGAGTAGCCGCACAGACGTTTTCCGTTATCCTTACGATCGCCAAATCAAAGAGCAACCTAGGTCTTGCATCTTAGTTGGAACCTCCAACGAACAAGAACTACTCAACGACCCCACAGGCAACCGCCGATTTTTAATTATTCCCGTTAGCCAATTGATTCCCGTTGACGAACTCGTCCGCGAACGAGATTTGATTTGGGCAGCTGCAAACCACCTTTATCAAATGGGACACCTTTGGTATTTGACTCATGCTGAGTATGCCCTGCAAGCTGAAGCCAACAAAGAATATCAATCGTCTGACCCGTGGGAAGAAATTGTTCTTCCATATATCCAGTGCAAGGGATGGGCAACAACTCACGATATTTTATTGAATGCTTTAGGCGTAGAGACAGCCCGTCAAGACAAACTGGGAGAAAAGAGAGTTGCGGCCATTCTGAAAATCAACGGATGGCATCAACAAAGGAAATGGGAAAAAGGTAATGCGTTACGAGTGTGGGTCAGAAAAGTTGAGAATTCTAATGGATCTAATGGATCATCTGGATCAACCCAGACACAGCAAGGCTTTGAACATGATCCATTAGAAAAAAATCTAATGGATCATCTGGATCAGTACGAACAAGTTGAGTTGCTTCAACCGATACAGCAGTCTATCAGTGATCCATTAGATCCATTAGAAAAAAATCTAATGGATCATCCAGAACCCAGTCACAGCAAGCTTGATCCAGATGATCCATTAGATCCATTAGATTTACCAAACTTTTCTGAAAAAAATAATGTACATAGCAAGACGACTACCCCCACTACCCGACCGCCAAAGTGTCGCTACTACCAAATAGTTGAAGTTGAACCCTCCACCTTTAAAATCGAAACAGACTTTGGAACGGTCAGCGTCAGCGCTGAACCTTATCACCGTTTTGGAACTGGTGAGAGCAAAATCTGGTTTGAATTCCAAACTCCCGAAGGGCAGACATTAACCAAGAGTATTAAGGGAGATCCAGATGAAAGAGTGCTGCCCAGATTAGCCAAAGAATGTGGTGTGATTCAGCAGTGGCAGGAGAGGCGAAGAAAAGAGTTCAGTTCCAAAATTGAAACTTGCAAGTTCAAAGTAAGAATTTTAGGAGAGGAGGATTACGAGTGGATTGACGATTGTACTCTCCAAGGTGTACCCAATTCGCCATCTAGCACCCACTTCATCTTCAAAACTCCCAAGAACACAGTCGCCACTGCTTACTTTGGGGAGTTTGAGGAGACGTAAAAAAAATGAAACGCGATCGCCCTTCTACCTTACAAGTCGAAGCGATCGCGCATCAGCAATTCATATTTCCACCCCCAAGGTATTCGCCTTAGAGGGTTAAGGCAAGTGCGATCGCTATTTCTCACAAGCGCGGTTAACACTGAGGTTTTAGCGAACTTTTCATCAAATCCGCCCTAGTTTAAAGATTTGTATAATTTATTTTCCTATCGAAATCAGTACAGCTACTCAGGCTGTTGAAAATTTGTTGGGGGTATGACTTCCGGTTTAACCCTGCCAAATGGTTAAACAGGTATATTTTAAATTAACAAAAACAGTAATCTTTCTAGAATTCAGTCGTTGCAATATGTTGGTTCAGTAAAGATGTTCCTTTTTTACATAAAAGTGGAACATTTACACAATTTTCATTGCCTCATAAAACTGAAGAGTAACTATTTATAAATCTCTTCAAATGACAGCATTTAATCCAGCAACAGATATTCCATCTCAAATAGATACATTAGAAAAACTTGCGGCATGGCTCGGATCGGCACTTTTTACTATCAATTCGGGATTGACTGTTGTTGAAGGCCCTGGTTATACGGAACGAGCTTGCCAAGCGAATAATTTTTGGGTGGCAGCCGACGGGAAAACACGTATGATCGTTCGTTTGTCGCTGGAAGTTTCCCCCGATCAAGCCAGTGGTAGCAACAAAAATTG
>NZ_JAVRCB010000061.1:0-43705 GCF_034530955.1 Nostoc sp. DedQUE05 | reverse complement strand
TCCCCAGTCCCTAGTCCCTACGATTAATTCAGAAATCAAATCGGATTGCTATATGTGCTGTTTCACTCTCAAGTTATACCTCTATATGTCTACTCTCTTGACTTGATACATAGAAAATATGTATGATTGCGATCGCATAGAAGGGGAGTAGCTGCTGGTATAAAAACATAAAAGCCAGTACATCTGAATCAACATACTGGCGATGAGCCTGGTTCAGATGGCAAATAATCAATATTTGAAAGCGAGACCTTCACTAAGTTCACACCGAAAAGTGTAAACTTGGTGAGGTCTTTTGGTTCTCATCAAGCTTTACATCGGTAAACGATTCTTCAGGAGCTTGAGAGAGTGTTAACAGCTTTTACCGCAGGTTTATTACTAATCACGGTTTCAGAGTTAGGCGATAAAACATTTTTTATTGCTGTGATTTTGGCAATGCACCACCCACGGCGGCTGGTATTTATCGGTGTGACAGCTGCTTTAGCCGCGATGACAATCCTTTCGGTGATATTTGGACAAGCAGTATCTTTGTTACCAAAAGTTTATATTCATTACGCCGAAATAGCTTTATTTATTGCCTTCGGTATCAAGCTGTTGTATGACGCTAGTAAGATGTCCAATGCTGCTTGTGATACAGAAGTTGTACAAGAAGCTGAAACTGCGGTAAAACAAGCAGATTTGCAGTTACCAAAGCAAAAGACTGGTTTGGCAATTATCATAGAAGCCTTTGCGTTGACATTTATGGCAGAGTGGGGCGATCGCACCCAAATTGCCACCATTGCTTTAGCAGCAGGTAATAATCCCATTGGAGTGACAATAGGTGCAATTTTAGGACATGCCATTTGTGCTGCGATCGCAGTTATCGGCGGCAAAATGATTGCCGGACGCATTTCTGAGCGTCAACTCACCCTGATTGGCGGATGTCTGTTTTTAGTCTTTGGTGTAGTTGCAGCCATTGAAGGAGCATGAGGGGAAGAAGCAGGGGAGAAATCAATTAAAAATTCAAAATTCAAAATTCAAAATTAAAGAACTTCTGCCTCCTGCCTTTTCTTTCCCAATGCCCATTACTTGGGAGTATTTCCCAATGAAGATGCGGGAGGGGTAGCAGATTTAGGAATGGGAGAAACTGTTCCTGCCTTCTTAATTTCGTCTCTGTACTTAGCAGGTGCTAAAGCTGCGGCACTATCAAATAAAGCTTTTGCATCTGCATCTTTGCCCTGTTGTTTCAGGAGCATCGCTTTTGCCACGACGGGGCGAAAATCCTTGGGATCTTTCTTAATTGCCTGGTCATATACAGAGCTAGCTTGAGCGTAGCGTTTCTGGGAAGCATGAACAGAACCTAACAGCACCTGCACCGCTACTATATCTACACTTCCAGGCTGAATTGTATTTGCTTGGGCTGCATTAGAGAGGGTTTCTTGCAACAAACCAATGGCTGCTTCCGGGCGTTGCTGACTGATCAATAAAGCCACCATTCCTTGCAAAGCCTTCAAATCACCTGGTTTCGTGGACAAAATCGAGCGATAAGCTTGAGCCGCTCCTTCGCGATCGCCAATTTGCTGTTTGGCTTGAGCTAGTAACACTGAATATTCTGACTGTTCGGGATTCAGTTTTGCTAGCTTTTCTAAGGGTTCAATGACAACTTGGATATCCGCTGGTTTAACCTCACTTTTATCTTTTTGACTCAGTAATTGCAGCCGCGCCTGTAACAGACCCTTAAGCGCAGTCTGATTTTCTGGTTCCCGTTGCAAAACCTGTTCATAACCCCGTGCTTCGTCTTCCAGTTTTGATTTTTGGTCAGCAGAGGGCGAACTACCTCTGGTGCTAGCGGTATTCTGACTTGAGGGTGGCGTATTATTAAATGCTCCAATTATGGGAATCACCGAAACACCCACAAAAGCAAGAATTGCCACCGCTAAGACGACTTGAACTATCCAACGATTGCGCGGTTGAGACACGGTTTTGTCTTTCTCCTAAATTTTAATGACATTATCATTTACACAAATCGTAAAGTTAAAAATTTCCAAAACTTTGCGGAATACCGCCAATTGCCTGTGAATTTTATAACAATTAACTATCCACACTGCTAAAGTAAGTGATGACTTTAGGAGGAGCCGTCAGAATTGTAGCTATGATATGCTTCCGAAACTAGTGTAAAGCCGCTAAATTAGACATTTAGTGTTTATACATTAAATTTAGCGCCTTTAGGATTGTATAGAGTACCCTAGTGTGATTTTGTGAAAAGCCAATATACTTTCAGCAGTCGCACAAATGCTCTTTCCAGCTGCCTTTGTAAAATCCCACAATGGGATGTGTCTGTGCCGCAAGGAGTTTTTATGAATTCCGACCTGATGCCGTTGCCTGAATCTTCCAATTCTTCTGCCTCTAACCAGGGCCCAACTAACGTAGAGGCAGGCGCTAATGTTCGCATAGCAGCCCAGTCCTCTAAACAAGTTGACAATTTGCCTGTCAACACCAGCGAGACTGACTCAAATGGAAACTTGATTAATCGCCAGCAACCGATTCCACCTCCCAGCGAACCGATGCAGTATCGAGCGATCGGCTTAGTCCGGGGTCGCTATCATGCTAGCAGCGAACAATTTACTCAAGGTACGCTGCTGACCGCAGATGGTGTAGAACTCAATGCCGTCCTCCTAGGCCGGATTATGAGCTTAGTCAAGAATCATCTAGACTTAGAAAAAGAACACTTGTGGGTAGTATATCCACGTACCAGACAAGAAAATGATACCTTGCACATCCAAATCGTCGGAGTTTGGGAGCCAGAAAATCTGGCTAAAAACTCAACAGATGAGGACGAATCGGATTTGGAGTTGCAATTACAGACACTCGATGATGGCTTATCCGAGAACTCTGAACTAAATACAACTGCCCCCAGACCTTCATCAGAAGTTACTGATGGTGGTTTTTCTGTTCGTGGTGAAGTAGTATACCAATCTTTTGATGCTAAAAGCTTGGTAGTCAAAATTAGGCAGGCTCCACGTAAATCAACTGACAAACCCAAATATTTTAAGTTGAAATTGAGGGGTGTGCTGACTACCAAAGCAGTGGGAAAATTCTGGGACTTCCAAGCCAAGCGGGAAGCAGACGTTTTAGTAGTAGAAAAAGCTGAGGCGATCGCTGATTTACCCAAAAAACGCAAACCACCATTTAAAGGTGGGCCTCGTGCTGGCATTGGTGGTGCTGGTGGTAGAAAACCATTCCCCCCCAGACGCACTGGCGAAACCCCTCGTCCCATCAAGAAAACAAGTACAGGTGGCGACCCTTCAGTGGTGTCAAAACCTATACCAAGAACACCCGCTCCTAAACCGATCAAGCGACCGAAACCGACTCAAGAGTAGGGAATGGGGCATTGGGCATTGGGCATGGGGCATGGGACAAGGTAGACAAGGAAGATGGGGGAGATTTGGGAGAGATTTGTTCAATAATTTCCCCTTGTCCCCCTTGTCCCCCTTGTCCCCCTTGTCTCCCTCCTCCCCTGCTCCAATCAAAAATCCGTCCGCCGGTCTTGGGGTAGAAAAGATCGCTCCATCGGAATTGGAGAAACTGGTTCTGTCAGGGTAAACGTACCTGCTTCGATCCACTTTTTCAACTCTAAGGCGACTTGCCTAGAAAAAAACAAACTCGCTAAGGGGGCAGAGCGTACTGCTTTGCCCTCTATGGCGATCCACCCAGATTTGAGTTGGGCGTAACTCACTAAACCAAAGGTGGGACGGACGCGCCGGGGAATGGAAAAATCTACTATTGGGGCTACTAAGTCTCTATCTTGGACAGCGCAGTGTTCAATTACTTGTTCATTTAATACAGGTAGTGGTACCCCAACCCCTAACATTAATGAGGGGCCATAACTTTTGAAGTAACACCCCCGCACCCAATGAGCATCCATTTGTTTGGCATCACCAATTAAAGCTAAAGTGGCGGAAGGCCCGATCGGTGTACGATTAGCTAAACGCTTTTGTAAGGGGAAGTGCTGAGTGCCTTCCCAAGCGACATAGCCAATACCGCCGCCTAAAAAAATTCGAGTACCTATACCAACGAGTTGCAAATCGGGGTCGTTGAGTAAGGGGGAAATCGCACCGGGGTTAGAATAAACAGCATTCCCCAAACGCGGCTGTAAAGGGCCGAGATAGGTGAAAAGGGGGCGATCGCCACCATTTACACCAACAATAAAATTTTGATAAAGATTGCGCGGATTAAATAAATAAAACTGATTAATTGTGTCACTGGTAATTGTAGTTTCAAAATTTGCTCTGGGGTAACAATCTGTTACTTGTCCTTGCGCTTTCACGTGTATAGATTTACCAGCAATCAAATCTTCGATTACATGACCACCACCACGTTCTCGCACTTCTTCCCCATCCGTCGTCTCCACAGCGCAACTCGCACCCAAATATAAATCTACTGCCCCAAAACCAGAGTATGCTGGCACGCCATCTAACCAACAACGGCGAATTTTTATTGGGGGATCGGTATGTCCCAGATTGATAATTGCACCACTTGATTCCATCGGCTCAAAAGTACCAGTGGTAATTACATCAACTTCTTTCGCAGCTTTAATAACACCGATTTCTACAACTCGTGCTTTTAATTCTTCAGTTGTCAACACTACCGCCCGTTGGCGACTAATTTTCTCGTTAATTTCTGCAATTGTTCGCATCTTATCAGTGCTTGCGCTTCCTGGTGAATGGGGATGGTGGGGCCCCCTCTGGGGATAAGGGGTAATGGGGAGTAGCGTAAATTAGACATCTAGTATAATTAAATACATTTATCTAGAACCTTTGTAGAGATGTAGCATGACTACGTTTTGACATTCATTTTTACTCATACCTCTATTCATCTCGAAACATTTGCCAGCAATATCTGCGTGACAGCTTAACACCCTGGATAAGGTTAAATAAAATTCCAAAAAAACAATTCAAATATTGTAAAGTCCAAATTGTACATTTTTTGGGGGAAGCAAGCTCTATCTGTCTAAAATATTTTTTATCACTACGTAAAATTACTATAAATAAAGCCTTGCATTATCAATCAAAATCAGTTAATTAATTTTGGATTTTAGATTTAGCCGCATTGCAAAATCCCCAATTTTTTAAGAAGCTGAGGATTTTGTTGTTCATGAGTAATTTTAACGAACCTCTTCCAATTAAAATCCCCCAGGCAATGTCCATGTCTGGGGGTTGGTACCAAAAGTTTACAGCTTTCAGTATGTTTTCACAATTTCTGCCTAGTTAATTTCCGGTTTCTGCAAATTTAATCTTTAAGTCGTGGTGTTTTACCGCTAAACTACCAGGTCAAGATTTTGGAGACCCGGACGAGATTTGAACCCATGTCCCACTGACATTAATTCGCAGAGGTTGATACAGAACGTGAATTTTTAACCTTAGCTTGGAGCAATAGCCTAAGACTAAATATAAGGTTGATTGTGTCGAGGAGTACCTTTACCCTTTGGCTATCCCTCGGTTTAATTAAGTCGAGGGAGTAGGACTCGAACCTACATATTCTCCTATAGACACTGAAACTAAACTTGCGCTCCAAAACTATTTTACCTAAATGTTGAGGGTGAAAACAAGTAGCCGAAAATTGAGCGGGCAACTTGATTTTGTTGAGTAACTTCTAAACTATTTGCTTGTTCTCTAGCAAAAACCACTTCTTGCATGAGCCTATCTACCCGCCGCAGCAATTCATTTTGTCTTGCTTGAGAAATTGCTCCAGAAAACTTGACTGTTCGCCAAGTTCCTTCTGGCACGTCTTCTGAAGACTCTTTTACCTGCGCGGGATGCTCTTTTGTGGCTTCATACAGCACCACAGGTTTAACTATTTTTTTGGTTTTGGTGGTATGTTTCGGTTCAGTGGCAAAACATTCTTGCTGCTGATCGTAAACCCAAGATTCGCTAGTATCTAGAACAGGCAGTGTTGAGATGAACGTTTTGACATCAACTAACTGCTTTTCCAAAAACAAGAGGTAAGAAACGGGTACTTCTCGTAAAATGGTGGTTCCGTCAACTACTATATCTGCTTTAGCCTGCGCATTAGCCCAATCTTGGGTGGCACATAAGTTAAATAATTCTGCACAAGCTTGCTCAAATTGACTCAGCAAATCTTCTGCTTTCATTTGCAGTGTCTGATTTTCTGGAGGATATACGAAGCCATCTTCAGCCACTGGCTGAAATGTCCGCGAAATCCCTTGAAACATTGCACTTTTTTGAATCAGATGATATATGCCTGTTTTTGCTTTTGTGGTGTTAGCTTTAACGGTTTGTAAAATCGCAATAACTTGATTTAGTTTCAAAGCTTACCCTCCAATATATGAATTGATTATTTTCCCCCTATTGTCTGCTTGATTTTTAGTAGCGTCCACCTAGCAGGTGAGTTTTCCAAAGATGATAGGCGATTGTGATGTCTATCGGAGATTGGATATCCACCATATACTTGTTTGCGATCGCTTATTATCAAACCCCAAAGCGATCGCCTTTTTCTGTAATCAAAAAGTGAGTGACTAATCTTCTGGTTTCAAGATGTCATCATCAATCGATGGCTTCTTCTTAATGTCTGTATTTTCTGCTTTCCAATTATCATCTGCTTCTGGAGATTGAGAAACTATCACAAACTCAGTCTCTTGTGTATGATTATTTCCCCATTCATCCAAAACATCTTTAATTAATACTTCTTGCAACCAAATCTTAGCGACAACAGTCAGGGGTAGGGCTAGAAATAATCCTAAAAAGCCAAAGAAAGTGACGAAAAATAGCTGGGCAATTAAGGTTATGGCTGGCAGCAATGAGACTTGATGCGCCATGACAACAGGCGTGATGAAATTACTCTCAATCTGTTGAATAATAAAGTAGAGAATTAAGACAGCGATCGCTTTCCAAGGTTCATCTAAGAAGGCGATCGCCATTGCTGGGATTACACTCATCGTTGGCCCCAGATTGGGAATCAAGTTAAAAAATCCCGCTAAAACCGCTAAAGCAAGTGCTGCCTTGACATGCAAAATTGATAAGCCAATCAGACTCATCACGCCCACTACAAAGATGGCAATGAAAGCGCCTGTAATCCATCCCTCCAAAGAGACTTCACACTTATCTAAAATTCCATCTACCCGCCGCCGATAAAATGAGGGAAAAAGCCGTACAAACACTTTGCGATAAGCCACGGGGTCGGCTAACATCATTCCTGTTAAAACCAACACTAGCAAAATCTTGAGGACGACTTCTAAAGAACCAGATACAAAAGCAAAGGAGTTTCCCAGTAGGCGATTGGCGAAGGGCTGTACTTGTTGGATGAGACTATTAATATCTGGGATGTAAGGAACTAACTGGTCAGGAATACGAGTTCTCAGGGCATCAAGCCAACTATTAAAGCGTCCAAACCCTCTAGGAACTTGATAGGTTAGTTCTTGAAACTGCTGGGCAAATGGCGGCACAATTAGCCAGAAAAAACCCACGACACCTGCGAAAAAGATAGCTACTGCTAGGAGGACGGCGAATCCGCGCCTCATTCCAAAGCTTTGGAAGCGTTTCGCTAGGCGATTTAAGGTGGTGGCTAACACAACTGCGGCAAACATCAGCAAAAGCACTTCCCGAATTTGCCACAAGATGTATAAAGAAAGAACTATGGCGATTAAGCCGATCCATTGACCGAGGTTCACAGGCTAACTCCCAACCGTTGGCAAGATGCAATTTTCTTGTAATTAAGCTAGGTTAGCTGATTTTAGGAACTTGTGCGTAAATGATTTGAGTTAATTTTGTTTTTCTGCTTGAAATCGCCACAGTAGAGCGATCGCTACGATCGCAATCGGCAAAAATACTATAATCAGCGCGTTGGTTGCTGTCGCCGGAATTGGTAGACTTGGCCCTGCATACTTAATTAATACTGATAACAAAGCCGAAAGTAAAAGCAGTTTTAGAATTAATCCTAGTTGATTTTCCATAAAAGTACGGCAATACAGATTTTTGTGGTACATACAAATTTGTGCTGTACCGTGTAGTTTCTAGAATAAACCCACAGATACAATCCTTGTGGTTTTCACAAAAATATAATTTTTAGTACCTGTCAGGAGCGAAGGATGTAAGGCGCGATCGCTACTACACTTTGTTAGTGCTGCCTGAACCTCAGACAGCACCTTATAGACTCTTAAAGCTTTATAGAAAGTCACCAAAACAGCCTTTGAGTAATTTAAATTAATCACAAAGGAATGCGGGGTTTTAGCAAAATTTATTTGCTCTGAACTGGCTCAATTCTATATTTAGTTTTAATCAACTCAGACAGTTGTATCAAAAGTTTTTTCACTCTAGCTTGAATATATTTAGGATTTTTAGGTACACGTTTAGCTATATATCTTAATAGAGCAATCTGATAGCCAAACTTATATTGAATTGCGGAAAATATATTAAACTTGACCTGGTGGGCTGCACCTTTATCTAGGTTTTTTAACTTTCTTACTTCACGATGATATACGGGATGCTCTCCCCAAACGCAGGCAAAGTGTACAAGAGCCGGAGACACCACCTGATTGTATTTTTGAAAAGTAGATTTACCTTTAATAGCATCTATATTAAAAGAACCACGAAGACCAATAGGTGTTCGCATCATCAGACCATTATCTTCAAACATACTTTGATTGTGTAGCATCATAGCTAGACCAAAAATACGTTCATCATTAGGGCCATCACCACGAAATTCACTAATACCTAGCTTTTGCCAATCCCTTGCCAATTCTAGTGCTGTTTCAAAAAATGCCTTAGCAGTATCGTTTTTTTCAAAATAATAGAGACCTCCATTAAATCTAGGTAATTTTGTCAGATTAAATCGTTTGAGTGTGTCATCTACATTAATGAATGTATCTTTATCGCCTGCTTGAAGATATACATCACCTGCCACACTAAAACTTTTGCCTTTAAAATCATCAAAAATAAAATTAATATCCCTTACTGCTATGCAATCACTATCAATGCAAAGTGTATATTTAAATGGAGAATAATCATAAAGGTGAAATTTTTGCTTTACGTTAGAACCGTATTCTTTTCTAAGATTGATAACGTAATCATAAAGCTCTAGCAAATCTTTATCATCTTCACGATCGGTAACAATAGCACGCGGAATATTTTGTGAATGAAGACGTAGAGAACGTGCTAATGACTTGGCCATTTCTATATAATAAGATGCTCCGTAAGCATAGGTGATAATGCCACGTTGTGAAATAAACATATTTTGATTAATTAATAGTATGTAAGCTTTAACTTTCTAATGGCATTCTAACTTACACTCTAAAAGATAGATATCCACTAATATCAATCCAGTTTAAAATCTCTATAAATTTTCCGTAAAGTATAGTCTACAGGACTTACGCAACTGGCATATTATTTTCAGTTTGTAGTGAAGACTTTAGTCCTCTCTGCGAGACGCTCCGCGAACAAAATAAGGGCTAAAGCCCTTACTACAAACTAAAAATCCGATTTTTTGGTGACACTTGCGTAAGTCCTAGTCTAAATAAAATTTAGACCTGTTTAAGTATATCTGATTGCCTTTAAAAGAAAATTTTAAAGGTACAAATCGGTTAAAAACAAAAATATATGCAGCAAAAAACAACACAGTAAGAGATACTAAAAGCAGGTACATAGGCAAGAAAATATGAAATCCCTAACCTCTCGTATGCAGGCGGTACAATCGCCAATTATTCCTGTGGTTGGGGAACTGATTAAAAACTCTCCTGGAACCATTTCTCTAGGACAAGGTGTTGTTTCTTACAACCCACCACATGAAGCCATAGAATTTTTAGCCAAATTCTTAGCCGAACCAACTAATAATTTATACAAAGCAGTTGAGGGAATTCCCCCTCTACTGACAGCACTTGCAGGGAAATTGCAAGCCTTCAACAGGATTGAAATCAACGGGGAAAACTGCATTGTTGTGACAGCAGGGAGCAATATGGGATTTATGAATGCCATTCTTGCTATCACTAACCCAGGCGACGAAATTATTCTCAATACCCCCTACTATTTCAACCACGAAATGGCGATCGCAATGGCTGGTTGTCGTGCGGTATTAGTGGCGACGGATGAAAATTACCAATTGCGCCCAGATGCGATCGCTCAAGCAATTACTCCTAAAACACGGGCTGTGGTGACGATTTCACCAAATAATCCCACTGGAGTTGTCTATTCTGAAGCTGCATTGCGCCAAGTAAATCAAATTTGTGCTACTCACAGTATTTACCACATCAGCGATGAAGCTTATGAATACTTTACCTATAACGGTGTAAAACACGTTTCACCTGGCTCATTTAGTAATAGCAGCGAGTACACCATTTCTCTGTATAGCTTTTCTAAAGCATACGGTTTTGCGAGTTGGCGCATTGGCTACATGGTGATTCCCAAACACTTACTTGTCGCTGTTAAAAAAGTCCAAGATACAATTTTGATTTGTCCGCCAGTCATTTCTCAATATGCAGCTTTAGGGGCATTGCAGACAAAAGAGGATTATTTGAAGAGTCATATAGGAGCTATAGCTCAGGTACGCCAACTAGTATTAGACTCCCTTAATCGTCTACAAGGCTTATGTAGCATTATCCCTGCCAATGGCGCTTTCTATTTTTTCCTCAAAGTTCATACCCAGATGGATGCTTTTGAGTTAGTCAAACAACTGATCCAGGAACATAAAGTCGCAGTTATTCCAGGTACAACTTTTGGCATAGATGACGGATGCTATCTACGCGTTGCCTATGGGGCATTACAAAAAGAGACAGCAAAAGAAGGTATAGAAAGATTAGTGCAGGGTTTGGAAACTATAGTTAGGAGTTAAAAGTCATCCATTCCTGCCCCCTGCCTCCTGCCTCCAATCCCAAATATAAAATTCAACAGATGCCAATTATTCATAAGTTAATTGAAATTGAAACTGAGCCAAAAATTAATATTCATAATATCACCCCACAAATTCAAGATTTTATTGCCTCAACATCAATTAAAAATGGACAAGCTTTAGTATTTTCTCAACACACTACAACAGCGTTATCTATCAATGAAAATGAAGTCAGATTATTAGAAGATATAAAAGTATTTTTGCAAAAAATCGCACCAGAATCAGACCGCTATTTGCATAATGATTTGCATTTAAGAGATGTCCCAGAAGATGAGCCGATTAATGCTCACTCTCATTTGATGGCAATGATGCTGACCACAAATGAGATAATTCCCATTGTGGATGGTAAATTAGCTTTGGGAACCTGGCAATCTGTGTTGTTTTTTGAGTTAGATGGCCCGCGTAAAAGAACGGTATTTGTACAAATTTCTGGTGAATAATGCAACTTCACACCTGCAATGCTCTGAGAACAACCTAAATCTGAGAGAATTACGAACACAATCAAGAAGTACATCAGTTGAATTTATCTACAGCAATTAAAAACCTGAAAGAATGTTTTCCAGCATCACCTTCCTTTCCACAAACCAGGACTTTTGTTGTGTCAAAGGCAGACGCAATTAACTATGAAAAATAACGATAATTTTGTATTACGTAATACTTGGTACTATGCTCTGCCTAGCAATCAAATCAAGTCAGGCATGATGATTAGCCGCATTTTCTTAGGAGAACCAGTGCTGTTAGTTCGCAGCCAGGATGGCAAAGTGTCTGCAATGACGGACATTTGCCCCCATCGTGGTGTGCCCTTGAGTTGTGGGAGATTCAACGGGCAAGAAGTTGAATGTTGTTACCACGGTTGGCGCTTTAACTCTGCTGGGCGTTGTACTGCGATACCTTCTCTTGTGGAGGAACAGCAAATGGATTTGAGTCGCTTCGACGTGCAGTCATATAGTGTTCGCGAAGCCCAAGGGAATATCTGGATATATATGCCCGATCCCGATAACCCTCAACCTGCATCTGAAATGGAAATTCCGGTAATTCCAGGGTTTGATGGGCGATCGCACCAGTTTGTAGAAGTGGTAAAATTTCCTTGTTTTATAGATCATGCAGTGGTAGGTCTGATGGATCCTGCTCATTCACCCTACGTTCATCGTGCTTGGTGGTGGCGAAATGAGCAATTGCACGAAGAAGTAAAGCAATTTGATGCTTCGCCCTACGGCTTTACGATGCGACGACACCGATTACCAGCGAATGGGGGTCGATTATACTGGTTGATTGGCGGTGGTGTCCCAGAAACGGAGATTTCTTTTCGTTTACCTGGAGTCAGGATTGAAGAAACCACCATTGGTAATAATCGAGTCGTTAATTTGACGGCAGTTACACCGATTTCAGACACAGAAACGGAGGTAACTTTTGCTCTTTACTGGACACTTCCTTGGGTAGGCTTTTTCAAGCCACTGTTACACGTGCTGGCGCGGACTTTCATTGACCAAGACCGAACGGTAGTAGAAAAACAGCAAATTGGACTGAAATATAATCCTGTGCTGCGGCTGATTAAAGACTCAGATATGCAGGCACAGTGGTACTACCAGTTAAAGCGGGAGTATGCTCGATCAGTCGCTGAAAGACGAGAATTTGTCAATCCTGTCAAGGGTCAAATACTCCGTTGGCGTGCTTAAAATTGAGATTTACAGCCTTGCTCCCTTTGCGGGATGATTTAGCAACTAAGGCTGATCTCTCCCCCTGCCTCCCCTGCTTGCCCAAATTACAGCAGAATTCAAGTATTTGAACCACATCTGTTGTAAGGGCGCAAGGCCTTGCGCCCCTACTGGGTGGTCTATTTACCTGAAAATAGCTGTAATCCCACTGTTCTGCAATGCCAGATTTACTTCTCTTGCCACGTCGTAGACATCGCCTAAAAACCAAAACTGAGAATTTAGCCTCAAATAGACATTGAGCATTTTTATCTCTTCTCTCTGTTTCGCGCCAGTTGCTTCTCCCAAGGGGAGACGCTGCGCGAACAAGTCGGGGAACCCGCAAGGGCGCACTGGCTTCTCTGCGCCTCTGCGGTAGCCTGCGGCAAGCCGTTCGCGTAGCGTCTCCGACAGGAGAAGCGTCTACGTTAAAAAAGTTGACTTTGATAAAGAGTTTTAGCCTTAACCCAAGCGTATTGCATTTTAACCCAATACAAAATATTTCGTTTTGTTAAGAAATACTCAGCGAACGATCGCTCTAGTCAATAGAGGTGGGACAAACAGCAATATTATGCTAAATCCACGGCTGAGAAGACGATCCAGCTATTTTGAGAAGCGTACTTTGTCTGATTTTTTCCTTATTTTCCCAGACTCTTACCTGCACTCAACCTTAATTATGTACACAATACTAAATAGCTATGCATATCCCTAAGTTTTCAGAATTACTGCATTATTCAATCTAGAAGTACGAATTATGGAAGACAAAAAAAGGGCAGAAATAACATCCCAACCCGGTTTTTTGGGACAGGCACTGACTGCTGCCGGAACGGCTATAGCCGCTCCCTCATTACTCAATCAGACAACTATAGCAAAGGAAGCTAGCCAAAGTAACCCAGGTGAGATGAATGTGAAACTTACTGTTAACGGCGAGCAGCAAACCCTCGACCTTGAGCCACGTGTCACACTCTTAGATGCGCTACGCGATCGCTTGGGGCTAGTGGGCAGCAAAAAAGGATGCGATCACGGACAGTGTGGGGCTTGTACTGTTCTGATCGATGGTGAGCGAGTTTATTCCTGCCTGAGTTTGGCAGTGATGCAGGAAGACAAGGCGATCGTCACCATTGAAGGGCTGGCCAAGGGCGATACTCTCCATCCAGTGCAGGCAGCATTCATTGATAACGATGGCTTCCAGTGCGGCTATTGTACCCCAGGACAGATTTGTGCTTCTGTTGCCTTACTTGATGAAATCAAACGGGGCTGTGCTAGCGTTGTCACCCCAGATTTGACTTGTCCCCCACAGTTGGCTGAACTCTCTGAAGCTGAAATCAAAGAGCGACTGAGTGGTAATCTTTGTCGATGTAGCGCTTACAACGGCATTGTGGCAGCAGTCCAGCAGGTAATAGGACAAAAACCGCCCTCTCCTGCCGCAGATGTGATGGTCAATGAACCCCAGGAGATGCTCAGATGAACAACTTCACTTACACCCGTGCTACCTCTGTGAAAGATGCGGTTGAACGGGCAACAAATGACCAAAATGCGATATTGATTGCGGGCGGTACGAATTTGGTTGACCGTCTCAAAGTCTTTCTAGATGAGCCATCGCAACTTATCGACATCTCTCGATTAGAGATGAAGCGCATTGAACGCACAAATGAGGGTGGTCTGAGCCTTGGAGCGCTAGTAAGTAACACAGCAGTGGCAGACCATCCTGATGTTCGCCGCGATTATCCAATCCTGTCGCGGGCGATTCTTTCTGGTGCGTCTCAGCAAATCCGCAATATGGCAACCGTAGGGGGCAACCTACTGCAACGCACTCGCTGTCCCTACTACTACGATACCGCCTTCCCTTGCAACAAACGGCAACCGGGAAGCGGCTGTCCAGCAGCAACGGGCATCAACCGGATGCACGCCATCCTTGGGGCCAGTGACCAATGCGTGGCAGTTCAACCCTCAGATATGTGTGTCCCTCTTGCGGCTCTGGATGCTGTTGTTGTTGTGGAAGGCCCCAAGGGTAAGCGGCAGATACCATTGACAGACTTTCACCGACTACCAGGGGACACACCCCAGCGAGATACAAACTTAGAGCCAGGTGAGTTGATTACCTCTGTGGTTTTGCCCCCAGTGCCGTTCGCCAAATCAGGGGTTTACCTAAAGTTACGCGATCGCACTTCCTATGCCTTTGCGTTAGTCTCTGTGGCAGCTGCGGTTGACTTAGCAAGCGAGCAGATTCAGAATGTGCGCTTGGCAATGGGTGGCGTAGCCCATAAACCTTGGCGCTCAAAGGAAGCAGAAAAGTTTTTGATCGGCAAGAGTGCCAATACTGCAACGTTTCAACAGGCGGCAGAAATTGCACTTCAAGAAGCTAAACCATTAACTCATAACAGTTTCAAAGTTGACTTGGCAAAGCGGGCAATTCGTCGCGCACTCACAGTGTCAGCTAAAGGAGGAGGCGTAGTATGAACAAAGTAATTGGGACTGCCGTCAACCGCAAAGATGGACGGGCAAAGGTTACGGGCACGGCAACCTACGCCGCAGAACATCAAATTCCAGGTCTGGTTCACGGTTATCTTGTCACCGCCAGCATTGCCAATGGGCAAATTAAAAACATCGACACCAGTGGGGCAGAAAAGGCAATAGGTGTGATAGATGTTTTTACGCATAAAAACTCGCCTAAAGTGTTTATGCCAGCCAATGACTTTATGACCTCGAAAATCTACGAGGCTCGTCTGCCGTTGTCGGATGACAAAATTCACTATGCAGGACAAATTATCGGTTTGGTAGTAGCAGACACCTTCGAGCGGGCGCGTGATGCAGCGCATTTGGTCAAGGTGGAATACACAAGCCAAAAGCCAGTCGTGGAAGCTGCACTCGCCACCTTCAAGGAGGCACCACCGCACTTGGGTGAAGAGTTAAAGTTTGAAAAAGGGAATTTTGCGGCAGGGGTGGCAAGTGCAACAACGAAACTTACAGCCACCTACAAGACAGCCATCGAACTGCACGCGGCGATGGAACCTCATGCGACCATTGCCCACTGGCAAGATGCAAACTCACTCACTGTTTACGAGCCGTCTCAGTGGGTGTTGGCAACTGGGCGCACCTATGCAGAACTCTTTGGACTCCCAACTGAACAGGTTCATGTCGTCACACCTTTTTTGGGTGGAGCTTTCGGCTCTAAAGCCTTTCCCTGGCCCCACGGTATTCTCTGTGCTGCGGCAGCCCGTGAACTTCAGCGTCCTCTCAGAGTCGTCCTCAGCCGACGGCAAATGACAGCGAACGCCGGACATCGCTCCGAAACCGAGCAAACTATGCGTTTGGGAGCAACTGCTGATGGTAGTTTAACTGCGATCGCCCATGAGGTCAAATCCTGTACCTCACCAGTAGATGTCTTTATAGAAGCCTGTACCTCGGTCACGCCAGTTATGTACACAGCGCCGAATTTGCAACTGAAGCAGGAACTAGCGGTGCTGAACATGGGTACACCAACATTCATGCGCGCACCAGGAGAGAATCCTGGGATGTGGGCGTTGGAGTCGGCGATGGACGAACTGGCCTGGATGCTAAAGATTGACCCGGTAGAACTGCGCCTAAAAAACCAAACTAAAGAACACCAACGCCAAGGTCAGCCATTCTCAGCCAAACATTTTGCTGACTGTTTGCTCTTGGGTGCAGAGCAATTTGGCTGGAAAGACAGACCAAAACAGCCGCGTTCTTTGACACGCGATAGTAAACTCGTTGGTTGGGGGATGGCGGCAGCAACCTACCCTGGCAGGCGAGGTGCAGCATCAGTCAAGGTACGGCTGCTACCAGATGGTACTGCCCATGTTCTCAGCGCTGGGAATGACATGGGCACTGGCGCATATACCGTTGTTGCGGCCACAGCAGCAGACGCATTGGGGCTACCCGTCGAACAGATACAAGTAGAGTTGGGCGACTCCTTACTACCAGATGGAGGCATGGCGGGTGGTTCCATGATGACAGCATCTCTTTTGCCGGCGGTCATGTCAGCTTGTGAGCAAGTTCTGAAAACTGCTAATGCTAAGACCGCACAAGAGGCGTTTGCAACTCTGAGTCAGTCTGGCCAAGCGGCAATTGAGGCCACAGCATCCTCCGCTCCTGGCGATGAAACCAAGGAATGGGCGTTCCAATCTTGGGGCGCACATTTTTGCGAAGTCAGCGTGGATGAAGAAATCGGACGTTTGCGGGTGACGCGCTGGGTGTCAGTCATGGATATCGGGCGAATTATCAACTCTAAGACAGTAGCCAGTCAAGTCCGTGGTGGCGTGATTATGGGTATTGGGCAAGCCTTAATGGAGGAGTGCCAAGTCGATCCAAACATCGGCTATCCCGTGGTTTATGACCTTGCTACCTATCACTTCCCAGCCCATGCAGATATTCCTCGCATTCAGGTGGCCTTCGTCGGCGAACCTGACTTCAACTTCAACCCAGCAGGTGTACGAGGTGTAGGCGAAATTGGGATCACAGGTGTTTCAGCTGCGATCGCCAATGCAGTTTACCATGCCACAGGTAAGCGCATCCGTGATTTACCCATTACACCTGACAAGTTGATCTAAAAGGGCATTGGGCATTGGGCATGGGGCATTGGGCATTGAGAAGAAGCTTTTGGGGCACTAACCCAAACTAAATTCTGCAAATTCTCTTTGCCCAAACAGCATATTTCGGTCTACGGCTGACAATATTTTATTATTGGTACGTTGGCTATTTAAGGAGCGACCAACTAACTGCGCGACATCTGCACGATTGATGCTACCAATAATGTGCGGATCTTCGGTTAAAACGCCATTACCCGTTGCTGGTTCTGACTTTAGTCCACCAGGACGGATGATTGTATAGGTGAGTCCACTGGCAATTAAGTGTTGTTCGGCTTTGTCTTTTTCAGCTAAAACTTTTCCCAGTACCTCTAAAACTTGGGGTGAGGCAGCAACAACACTATTGCCAGCACCTATGGAAGATACAAGAATAAACTTTTGTACTCCAGCTTTAACTGCTGCATCGATCAGATTTCTGTTACCAGGATAATCCGGCCTTTCTACATCTGATGGTACACCGCCAATTGTACTGATAACAGTGTGAATAGGTGCATCTGTCAGCATTGCGCGTTCGACATCGCCAAGATTCAAGGCATCTCCCTGAACTATTTCAATACCCATTGCTTCTAGTTCACTAGCAACTGTTGCTGTTCTCAGGAGTGCTTTAACCTTTAGCTGTTGTGCTGTGAGATATTGAGCAATTTCTCGACCAACCCCGCGACTTGCTCCAGCTAGAAAAATATAAGATGCACTTGTCATAATAAATTTAATTATTTACGCTCAAAGGATTTTATCAGAGGATTGGCAGTATTTAATAATTGCTCAAGCGACCGAGATGCTTCTGGTTGATGGCGAACATGAGTGTCAATAAACAAACTAATGATTTCACTTATCAGCAAACGGAAGCTTTCTTGGGGTTGGGTGGCGGGAAAGTCCAACAAGGGTGTCTTTAAGGTGGAGTCTAGCCGATCAACTATCGAAAAGTGATTTGCCCCTTCCAAAAGTAGTAGATAGCTATCATTTCGTCCGCCAGTAATTGCTTCTTGGAATGTACGGATGACTGGGGTGGTAGCATTTCCAGGACTTATACCATAGCGATCGCTGCCGTTCGCAATTATTCCATCGCGGGTTCCTCCCATCAGTAGAAGTGGTAGGGAATCTGGTAAAGGTAAGATAGTATCTGCCTCGTACCCCTGTAATAACGTTCCCGCAGTGTGTAAACCATAGCCAAAAGATCCTGCAATTTGAGGGAAAAAATCAGGATCGGCATTTTCGATTGCTACTCTACCACCTGCGGAGTGTCCACCTAAAATTATTCGTTGTAGATTGAGCATTCCAGCTAAAATCCCCTCGGACTGTAACTGTTCTACTTTCGCTAGCAGTGCAGGCAAAGCCGAAGCAGTCGGAACAGTACGATAAATTGTTGGTTTCCTCTTTTCAAAATCAATCCCTGGAGTCAGACTAATTATTCCTGGCATAACTTCTGCAATCCAGTTAAAGAGAATCACCACTAATCCACGTTCAGCGAGTTTAACCGCCAACCATTGATATTGTTGAGCATCACAGTTAAAGCCGTTGAAGAAAATCACTACTGGAAAAGGTGCCTTTTCTAAATCAACTGGCAAAATTTCCCTATTTATTTCTACCTGACTCGACATCTGTGCTGGATAGAAAATTTTCAGGTGAATGGTATCGTAAGGAGACTGGAAACCCTCAATTTTAGCAGCTTGGAAAAAATTATCAACTGTCATCTGGTTCTTCCTAATATCATTTTCCGAAAATTATTCTATTGCCCAGGTACAACTACTCCCAGCAATCCTAATCTAGCGATCGCAAATAACTGAGTAATCATAATTACAAAAATAATATTAGGATAGCAATTATACTTAACCCCATTGTAGGAAGTAATTTAGTAAACATTTGTGCAAATGTAGCAAATAACTTTTCTGTGGATAAACTTATGGCTAAAAAATCTCAACCCAATCTCGAACAATACCAAGATGTCAGATTATCTGCTACCACAAGAATTTGGGTAATTACAGTTGCCATTCTGGGAGTTTGCGTGCCACTGTCAGCCGTTACTAGAAGCGGTGCTATTCTTCCTTTAGTTGCAATTGGTGGCGCCGCTGTTGGTACAGTTGCTGTTTGGCGTTCTGATGAGCAAAAATCCAAAACTAACTATTTGCAACAGCAACAAATAGAACTGTTAGAACGGAGATTAGCGAATTTAGAAACAATTGTTAGCAGTGATGACTTGAACTTACAAATGAAAATTAAACAAATCGAAGCAAGGGATACTTTTGGCGACTCATCTAATGTAAGTACTACACCCAAACAACAAAAACGCAAAGGTTAAAATTAGCCAATCTTCACCATTTATTTCGATTTCAGAGGATATTTCCGAGAATTATCGTTACTAGGTGATTTTTATGTAGCTATTTGCTGACTTAACGTGACTGCAATCTTTAAATCCGTCTCAAATTTAACTTTCCTTTGCAGCTAGAAGTGTTTCTCTAGAAACAGTATCTCGATCTCTATCTCCGTTAGAATTGACTGATATCATTTAATTCTATATACTTCAACTGCATCAGTTCATGAAATGTCTAAGTGCTATCCATCTATCTCTTTCCCGGAAACATTTGTCAATGGCTGTGTTTTATTAGACTGTTAATATTACTGAATTTTTAATTAACTAAGGTTATAAACTTGAGTAATTGCGTTTGTATAGCTTACCGTAGGTATGCAATAGTTTGCCGCAGGAATGTAGATGGATTGGATTAGCTTACTCAAAGCTCAACAAATTGACTTCCTTCAACGTGTGAAAAAACCTAAAACTTATGACTTATCTTTGCTGGAAAGTCAAGTTAAAGGTTGTCACACTGAAGTTATAGCCTTTTGGGGCGAGCCATTGGCTAGACTCCAAGAACTTTCTCGTCAACAAGCAGAAGTTCTCGCCAAAAATCCGCCGCCGACGCCGCCGGAATATCCTGAGCCTCCTGACTGGACGATACCTTTTCCCAAATACTTCCAACAACAAGCCCAAGATTATCTTTTCCGAGAGCATATTGTTGACAGGGTAATAAGCGAACGCTTGGGCAAGTTAGTAAAAAAGGTGTCACAAGATACTTTGCAAAACATGATTTTAGATGACGAGGGAAATTTGGGTGGCGAAAGTAAATTTCCTTATATACTCAAGGATCATCCTCAGCTAAGTGTTCAAGTTTACGTTGCTGATGGAGAAAGTTTTAATGGTATTAAGAAAGACAAAATTAGGTGGTCGGTTACTCAAGAAGATTTAAAAAACCACCAAGTATTAATTTTTCTCTGTTTATTTTATCCATCCACAGGTAATTTAGGTTACGAAAAGCAGAGTATAATAACGGGATTTTTACCTACAAATCAACTTGAATTTAGCGAACCAAAATTGTATGTCACTCCGAGTAATTTGTTATATGCAGGGGGGTTAAGTTGGTATTTAGAATCACTGATGGGTAAAAAAGACACGTCGCCAGTAATTAATGAGAGAGCGATCGCAGATACAATACAGACTCTACCATCAGAACATTGTCTCAAAGCTATAATCGGTGACTGGGAATGCTGGCAGACTTTGCAAGGACACACCAGAGGGATTAATTGCCTAGCTTTCAGTTCCGGGTGTAATAATGGCAAAGCCTTACCCATTTTGGCAAGTGGTAGTCGTGGCGAGACGAAACTCTGGGATTTAAGCAAGGGCGAATTAATAGAGACATTATCAGAGTATCCTTGGGTAATATCTGGGCTGGTGGATGAAGTGAATTCCCTAGCTTTTAGTTCAGATGGACAGACTTTAGTAAGTTGCGGTGCAGATTCGACAATTAAGCTTTGGCACGTAGGCGCTTTAGACTTGATAGATATTTTGCACAAACACAATGGGGTAGTGCGGTGTGCTGCTTTCACCCCAGATGGCAGAATGTTAGCGACAGGCGGAGATGACAGAAAAATTCTCTTTTGGGATTTGATGCATCGTCAAGTTGCGATCGCACTTTCTTTAGATGATACAGCTGCTCATTCCCTAGTTTTGAGTCGAGATGGCGAAACTCTCGTTACAGGTAGCTACCGCAAAATCAAAGTTTGGCGCACCTCACCGCAAACGGGAATCAAAAGTTTAAAAGATGCACAACCACTGCATACCCTCATGGGTCATTCTCACATCGTTTGTTCCTTAGCAATCAGTGCAGATGCTAAACTGCTTGTGAGTGGTAGTTGGGATCAAACGATTAAAGTTTGGCAATTGGAGACTGGAGAATTACTTCATACCCTTAAAGGACATAGAGATCGGGTATATGCGATCGCTTTAAGTCCCGATGGACAAATTATCGCTAGCGGTAGTGCTGATAAAACCATCAAATTGTGGCATTTACAAACCGGGGAATTGCTGGCTACGTTTACAGGTCATGGGAATATAGTCACAGCATTAGCCTTCACAGCTTCCGGTGAAATGTTAGTCAGCGGCAGTTTGGATAAGACAATTAAAATTTGGCAACGCAGTTAATCGGAGTTATACCAATTCTGTATGAAGATGCGCTAAACCATATAAAGAAAAACGAACCGCATACCCCTTCGGGGATCTTGCTACGCGCAGCGTCTCGTTAGAGAAGGCGCAAAGGAGAGGCAGCGAGGTCTTGGGGGTTTCCCCCATGAGCGACTGCCGTCACAAAGAAAGAAAATTTGGCGCAGCCTCACAAATAAATGGTATTAGTAATTCATCATCACACTTTCTACGTAGCTTGCTTCTTTGCAGGAGTACAATAGACACCTTGCAAAAGTAACAAATGCCAAGATGTTGATTGTAATATCATGTCCGCTTGATTACTTACTAAACCCCAAGAACCCCACCCCGCCAAAGCTACGCTTCGTCTCCCCTCCCCGCAGGCGGGGAGGGGCTGGGGGTGGGGTGCAATGACTCTGGAAATCATAACTAATTACCCGAACTTGATATAAAAAGTAAAAGTCAGCGCTGCCATCGGCAGCACTGACTCCTTATTTTGTAGTAAATTAAACTATGTCAGGTTGGAGTTTTTAGTCAATCGAAATCTGCTGAGGACCACTGGCTTTGCCGTTATGTGCATCCGTTGTGATGCTGGTGTAACTATTTGAGCGGATCTGTTTATCTAACCAGCTTTTAACTGGATCGTCTGCAAGATTGAGTCGAAGCACACCAGAGAAAAACCCACCTACAAATGAGACTGGATGCTGAGTAAATTCTCTGAATATAGGTGACAATTCATTAATGAACATAAAAAGACTCCTGGCACTGCCGTAAAAAATTATTACTTCTTAATTGATCGTAACGTGTTAAAGGATTAGGCATTGGGCATGGGGCATTGGGCAAAACAGTGTTGAGTAATGAGTAATGAGTAATGAGTGCTGAGTTAGGAGTTAGGAGTTAGGAGTTAAGAGTTAGAAGTTTTGTTTATCTCCTTGTCCCCCTTGTCCTCCTTGTCCTCCTTGTCCTCCTTGTCCCCCACTCCCTACTCCCCGATCATTTCGCGTTATGAGCTTGGTTCCCGATCGGGAAACATACACTTATCAGAATCACAACCACTAGGGCCAGCCTCTGTCATTTCGCCTAAATCGTAGCGGCTTAGTACTGCACAGAAATCATCTGTTTTGCGTCGCGCTTTCACCTCTTGAGTTAAGCGATCGTAAGTTGATTTATTTATTGGTTCAAATGGCAAACGTGGGAATGATTGCAAATCGTCAAAACGCGCTAAAAGGGCTGCTGAAATATATCCTTCATCATTCTGAATGGTTTCGTAAATGCGCTGTCCCAAAGGCTCAATTTCATCAGAGCGAAGTTCCAAAGTAGCTGATGTGTTGTGAGTCACGTACCAACGTTGAACCTGGAGGACAAAATCAAATTGGGCTGAGACTGAAAACTTAGAAACATCAATTTTATCAGCCCCTGGTAAATCAGCCCAAGTTACAGAAACAGGGATTTCCACTAGCCATTCACTCACCCGCGGATCGAAGGGATCGTTGAGCAAATTGCCTTGTTCATCTTTATCAGATTGAGAGGGAATGACGTTGTAACCATAATCAATACAAGCTAAGGCTACTGGGTCATTTTTGCCGAAGGTGATGCGACGAATGAATCTTTGCGCTTTGGGAGGATGCCACCCCGAACTAGCATTAGTTAATAAAGCCTTAGTACCACTCGGTTGGACTGTGGTACAACGATTTGGGCGCTTGAGATTGTGGCGATCGCAGTAATCCCAAACTACGCGATGTACAATATCTCTCCAAGAACTGAGATATTTCTCTTCCTCGCGCTTGAAAGCTAATCCTTGTGGAGTTGCAGGTCTTCCGGCTTCCCACCAGCGCAGCCAATCAACACCAAAAGCATGGACAAAGAAATCAAATAAACCTGTAAAAGAAACTCCCACAATCGGGTCTAATTCACGGCTGTATTGATAGCGTGGTTCCAGGAATTTGTGATTTAAAAGTGCTGCTACAGATAGCGCTCCAGCAGTGAAAGCTTCTTCTTGTTCTTTATAGTTACGTGGGTCGATTTGATTAAGGTGAACCTCAGACAAATTGCAGTGAAAATTACTGCCGATGATTTCCTTTCTTTGTTACCCTAAAGGCTTTTTATCCCCTAGTTCTACTGCTTGATTATTTGCAGTAGCTCCGCGTACATTTTGCAAATGTGACTTGAGATTATAAAAGTGTTTCGGCTCCGCTCAACACAAGTGTTTTTCACATCCACCCCCGCACTCTTGGAGAGATTATATTCTAGACAACAATTTCTCATACAATCTAGTTTCACTCTCTACGCTGTACGGTGTCAAAGGCTTTTTAGTTCCTTTGATTACCACGGGATTAGCATCTCAGCTTTCCCCGTTTTTGCGAGGTTTTTAACGTGAGGCAAAATCACTTACCACACGGATTTAGCCCATAGCGAGCTAAACGATGTTCTAACTCATTAGCATCCAGATTTGAATGACGTTCCTGTAACCATTGTTTTGCTGTTCCTTGTTCATAAGCTTGTAAAAACTCAACTTTGTCAGATTGTGTTGGCAGCAAATCAATGTTCGATCGCGCTACGGCTTCACCAGCCCATTGAATCGCTCCCTCACCACTGTAATATTGTTTGCGGACAGCACCAACACATTCTTCTAAGGTCGGCTTGCGGTGAAAAACTCTGGTATGGTTTGCCATCCTGAGCGCATCACGCTCAGGATCGATTCGCCAGTTGCCATTTTCATCTTGCTGCCATAAGTTATCTTTGGCGGTGGCTCCTTGTTCATCGTCAGCAATAAACTGACGCATCCCCGCACTTCTTCGTATGTTACCGGCAACAATTGTGACAGCAGCTTGATCGATTAATAGACAGCATTCAACTGAATTTAATTGTCGTCCTAAAGCTTTATTGAGAATAGATGCACACCCTTGATACAGTACAGGTAATTTTACAGGATTAGCAACTCCTCCAAAGCCGTTGAGAGTTTCTCCTGCTTTTCGGACATCACTGATATCAACTAATACTTCAACTTCTTTTGAGAATTGTTCGTTACTGGAAAGTTCTAATAGGGTTTGATATGATTCAACCCAACCTTCACGGCTATCTCCAACGTGAATAGTGACGTTATTTCCTTGTATATGAGTTTGAGTATATTCACGTCGCTGTTGCACAGGAGTGCTGCCAATTTCACCTTGTACAGTGACATTCAGTTGATTACGGATGGGGGGCAACTGGTTAATAAATTGTGGTTCTAAGACGGCTCCAGTACCACAGCCCATCATTGCCAGATCCATCATTAACCCGAAGGCACTCCAGTCTTCGAGATTGGTAGAGGTGCAATTATAAGCGCCGGAAAAGTTCTTGGGCTTGGTTATCCAGTCTGTACCACCAACCCATAGCCAGCGCCCACTAGGCATAGCTTTCAAGTTACGCTGCATCTTATCCAGTGTGGCAGCTTCTTCTTGAGTGAGCTTTCCCAACTCGACTAAGCCGAGTATAGTGCGATCGCATACCTCATCCCATGTTTCCCTAAGTCCCGCCTTTGTACGGCGGCTATAGGTTCTAAAAAATACGGGATTAGCAGCCGGTGCAGTTTCTGGAAACCTTGCACTTTGGCGTGTTCTTTCGAGATTCTGAACCATATATTAAGTGTCTTACGTTCTTCTTGCGTGCGGACAGATTATGACTATACGCCAAGCCCGCATTTATCACAAGGTGCAATATGCCCAAACCTTTATGGAGCTTAGTTTTGAGCGTTTTAGATCCTACACCAATTACAACAGTCGTGAACGGGGTAATAAATCTAGCTATAGGAGATTGATTATAAATAATGAATGGGAATCTTTAAATCCTGATGATAATTTGTGCATTTTCACCAAGAAGCATTTGAAAATTTACCCCCTAGAAGTGAGGAGCGATCACCCAGGTAAGGGCAGGCATCATAAACCTGCCCTAGCAGTAGCAGAGGTAGGTTATTTCATTTGTCGATCAAATGGTGTACAACTTCCTTTTATGAGTTGCAACTCAAAAGAGCTAAGTTGAACGTGCAGGCTTCCACATTTGGCTCCTGCCAACACTCCCGAAGCCGAGAGTATTCCCAAAGCAGTCACCCAACCAATAACGTTAACAGTAATGGGTTTTGGAAGTTTCTTCCAGAAGGGTTCCTCTGGGGCTTTTCTTTCTGTCTCCATTGGTTTAACCTTTAAATGGGGTTGGATAATAGATGGAATTTGAGGTTTCATCATTTACAGTCCTTTCTATGTTTTTGAACTTAGGAGTCAGTCTGGGAGCCTGAGAAACACCAGACTGACTCTGCTTATTTATGTAGCCTGACTTTTCATCAGTAACAGTTGCTAAGAATTTAGCTTGTTCTGCAATAAGCTTTCCATGCAGACACTGTACAACAGCTTGAGCAATTAACAGACAGTCGAGATTCTGAACCATATATTAAGTATCTTGCGTTCTTCTTGCGTGTGGACAGATTATGACTATACGCCAAGTAGTTTTAGTATTAAAGATTGTCAAATTGTCTACTTTACGCTAGCTCTACCCTGCACTAATTACAACAGAAATTTATGATGTATAATGATGTCCCCTACCCTTGGGTAAGAGATAGATACTAAGTTTTTATTAGCACTATCTATTTAAGTAAATTATCTCTATCACCCCATCTTCAGGCTGATTATCACTACTCAGCAATGGCTCAACGCTCCCCAAGTCCCTAACTGTACTCAGGACTCCTCATTAGTTTCCCCTAACTAGCAGTGATAGTTAAATAAGTTGCGGCTGTAAGTCAAATCCAAACAATTAATTCCAATATCTTGGGAACTATAAATTTAGTTACAGGAAATTGATTATGAATGATGAATGGGAACCTCTAAATCCTGATGATGACGTTGTGCATTTTCATCAAGAAGCATTTGAAAATTTACCCCGCACTCAAATAGTGTTTCAGTTATTCAAGGAAATCAAAAAAATTTGGGCAGAACACTTTACATCGTCAGGATCGAGAGTATTTGGAGAAGGATTTGAATGTTGTATTTTAATACCCGGTCAACAATGGCGAACAGGTAAAATTAGAGTGTGCTTAGAATTTTGCCCTGACGAAACTGAAATCGAAGATAATCGATTAGACATTAAACACGAAAACTCTCCCCTTGACGACCTTCGACAGCAATTGAATGAAGGTAAAAACTAATACCCAAGTTGATATATACAGATATAATAGAAAATTATCTGTGTCTGTGTGCGCTGAAAACATAAAATGGTATGGACTCCCTTACATGCAAAAATCCATCGCACAATCCGATCGCGCCACTTATTTGAGCGAAACCAGCGGCTATTAATCGCTGTCTCCGGCGGACAAGATTCTCTGTGTTTAATAAAATTACTTTTAGACTTACAACTCAAATGGGGATGGTATTTAGGTATTGCTCACTGCGATCATCGCTGGCGTTCTGACTCCGAAGCTAATGCTAACCACGTCGAAAACTTAGCAAAAACTTGGGGTATATCTTTTTATTTAGAAACAGCAAACAAACCGATAAATAGTGAAGCTGCTGCACGCAATTGGCGCTATCAAGCTTTAAGTGCGATCGCCAAAGCAAATAATTATCAATATATAGTTACAGGACACACGAAGAGCGATCGCGCCGAAACTCTCCTCTACAATTTAATTCGCGGTACTGGTGCTGATGGTTTGCAAGCCCTAACTTGGCAACGCCCTCTAAGTACAGGCATTGTGTTAGTACGTCCACTTTTAGAAATTACTCGGATACAAACAGAGCAATTTTGTCAAGAATTTAAATTACCAATTTGGGAAGATTCCACCAATCAAGATTTGCAATATGCCCGCAACCGCATTCGCCAAGAATTAACACCATATTTACGGGAAAATTTCAATCCCCAAGTAGAATCAGCCCTAGCCCAAACAGCAGAACTTCTCCAAGCGGAAGTGGAATATTTGGAAAAAGCTGCCCAGCAGTTGCGTGAAAAGGCTATGGAAACGGGCATTGGGGATGAAGAAGATTCTCTTACTCTTCTTCCCTTGAGGTTAAATCGTCGGGTATTGCAGAAAGCACCATTGGCACTGCAACGCCGGGTGATGCGTCAGGTGTTGCAGCAAATACTGACTGATGCTCCTAGTTTTGAACACATTGAAAAATTAACGGCTTTAATTATAGCGCCCAACCGATCGCAAACCGATCCATTTCCTGGTGGTGCGATCGCTCAAGTACAAGGCGATTGGATTTGTTTGAAATAGTTTTGAGTATTGCTATTGCAAAGCAGGGAGAGATTTGTTGAATTCACGTTAAATCACACTCTCGCGTTCTTCTAAATTGCTATCAAAATTTATTAATAAAATAAAGATGTACTAAGCTGTTGCGCCTTTAATTTGCACTAATATTTTTTCAATATGATTGTGGGGTGAGCCGAAAAGCCCGCCCTGATAATGCAAGTTGTATGCGTAACAGCTTAATCACCGAAAAACAGTCAGCCCATCATGCTAAATTACGATCCATTAGCTTGTTTGCCCTCATCAGAGGAACTACCAGACTCTGACGACACCCCAGTGGATAACGAATTACAAGATTTGATTCCCGGTTTACTTAAAGCGCTTTTGGCAATGGCTTGGCCTGAACGCATGGATTGGTTTTTTGGCGTAGATATGGGTATTTATTATGACCCAGACTTACCGCCAATAGTACCAGATGGGTTTTTGAGTCTGGGCGTAGAGCGATTTTATGATGAAAACCTCCGTCCCAGTTACGTGCTTTGGGAAGAGAAGAAACTACCGATATTAGTTTTGGAGGTAGTATCTAAAACATACCGTGGTGAGTACTCGACCAAAAAAGCAGAGTATGCAAGATTGGGAATTTTGTATTATGTAGTTTACAACCCATTTCGTCGCCGTAAGCCACGTTTAGAAGTTTACAAATTAGTTAACAATACTTATGAATTACATGATGGAAATCCAGTTTGGTTGCCAGAAATAGGTTTAGGAATTGGCATCGAACGAGGAATTTATCTAGGCATACCACGGGAGTGGATGTATTGGTATAACCAACAAGGACAAAGGTTTTTAACACCAGAAGAAGACAAAAAACTTGCTCAACTAGAAGTTCAGCAGGCAAAACAAAAAGCTCAACAAGCAGAACAAAAAGCTCAACAAGCACAGCGAGAAACCCAATTATTACGAGAACGGTTGCGATCGCTCGGCATAGATCCTGATTCTCTCACCTAAATTACTGTAAAGACTCGTCCGCGAGTATCAAAGACTCATCCACGAGTATAAAAGGCTCGTCCGCGAGTATCAAAGACTCATCCACGAGTATAAAAGGCTCGTCCGCGAGTATAAAAGACTCATTCACGAGTATCAAAGACTCATTCACAAGTATCAAAGACTCGTCCACGAGTATCAAAGACTCATTCACGAGTATAAAAGACTCCTCCACGAGTATAAAAGACTCGTCCGCGAGTATTAAACACTCGTTAACGAGTATCAAAGACTCATTACAGCAATTTTCATTTATTTATAAAACACTCTCGCGTTCTTCTCTACGCCTCTGCGTGAGACAAAAAATCTTTCCGTACTGTAATTACGAATTACGAATTATCCTATCAAGACTTGCACTCACACTTTCAGCGTGTGGTGACTGCAATCGCTGCAAAATCTCTGAAGCTGGTTGCAAATAGGATATCGCTTTAGTGTATTCACCCTGCTGTTGTGCCAAATCTCCTAACCTCCGCAGAGTCATTGTTTGAGTTCGGACAGCACCAATGCGTTGACTTATTTCTAAAGACAGGTTGTAGAGTGCGATCGCTTGATCCACTTCCCCTTTGTTAGCGTAGAGAATTCTCAGTTCGTGCAACGTCCCCGCTATGCCTTGGACATTTCCAATGCGTTCATCTATTTCCAAAGACTGATTGAAAAGTGCGATCGCTTGATCCACTTCCCCTTTGTTGGCGTAGATACTCCAGACAGTCCAACGTCGTCGCTTTGCCTTGGACATTACCAATGCGTTCATTTATTTCTAAAGACTGATTGAAAAGTGCGATCGCTTGATCCACTTCCCCTTTGTTGGTGTAGATAATTGCCAATTGGTGCAACGTCGCCGCTTTGCCTTGGACATCTCCAATGCATTCATAACTTACCTGCGAATTTATACAAGATTCTGTATATTATCCGTAAATAGTGAAGGTGCTGCACGCAATTGGCGCTATCAAGCTTTAGAGGTTGTTTGAAAAGTGGTTGGCTGTGATTTTAGGCACTAACCGATCCCCCCTAGCCCACGCCAGTCGCTCATGGGGGAAACCCCCAAGACCGCGCTGGCTCCCCTTAAAAAGGGGGGAACCGGAATCAAAGTCCCCCAATTTATCGGGGGATTTAGGGGGATCTAGAACGTTTTGTTACCGAGAAGAAAACTTTTCAAACATCCTCTAAGCTCGCTACTAAAGCAAAATGGTCTACAGACTTTTGTAAAAACACACCTGCCTTGGCGAATAGAATTCGCGGCTATACAGACAAAACCCACCTCCGTGGGTTTCAAATTCTTTGAGTTTGCGTAGCTGCGATTTCTAATCGCCTAGTATATTTGCTTTTTAAGAAGCTAGTAATTCCGGCTGAGGCATTAAACTCTGGAGAGTATGACGCAACTGAGCGATCGCTTGGACTTGATAATCACCAGTTTCCTGGAATTGATCCAAAGATTCTGCAATTCCTTGCAGCTTTTGCCGTAATCCATCTAGAGAATCCTGAATTGGTTGCAGTGCTTCTTGATAAAGATTCACTCGACCAGATAATTCAGCGGTTGTTCTTCGTAGGGATAGCAAATTTTCCTCGATCGCTTTCAGTTCTTGGCGCTTTTCATCTAGATCGTGAGTTTGATTGTCAATCATTCCCTGATTTAGCTCAACACCAGAACGAATCTGCTCAATTTCACGTTCCAGCTTTTGGATTTCTTGTGAATATTGTTGTCGCTGATTTTCAATTTGTAACAGAATCGGTTCTAAATTAATTTTGTTGTTACTTTCTTCCTCAGTAACAGTATGTCCTTGCCGCCGTAGCAGTACAGTTTGATGTTGCTTGAGAAACTTCTGATGCTGTAGCATATTGCGGCGTTGTCCCACCAAACTGGAATTTAGCATCTGATAAAGGTCTTTTTCATCAGTTAGTTCTAGTTCCAAATTGATGTGGTCATGGTCAGATGCGTGATTTAATTTAGTTTGAAGTTCTTCTATAGCTTCTTGTTTATATTTCAGTTCTTGTTCTTGATCGTGAACAAAGCTAGCGTCGATTTCTAACTTATGCTGCAAGTCTTGAACTATCTTTTGTAGTTCTTCTAAAGGCATTTTTTCCAAAGCCTCCACATCAGCTTCCTTGCCAAGAACTACATCACCAGATGTTGCAGCTAAAGAGTGCATCTGTTGATATAACTCTTCGGCGTTTCGTAACTGCTCTTTGACGAGCTGAGCATACTCTTGCTTACTGGTAAGGTCTGCTGTATTTATTTGCAATTGCGCTCTTTGCTGAACTAGAGAATTTTGCGCTTCTTGCAACGCATTTTGGCGATCGCTAAAGGTTTGTGACAAGCGCTCAACTTCTTCTTGCTGTTGTGCGATCGCACTTTTATGCTCCTCCAGTTTTTGCCAGTGTGGGGTAAGAGTCGCTTGCTGCTTTTCGACTAATTCAAAGGCTAGATGCAGGTGTTCTCTAACTGTTTCCGTAGGAGTAATACGACTAGACAAGCGATCGAGTAACTCACTCATTACTCGACTTTGCTCCTCATCCAAAACCGTCCCTTGTTGAAAATCCGCTTGGCGTTCCTCCAGGCGACGCTGCTCACCCCGTAAATGCTCCCAAGCGCCTTCCAACTCTTGGCGGTTGCGCTCAATTTCTCCTTGTAATCGTTCAATTTCCTGGCGCGAGGTGTCAACTTCCTGTTTTTGCTCCTCTAGATGTTGTACCTCATCCTCCAATTGCTGCAACTGTTCTGCTCTTACCTCCATGTCCATTTCACGGCGATTCAACTCTTGCGCCTGAAATGTTAGTGACTGTTTCCACTGATCGATCTCATCTTCCTTGAGCTTAAATTTCTCCAACTGGCGGGAAAAATTCTGCAAAATGTTGACGAGTGGACGCCCTGCTTCTTGAATCCGCTGCACTTGACGATTCGGATTCAATTCAGCCAATACCAAAGCACCATCATTTAATTTGCTTGCGTCCTCAGCGGCAATCACCTCTTCCGACACAGTACTCCAATTCTGGTCAGTTCGCTGACAAGCTAGCAGTTTCAGTTCGGTTTTGCCACCGCCACTGAGTAAACCACCTTTCTGTTTTTGTACTTCTGCTAAATACAGCACACCGTTAGTCCTTTATTGATGCACTTAAAGTTCGTGTTTTGAGATATACCTTAAATAATTCTGTTAACTTGTCTCACTGAACCAGGGTTTAGAAGAACAAGACAGACAAAACTATAGACGCAAGATGTTACGTCTTGATACTTATAGAAGCGATCTGGTCGCGCCTTTATATTTTGTACTGATGACAGTGATGATGACTTCCGTGTTAACACTAGCTTTGTCAAAGTGTATTACGAAAGATAAAGGTTTATAGTTTAATGTATTCCCTAATGACAATCAGACATAGAGTAAAAATCTTTTCAATACTCCATAATCAATACTTAAAGAATAAGTCATAATTCACGATTCAGAATTCAGCAATACTTAAGGAGTACTTTTTAGCTAAATGCAGGGAAATTTAAATGAAATTGATATTTGCAGTATCCTGCAATTGATTGAATTGGGACAGCGAACTGGGCAACTATGGGTGGAAGCTTATAGCTCTCACCATAACAACAAACTGGGTGGAGATGGAGCAAACATTTATCGCCCTAAACAACAGTCTTGGTTCGTTTTTTTCCTGAATGGTCAAATTATCTATTGCCAAGAAGGCGAGAGTAGTTTATCCAGAATTAGTGATTATTTACGTCATTATCGAGTTGAAATGCGACTCACCGACAAACAAATTGCCACCCTACCACCAACCGATGCGCCAGAGTATGCCTATCTTTGGGCACTCTTGGAGCGGAATATCATCAACCCTAAGATAGCTGGTAGTATCATTTACGGTTTGGTGCATGAAACTCTCTTTGATTTGCTGAGTTTACGCCAAGGTAACTTCATTTTCCATCAGGGTGCAGCACTTGCCCCGCAATTAAACACTTATGAGATTGCTCCATTGGTGACAAAAATCACTAAGCAGCTGCAACAGTGGAAACAACTCTATCCACACATTCAGTCTCCAGAGCAATTGCCAGTGCTATCTGACAAAGTTCAGCTACAATCTTCTTTACCAGAAGCAACCGTGAATAAGCTACAACATTGGGCTGATGGTAAAACATCCTTGCGACAACTAGCTCGCCATCTCAACCGAGACATTTTGACAGTCGCTAAGGCAATATATCCTTATGTGCAACAAAGTTGGCTACAACTAGTATACTCAGAGACTAATCACCCAGATACACACACGGATAACAGGGAATTGAAAGAAAAACCGATGGGGCGGATAGTATGTATTGACGATGCGATCGCCATCGGTGAGACTATAAATTCCATCTTACAACCACAAGGTTATGAAGCGATCGCTCTCACCAATCCTTTAGAGGCACTGAGTCTGGTTTTTCAACTCAAACCAGATTTAATTTTATGCGACATTGCTATGTCGGAATTGGAAGGATACGAGGTTTGCGCGATGCTGCGACATTCAACAGCATTTAGGCTCACGCCGATTATCATGCTTACTGGGAAAGATGGGTTTATGGATAGAGTCAAAGCTAGGATGGTCGGGGCAACAGATTATTTGACAAAACCGTTTACAGACACTGAGTTACTGATGCTCGTAGAGAAATATATTAACAACCAATGAAAATAGGGCACTGGGTATTGGGCATGGGGGAGCCACTGCGGTCTTGGGGTCTCCCCAAGTGGAGCAAGTGGCGTCATGGGGCATTGGGCAAATAAACAGATCCAAGATTTGTTGATCTATTAAAAGATGAGTAAAAAGATGTTATCACAGAGTCAGTTAACTGAGTGAAACGTCAATATCCAGGAAAATAGTGAGAACCTAAAATTAATTTATACAGTTAATACTTGCGGAGGAATCAGGGAATGTTCCAATTAGGAACGTCTAAATCAGGAGGTAAATAGACAATTATGAGCACAGTTCTGATTGTGGAAGACAGTATAGCGCAAAGGGAGATGATTACAGACCTCCTGAAAGCAACTGGCCTAACAGTTACCCATGCTAGTGATGGATTAGAAGCATTAGAGGCAATTCAAATAGCACCTCCAGATTTAGTGGTATTAGATATTGTCATGCCCCGAATGAACGGCTACGAAGTTTGTCGGCGGTTAAAATCCGATCCAAAAACCCAAAATGTCCCAGTGGTTATGTGTTCTTCCAAAGGCGAAGAATTCGATCGCTATTGGGGCATGAAACAGGGTGCAGACGCTTACATAGCCAAACCGTTTCAACCAACCGAGTTGGTAGGAACAGTCAAACAACTGCTGCGAGGATAAGGATAAAAACAACATGGTCAGCAAACCGGACTTTTTAAGTGGCAGCGGTCAAGACCACTTTCGACCAGAATTACAAGTAGAAAGTCCTGAAGGTGAGTTACATTTGAGGTTTTACATTCCCTCGCATCAGGAGTTTGCACTACAAGCAACTGGCATCCGGGAGGTAATTGAACTAAGTCCTGACAGAATCACCCCGATTCCTAATGCTTCTCCTTTACTTTTGGGTACTCTAAATTTACGAGGTCGAGTTATTTGGGTGGCCGATTTGGGTCAATTTCTGGGGGAAGCAGGTGCATTAAACACGGATAGAGCTGAAATTTCGGTGATTGCCATTGAAGAGCAAGACACAATAGTGGGTTTAGCAGTAGAGGAAATCGGTGGTATGGACTGGTTGGATGTCCAGAATCTCATGCCACCAACTAGTGTTCCAGATACGATGGCTCCCTTTTTACGTGGAGAGTGGTCATTAGGTGCTAAAAATAATCAGTGTCTCCGATTGCTCGATCAAATGGCAATTGTACGAAGTGCTAGGTGGGCAGGATGAAATTGGAGGAGGAAATGGCAGCAAGTATTGATAATTACGAGCCAACATATCAACAGGCGATGACCGCCTATGTTCAAAGAAATTATGAGGTTGCGGCCACTTTAATTGACCAAGTGGTGCAAAATTTACCAGATGACCCCAATACCCATTTGTTGAGGGGTCACATCTACTATGTTTTACAACACTATGATGTAGCAAAAGAAGAATATCAGCAGGTGTTAGGCTTGACTAACGATCGAGAAATTATTGGTTTTGCCAAGAATGGAATTGACAATATCAATCAATATTTAGAATCATTTAGTGGACAGCTCGATCCATCAGAAAGTCAAGAAGAAATAAACTCTTCAGAGATATCCGATCCACTGGCATATAGCGAATCAGAATTAGAAGATTTAAGCGCTAATCAAGAGTTTGACAGCGACAATCTTGATTTGAACTTTTTTGGAGAGCATCAAGAAAGTCTGAATGGCGTTGAAGATACATCTTCAAAAAGTCCATTCGAACTGCCCACAGAAGATAGTATTGGAACAGAAAAAATATCAGATTCTTCTATAGCTTTTGGTGATGACCCTTTTGCCATGAATGAAGAATCACAGGAACAAGAGCCAAATAAAAACTGGGAGGAAAACACAGAATTAGAGTTGCCTGCTTTTTGGCAGGAAAGTATCTCAGAAGATATTTCTGAAGAATCATTAGCAAATAGTCAATTCTCAGATAATGGGATAAATTCTCCTTACGGAAATTCAACTATTGATAATAATAACTCTTCATCTTCTAATTCACAAACTGATAATAACGAGAATCATTTCCCTGATTTGTTGAGTGAGCCAAAGTCTCCAGATCAGAGTATGGGAAATTTAGAATATAAAAAATCTAATTTTGGAGACGAAACTTTACTGATTGTTGCAGAAGAACCGAGAAATGATTCGCCAACAACAAATAACTTGGAATACGGCAGTCAAAATAACTTATCTGAAACCGAATCCCATAGCTGGTTAACACCAAAAAAAATTGAAGCAAAATCAGATTCTCAGTCGAATTTACCCGATAACGAATCAGCTTTTAATAGTAATTTACCTCGAAAAGAAAAGCATTTTAAATCAGGTGAATTCAGTGGTAAAAATAGCTTCGATGATGATGAAAATTTTGATATGGAAGCATTTGAGTCTGCCTTTGGCTCAGATGGTTTAAACTCTTATGAAGACTCAAGCAATATACTGAATGGAGAAAATTCTAAGAGCAATATCGAGTTTTTAGATGACTTTGAGGAATTTGACGATTTAGGCAATATTCCAGGGTTTGACCTAATCGAAGGAGATTCTAACTTCGGTAATGTCACAATGCATTCTGCTCCAGCAGAAACTAGTGACACTGGACGCCCTCAAGTAGCAGAGGCTTTTGCAAGTAATTCAGCCGATCGCGAAGAAGAACTTTTCTCAATGACTGGTTCCCATGAAGCCGTTCCAGTCTTTAGCCAAACAGATATCTCCAAACTAGAACCCAACGTCAGCATCGAGCAGGGATGGTTAGCACCATTAGAAAATGCCTCCATTGAACGAAAACAATGGCTAATTGCTGGAAGTGTGGGCATAGTCTCGGCGCTGGTTGTAGCCACAGTTAGTTTTGTCGCTACCACATTTTCGCCACCCCAACAACGAGAATCAGTACGAAACACAGGTTGGGCAATGTCACTAGCCGCTGGGATTGCAGGTTTTGCTACCGCAGGCTTCATGGGGAATCTGGCGCTTAAACAAATTCGGCGCACAACTGATGACCTCCAAGCTCAGTTTGAGGCTGTACGTCAAGGAAATCTGAATGCTCAAGCCACAGTGTTTTCCGAAGATGAATTGGGGCATTTAGCCACTGGCTTTAATGAAATGGCGCGGGTAATTTTCACAACCACAAGTGAAGCCCAACGCAAAGCCGATGAACAAGAAGAAGCCAAAGAAAACCTTCAACGTCAGGTGATTCGGCTCTTGGATGATGTGGAAGGAGCTGCTAGAGGCGATTTAACAGTCCAAGCGGAAGTGACAGCCGACGTACTAGGAGCCGTAGCTGATGCCTTTAACCTGACAATTCAAAACTTGCGGGATATTGTGCAACAGGTAAAAGTGGCGGCGAAGGATGTGACAAAAGGTGCAACCAACTCTGAAACCTTTGCGAGAGCTTTATCTAGTGATGCTTTGCGGCAAGCAGAAGAGTTGGCAGTAACGCTGAATTCTGTACAGGTGATGACCGACTCGATTCAACGGGTAGCAGAGGCAGCGCGGGAAGCCGAAACCGTTGCTCGTGATGCTAGTACGATCGCCTTGAAAGGTGGCGAAGCAGTAGAAAATACCGTAGCAGGGATTTTAGAAATTCGAGAAACCGTTGCCGAAACCACTCGCAAAGTGAAGCGGTTGGCGGAATCTTCCCAAGAAATTTCTAAAATTGTGGCGTTGATTTCTCAAATTGCTTCCAGAACAAACTTGTTAGCACTCAATGCTAGTATTGAGGCGGCAAGAGCCGGAGAAGCGGGACGCGGGTTTGCGATCGTTGCAGATGAAGTGCGCCAGCTAGCAGATAAATCTGCCAAATCCCTGAAAGAAATTGAACAAATTGTGATGCAAATCCAAAGCGAAACAGGCTCTGTAATGACCGCGATGGAAGAAGGCACACAACAAGTAATTAAAGGTACAAAATTGGCAGAAGATGCCAAGCGATCGCTCGAAAACATTATTCAAGTGGCGAATCGCATCGATATTCTTGTGCGATCTATTACTAGCGACACTGTGGAACAAACGGAAACCTCCCGCGCCGTTGCTCATGTAATGCAATCAGTAGAACTGACCGCTCAAGAAACTTCCCAAGAAGCACAGCGAGTTTCAGGTGCCCTACAACACTTAGTAGGTGTATCCCGTGACTTGATCGCCTCCGTTGAACGTTTCCGAGTGGAAACTATGGAAACCAGATAAATTGTCATTTGTCCTTTGTTCTTTGTTATTTGCTAATGACCAATACTTCGGCAACGCTCAGTACAAGTGACTAATGACTAATGCCTAATAACTAATGACTAATGACTCTTGACTAAAAAACTATGCTGCCGGAACAACAACAGCGGATTTTGGGTTACTTTATCGAAGAAGCCAGGGATCACCTGAATACCATTGAGCAGGGCTTGCTGAATTTAGAGGGTACCCTGAACGATCCGGAAATGATCAGTGAGGTCTTCCGGGCGGCTCACTCCATCAAAGGAGGAGCGGCGATGCTTGGATTGACTAGCATCCAGCATACCTCCCACCGTCTGGAAGATTGTTTCAAAATTCTCAAAGATAATCCGGTTCAGATTGACCAAAAGTTAGAGTCTTTATTTCTTGGTGTCTCAGATACCCTAAAATCGCTTTTAGAGCATTTGAGTGGGCCTTATGGTCTTTCTGAAGATGCAGCTAATACTTTGATGTCAGAAACTGAGCCAGTTTTTCAATGGCTGTATCAGCATCTGGAACTACTTGTAGAACAAGCAAAGAGTGGAGTAGCCAGCAGTTCTGACGCAACAGAACTTACAACCTCTATAGAGAATGTCTCCACACTTACAGGAATTTTCATGCGGCCAGATATTCCCGATCTGGCAGAAGAAGACACCCATCAGGAATCTCCAGACTCGGTAGCACCCCACGAGATCCTAGACACTCGCGGACTCGCTAACGCTGCGCTATCGCCAGTCACCGCTAAAGAAAATAATAACTGGAGCGAGTTTCAAGCCCAAGTGCTGCAAACACTACGGGAAATGTTGCAATTATTTAAGCAAACTACAACACCTTCAACTCGGCAAAACCTCCAGCAATGCTGTCACCAGTTAGTCAAACTTGGTGAAACTTGGAATTTGCCCAACTGGTGTGGTTTGTGTCAAGCAGCAGCCAGTGCGATCGGCAATCCCGAAAATACTTATCTGACTTTAGCTAAAATTGTCATTACCGAAATCAAACAAGCTCAAGAATTAGTTCTGCAAGGTAGAGAAGCCGAAATTGCAATTAGTCAGCAACTAGAGGCACTTTTAAGCTTTGCAGAAATTGAGTTATTAGAAATTACCCCTGATTTATTTGATGAACAATCTCCGGTTCTGACAGAATCAGAGCCAATTCTATCTGGTGACACCAAGGTGTTAGCCCAGACAACTGAAGAACTGAATCTAGACAAAGATAGTAGCGATAGCTACGCCAACGTCTCCGACGAACGCCCCTCCCTTCAGTTACAAGGAATACCACTAAACGAAAATAGAAACACTAGTCTTACTTTCACCACACATGACGAAGCACACCCAATCAGTAACAATCTCGATCCCAATGGTCCAGAGGTAGGAATAGCTGAGTTAAATACCCTTGCCGATTTATTTGACGGTGAGACTCCCGAACTAGATGAAAGCTGGCATCAAGAAGAAACCTTAGATATTGTTACTATCGATGACTTTGGAATTGATTTGAGCAGCACTGAGGCTGAAGACGCTCATAACGATTTATCTGACTTACTCTCCTTTAATGAGGATATAAGCAACGCGCTACACCCAACAACCACCGCGAAAACAGAAGATTTATCCTTGTTATTTGGCGACCATTTCCTAGAAAAAGATAATTCAGAACCGCAAAATCAACAAACATCTGCTACGCCTTTAGAGTTGAGCGATATTAACGAATTTGAGATAAATTTAGACTCATCTTCTTACGAAATTTTACAAGAGTTTATTGATATTTCTAGTGATACAAACCAGACTAATAGCGAGATTGTCCAAAATAGTGTAGTCGAAGATTTATTGACACTGGGGTTAGATGATGATGAACTATTGCCAACTAGCAATGTCACTCAACCAGAAACTGAGCCGTTCGCCAGTGTAGAACTATCTACTAACCAAGAAAATAATTTTGATAACTTATTCTTAGAAACTAAAAATGCAAATTGGGTAGAAGAAATTACGCCTAGTGACTACATAGAATTACCCCAGCCAACAGACTTGTCTTTGGACAACTTGTTTGCTGAAATGGAAGAACAGCCACAACTATCGACAAGTGAACCAGAAATCAGTGATTTATTTGATACGCCTCCAGTAACAGAACCTGAGTTTTCTCAATCAGAAAACGATCTGAGCAACTTCTGGAACCAGGAAACCACAGAGGAAAAGAACGAATTCGATTCCTTAATTGAGCAGAATGTAGAAAGGGCGTTAGATGAAAGTTTGTTTACTGCGGCGGCTGATGACATTTTTGCTGATAATCAGCAGTCCATACCTTCTCCTATAGCCAGTTTTGATATAGAAGAAGATTTTGATATTAATTTGCAGGAGCAAGAACAGCTAGATTTAATATTATCATCAGACTCTGGAGATAATTTATTTGATGAATTAACATCAAGTAACTTAACTATTTCTCCTATAATCAACAATACCTCCACGCCTGAAACGCCTTTGTTCGCGCAGCATCCTGGAGAAGAAATTCTCAGGCCACAACAACCAGAATCTTTAGATTTTGTTCCAGAATTTACTAATGGAAGCCCAGATATATCTGCTGTCGATCTGGAAGTTAATTCATTAGACTCTTTTGAGGAGAATCCGCAACTTTTGTTTGAAGATGTCGCAACAAATGAATTGACCTATATTCAAATGGAAACCACAGAGAATACTGTGGATGAACTATCAGAAACTATTAGTTTTGGGGAAACTTCAGAATCAGCATTATCCGAAGCACAGCCAGGTGATTTGTTCGGCTCTCTCGATGAAAATCCACAACTGCTGTTTGAAGATGTCGCGACAAATGAATTGACCTATATTCAAATGGAAACCACAGAGAATACTGTGGATGAACTATCAGAAACTATTAGTTTTGAGGAAAATTCAGAATCAGCATTATCCGAAGCACAGCCAGGTGATTTGTTCGGCTCTCTCGATGAAAATCCGCAACTGCTGTTTGAAGATGTCACGACAAATGAATTGACCTATATTCAGATGGAAACCACAGAGAATACTGTGGATGAACTATCAGAAACTATTAGTTTTGGGGAAACTTCAGAATCAGCATTATCCGAAGCACAGCCAGGTGATTTGTTCGGCTCTCTCGATGAAAATCCGCAACTGCTGTTTGAAGATGTCACGACAAATGAATTGACCTATATTCAGATGGAAACCACAGAGAATACTGTGGATGAACTATCAGAAACTATTAGTTTTGAGGAAAATTCAGAATCAGCATTATCCGAAGCACAGCCAGGTGATTTGTTCGGCTCTCTCGATGAAAATCCGCAACTGCTGTTTGAAGATGTCACGACAAATGAATTGACCTATATTCAGATGGAAACCACAGAGAATACTGTGGATGAACTATCAGAAACTATTAGTTTTGAGGAAAATTCAGATTCAGCCCAGACAAGCCCAGAACTTTTAGAGACTGAGGAAAATAATAATTTAGAAACTACCTTTGATACAAGAGAAAACACAGTTGTTGAAAATAATTTATTGTTTACAGAAACCACTGAAATAGTTGCTCAAGAAGATGAATTTGCAGACTTGGCAGCATTATTAGGAGAGGACGTAGCACCCATCCCTAAAGTTAAGAAGATACCAGAAGTAGATTTTGCTGCCTTGGAAGACTTGCTAAGTACAGATAACAACAACGATGTCTACGACGGTCTACGCCAACGCCAGCCCTTCAACACTCAACCAGTCTCAGCTAAAAATGCTACTCCATCACCAGCCATAAAAGATGAATTTGGTGACTTAGAGAAATTGCTGGCAGAAGCGAATCAAACAATATCCCATTCTACTGTAGTAAAATCGAACACCAGCCAAGCTACCCGTCCCTCTAGTCGTCGGGCTGCGAGATTTGAAGAAACGATGAAGGTTCCAGTTAAGCAACTGGACGATATGAGTAATTTAGTTGGGGAGTTGGTGGTAAACCGCAATACTTTAGAGCAGGATCATGAACGACTGCGACAGTCATTAGATAACTTGCTAATTCAGGTACAACAACTCTCAGATGTAGGCGCAAGGATGCAGGAGTTGTACGAGCGATCGCTACTGGAAGCTTCTCTATTAGCTGGACGTAAAAAGAAAGACCCTGGGTTACAAACGTCTGATTCCAATGCCGACAGGGGTTTTAGCGAACTAGAAATGGATCGTTTTACTCCCTTTCACACACTCTCACAGCAGATGATTGAGCGCATTGTACGAGTACGTGAGTCGGCTAGTGACATTGATTTTGTTACCGAAGAAACCGAGCGCGTAGCAAGGCAGTTCCGCCAAGTAACCACCCAGTTACAAGAGGGATTAACGAGAGCGCGAATGGTGCCTTTTGCTCAAACTATCGATCGCTGGCGGCGAGGAGTGCGCGACAACGCCATCAAGTGTGGCAAACAAGTAGAGTTGGTGATCGAAGGTGGCGATACCTTAATTGACAAGATGATTTTGGATCATCTGACCGATCCGTTGACTCACATGCTGAATAATGCGATCGCTCACGGTATTGAAACGCCAGAAGAAAGGCAAACTGCTGGTAAACCACCTGCGGGAATCATTACTATCCGTGCCTTCCACCAAGGGAACCAAACGATCATTTCTGTCGGCGATGATGGTGCAGGCATCGATTCGGCAAAGGTTAAGGCTAAGGCTGTGAAGATTGGTATGATTACAGAAGCGCAGGCAAAAGCGATGTCTCGTTTGGAAGTCTACGATCTGCTGTTCCAGTCTGGTTTTACGATTAAAGACCAAGCCGATGAAATTTCTGGTCGTGGTGTGGGTATGGACGTGGTGCGCTCCGAAATTAGCGAAATTCGGGGAACAGTTAACACCGATTCTGCGATCGGCAAAGGAACCACCTTCACCATTCGTTTACCACTGACTCTAAGTATTTGTAAAGCTCTCTGCTGCGTCTCCGATCGATCTAGAATCGCCTTCCCAATGGATGGTGTAGAAGATACGCTAGATATTCCAGTCAAAAATATTCAGCATGATGCCAATGGGCAATCATTTATTTCCTGGCGCGATACGGTGCTACCATTCCGACCCCTGAAGGAACTTTTAACCTTCAATCGCCAAATCAGTCGCGGTAATGTCTATGGCGGCACCAGAGATGATGATATGGTTTCTGTGGTTGTGGTGCGATCGGCAAATACCCTGATTGCTCTACAGATTGACCTGGTGTTAAGCGAACAAGAAATTGTAATTAAGCAATTTGAAGGCCCAGCACCTAAACCCATTGGTGTAGCTGGTGCTACAGTCCTGGGTGATGGTCGGATTATGCCGATTGCTGACGTACTGGAAATAATTGACATCTTCCAGGGACGGATTTCTACACAAGCTGGTGGCAATTCTTGGCAACAAAAACTGACTCCTCCAGATACCTCTCCTGCGAAGATTGACCCAACAGTGCTGATTGTCGATGACTCAATTACAGTTCGAGAATTGCTATCCCTGACATTTAACAAAGCAGGTTATCGCGTAGAACAGGCACGTGACGGTCAGGAAGCTTGGGATAAACTCCGCTCTGGTCTGCCTTGCGATATCGTATTTTGCGATATCGAAATGCCCCGTTGCGACGGTCTGGAATTACTCTCTCGCATCCAGAAAGACTCTAACCTCAACCACTTACCGATCGCAATGCTCACCTCGCGCGGTGCAGACAAGCACAGACAAATTGCCGCTCAACTCGGTGCTAGTGGCTACTTTACCAAGCCCTATCTCGAAGAAGCTCTACTTGAAGCCGCAGCGCGAATGCTCAAAGGAGAGAAACTCGTTAACTAAATCAACCAAAAGACTTCGATTTTAGGGAAAACTCTACACGCTTCTACCTCGATTAATACTATTTTTTAGTAGTACAATTGTTCTATAAGCAAAAATAGCACGTTTTGCCCCGTCAGAAGCCGGGGCTTTCTTTTTGAGAACAATTAAAGTGTATAGGACTTACGCATTGACAAGGTTGCCAAGAAGTGAATTCAGGGAAAACAAGGA
>NZ_JAVRCB010000060.1:0-44861 GCF_034530955.1 Nostoc sp. DedQUE05 | reverse complement strand
AAAGTTTTTTCTTTCTTTGTATGAAACCACCCTGCTCCCCGCTCTTCGGGAGGGGTTGGGGGTGGGGTTCTTTTATTATGGGTAATTTGGCGGACATGATATTATCGCTCAGAGCAAGGATTATCGGGACTAAAGTCCTTACTACAAACTTGAAATTTATTTATGCCTAGATACTTAGCAGTTTTTAACTGTCTAGAATCAAAGACGTTTCTGGAAGAGAAAGCTTTTGTTCTTCCATAACGTGTTGCATAGATATGAGAATCTTTATAAAGTTAATAAAGCTTAATCTTAAAAAGTTTGTTTTTTATTACAAAAACAAAGATTTTTGTATAAGTCGTCACTTTTTACTAGTAAACTATCGCACTATTATCACACTTTAAAGTTTGATATTGTCAGCTTTCTATTAAGTTGGCTGATTCATCAAGAGGAAAATTCATAAAAAGATGAGAAGACAATTTAACCGACGCAAGTTTATAATCTACGGTTCTTTAACTTTTGGCAGCAGCTTTTTTTTGAAAGCTTGCGCGAATAATTCTCCAACTGCTACAGAGAGTCCAGCCGCACCTCCTGCTGCTTCCCCAGCTGCGGCTACTGCTGGTGACACGATCAAAGTAGGTATTTTGCACTCTTTGAGTGGTACGATGTCTATTAGTGAAAAAAGCGTTGTTGATGCTGAAAAATTAGCAATCAAAGAAATTAACGCAGCTGGTGGTGTCTTAGGTAAACAAATTGAAGCAATTACCGAAGATGGCGCTTCTAACTGGGATACTTTTAGAGAAAAAGCAACTAAGCTAATCGATCAAGATAAAGTCGCTGTAGTTTTTGGTTGTTGGACTTCTGCTAGCCGCAAGAACGTTAAGCCAGTATTCGAGAGCAAAAACCACATGCTCTGGTATCCCGTGCAATACGAAGGTCAAGAGTGTTCTAAAAATATTTTCTACACTGGCGCTGCACCAAATCAACAAATCGAACCATCTGTTGATTGGCTGTTAAAAAATAAGGGCAAAGAATTCTTCTTAGTTGGCTCTGACTACGTTTTTCCCCGGACAGCTAATACCATCATTAAAGCTCAACTAGAAGCTTTAGGCGGAAAAACAGTTGGTGAAGATTATTTACCTCTTGGTAACACAGAAGTTACACCAATTATCACTAAAATCAAGCAAAATTTGCCTAATGGTGGCGTGATTTACAACACCTTAAATGGTGATAGCAACGTTGCTTTCTTCAAACAATTAAAAGGGGCTGGATTGACACCAGATAAATATCCCTCCATGTCTGTAAGTATTGCCGAAGAAGAAGTGAAAGCAATTGGTGTAGAGTATCTCAAAGGTCATTATGCAGCTTGGAACTATTTTCAAACAATAGACACACCTGCTAATAAGAAGTTTGTAGCAGCTTTCAAAAAAGAGTACGGTGAAAATCGGGTGACAAATGACCCAATGGAAGCTGCGTATATTGCAGTTTATTTGTGGAAACAAGCAGTCCAAAAAGCTGGTACTACAGACATAGCTAAGGTAAGCGCTGCGGCTTATGGTCAAACTTTAGATGCGCCTGAAGGTAAAGTGACAATGGATACCAATCATCACATATCTAAAATTGTGCGGATTGGTGAAGTTAGACAAGATGGTTTATTTGATATTGTCTATGCTACTCCAACAGCAGTTGAGCCGGTTCCTTGGAATCAATTTGTGAAAGAAACTAAAGGATTTGCTTGTGACTGGAGTGACCCTGCTAAGGGTGGTAAGTACAAGAAAGTTTAATTCATTAGTCATTAGTCATTAGTCATTAGTCATTAGTCATTAGTCATTGGTGAATAACAAAGGACGAATGACAAATGACCAATGACAAATAAGGAGAAATAAGTGTTAGCAGGATTTTTAGAAGCTGTATTTAATGGTATTAGTATTGGCGCGGTATTATTAATCGCGGCGTTGGGGTTGGCGATTATATTTGGCTTGATGGGCGTGATTAATATGGCGCATGGTGAATTGATGATGTTTGGTGCTTATACAACATTTGTTGTGCAAAATGTATGTAAGCAATTGGGTGGGGTGTGGTTTGAAGTCTATATATTTTTGGCTTTGATTATTGCATTTATATTCACGGCAGGTGTGGGATTAATTTTAGAAAAAGGTGTGATTCGTTATCTCTATGGACGCCCATTAGAAACTTTACTAGCAACTTGGGGAGTAAGTTTAATTTTTCAACAGTTTGTCCGCAGTGTGAATTGGGTATTGATAATTGGTATCGGCTTATTTTCTCTGCTGTTTTTTGGAGGTTTATGGATTTTAAATTCTCGCACTGATTTGGGAAGGGTTCGTAACTGGATTGTGGCGGTGATATTTTTATTATCGCTGGGGGTGACAATCACAACGGGCAATTTATTGAGTCAAACTTATCAGTTAGCAGTAACTCAACCTTGGTTTGGCGCTCAAAATGTAGATGTAACAGCACCGACTTGGTTACAAGCAGGGATATCTTTAGGTGGTGTACAAATACCCTTTGCCAGATTATTTATTATTGCTTTAACAATAATCTGTGTGGCGGGAATTTACTTATTTTTACAACGTTCTAGCTGGGGTTTAAGAATTCGGGCGGTGACGCAAAACCGGAGTATGAGTGCTTGTTTGGGTATCCCAACTCAAAAGGTGGACGCGATTACTTTTGCACTGGGTTCTGGTTTAGCTGGTGTGGCGGGATGTGCAATTAGTTTACTCGGTTCTGTGGGGCCAAATACGGGACAAAACTATATTATTGATACTTTTATGGTGGTTGTCGTTGGGGGTGTGGGCAATTTAGCCGGGACGATTGTGGCGGCGTTGGGTATTGGTACGGCTAATTTTTTAATTGGTTCTGGGACTTTGGCTTTGTTGTTGACTCCTGTTAAACCTTTGACTGATTTTTTTACTTTTTTTGCAACGACAAGTATGGCGAAGGTGATGGTATTTGCGCTGATTATTGTGTTTTTACAGTGGAAGCCTGGGGGAATTTTTCCGCAGAAGGGACGTACTGTTGATGTTTAAACCGCAGAGACGCAGAGGACGCAGAGAATGAGGAAGAGGGGAGGAGGGTTATTAATTGAGGTGGGGGTGACGATCGCGATCGCACTCTTCCTCATCATCATTATGCCACTGCTGCTGTCGGAGTTCCGTCTGAATTTGTTGGGGCGATTTTTATCGCTGGCGATCGCAGCTTTGGGTATTGATTTGATTTGGGGTTATACTGGTTTACTAAGTTTGGGACATGGTATTTTCTTTGGTTTAGGTGGATATGCGATCGCAATGTACCTGAAGCTGCAAGTCCCTACTGGAGAATTGCCTGATTTCATGGGGCTTTATGGGGTTACAGAACTTCCCGCCTTTTGGCAACCTTTTTATTCTTTTCCTTTAACAATAGCTTTGGTGGTATTAATTCCGGGGTTATTGGCGGGATTGTTGGGATATTTGGTTTTCCGAAATCGCCTCAAGGGAGTTTATTTTTCCATCTTGACTCAAGCCGGAACGATTGTATTTTTCAACTTCTTTAACGGTCAACAACAATTTTTCAACGGCACGAACGGACTGATAGATTTTACAACTTTGTTTGGGGCAACGGTGAGCGATGCCAAGACGCAGTTTATTTTCTACACGCTGACGGTAGTGTTTCTCGCAGCCACCTACGGAATTTGTCGCTGGTTGACAACTGGACGCTTTGGGAGGTTGTTGATAGCGATTCGTGATGATGAAAGTCGGGTAAGATTTTCTGGCTACGACCCTACAGATTTTAAGGTATTGGTGTTTGCAGTTTCCGGTGCGATCGCAGGTATAGCAGGAGCATTTTACACCATCCAGAGTGGTTCTGTATCACCCAGAGCAATGGATATTGCCTTTTCGATTGAAATGGTGATTTGGGTAGCAGTAGGCGGACGCGCTACTTTAATTGGCGCGATTGTCGGAACTTTGTTAGTCAATTATGCCCGCACTTTTTTAAGCGAACAATTTGCCGAAATCTGGCTATTTTTCCAAGGCGCACTATTTTTGATAGTCGTCACAGTCCTTCCTGACGGCATTGTGGGATGGTTGCGCAGTCAGAATATTTCTCTTTTCCACCGTCGTCAAGAAATTGCTACATATCCCACTTTAGAAGAAGACCCCGAAGTGCAACATGAACGCGAAAATATTGGAAACTGAAAATGTAACTGTTAGCTTTGACGGTTTTAAGGCTTTAAACCAGCTTAACTTTAGTATGGATGTGGGTGAATTACGAGTCGTAATTGGCCCAAATGGTGCGGGAAAGACAACGTTTCTAGATGTGATTACGGGGAAAGTTCAGCCAACCGTAGGGCGAGTTTTATTCAAAGGTAAAAACCTGCGTTCTTTACCTGAATATAAAATTGCCCGATTGGGAATTGGGCGCAAGTTTCAAACACCTCGAATTTACCTGAATTTAACACCACGCGAAAATCTAGAAATTACCAGTCACAAGAAGAAAAATGTATTTTCTACTTTGTTTGAACCTTCTCATGCTGTGGAAAAGAATAATATTAAAGGATTATTAGAAACCATTGGTTTAACTCCGAAAGCCGATATCAGAGCAGCTTTACTTTCTCACGGAGAAAAGCAACGTTTAGAAATTGGGATGTTAGTAGCACAGTCACCTGATTTATTACTTGTTGATGAACCCGTTGCTGGTTTAACAGATGAAGAAACCTACAACATCGGCGAACTACTTTTAGCACTAGCGCAGAGTCATTCAATTTTAGTAATTGAACATGATATGGAATTTGTGCGTCAAATCGCCAAGAAAGTAACAGTATTACATGAAGGTTCGGTATTGTGCGAAGGTAATTTTGAAGAAGTGCAAAATGACTCTCGTGTGATTGAAGTATATTTGGGAAAACAGGAAGACTAAATTTTTAGCTCTACAAGGCTTAGATATACTATAGTCACAAGCTTAGTGACCGAGTATTTGTGGAAAAAGCTATAATTGCCCTAGCTTTAGTTGAAATCGTTTATTCTTATGAGCCAACTGCTAACACTGGAATTAAGTGATGATGTCTATGCAGCTTTGCAGCAGCAAGCTGATGCCATCGGGCTTTCGGTAGCAGAATTGATTGTGACATCTCTTGATGGGCAGCATGGTCTTCTGACTGGTGCAAAGCTACAACCAGAAGTTCAGCCAGAAGAAGCACGTCAACGGTTACTTAGTTATGCAGGTGCAATTAGCTTGGGTTATGCCACAGGTATAGATAACGAAAGCATTGATGCTGACTTGGCAAAAGCTTATGCCAATGATTTTTAAGCATTGGAATGTAGATAATGCTGCTTGATACGTCAGGATTGCTCTGCTTTCTCCATAAAGATGAGCCACAACATGAAAGGGCAGTTGAACTGATTGCTACTACAAGCAGAAGTCGGCTTACGCACAACTATGTTTTAGCAGAATTAGTGGCTCTAGCATTGGTTCGAGGTTTTTCCCGTTCAATTGTACTCTCATATAGCCTTGAACTAATCAACAATTCAAACGTTCAAATTGTATGGGTTGATGAGCGGCTACATCGAGAAGCAATAGATTTATTGTTAGCAAGACAAGATAAAACCTATTCATTATGTGATGCTGTAAGCTTTGTGTTAATGCGTAGGCAAGGAATTATAGAGGCATTAACAACTGATAAACACTTTGAGCAAGAAGGTTTTACTCGTTTATTGCGGTCAGCAGGCTAACACTGCGCTGCACCTCTGTATGAAATTTTCATCTCTATATCTTCCATAGAAATTTCTAATGTCTGGCGAACAAATAGAAAATTGTGGACATCCCAATTGTGATAAAAAGCTTGCTTCAGCATAAGTAGAAACACCTTTGAGATTTTAGATTGTTCAATCCAAAATCTCAAATCCAAAATCCAAAATGATATTATCTCATTTTCTATGCAGTTTTCTCATTTTTATCTGATGCTTGCTCTGCAATATTTTTTAAGCGGCTCGCTCTCATTTTGCGGAGGCGATCGCTATTACGAACACCACCCGCCATTTCATATTCAACGCTGTCTTTACCGTACTTAATAGCAACCACCATTAACATTTTCTCAGAAAGCTGCTTCAAGTTTTTTTCCATATTTTCAACTTCTGTTAAAGTAGAGTCAACTATAGCCAGAGCGCTATTATGAACATCAATTTTATTACGTAACTGTTCGATTGAATCAATCAGTTTTTCTAAAGTATAATCTTCTTCAAATTTAATGCTTGGAATAATCGATTTCATTCCAGATGCTCTTAATTCAGCTTTTTCTAAAACGCGGGATGTACGTTTTTGACGAGACATAAATTTGCTCTTTTAAGATATTTCTAGAACTAGCTTGCCTCAATTAAACCCGATTCTGGTTCAGGGTAAATCGCAAATTGCGATCGCAAAATTTTTCGTTTATACCAGTAATATCCCGGTATATAATTACTCATTTACGAGGGCAAGAGGTAGAAAACACGAGAGTAGTCGCTACAGGCTTAGGAGTAGTTGCTACAGACTTGAGAGTAGTCGCTACAGGCTTGAGAGTAGTCGCTACAGACTTGGGAGTAGTCGCTACAGACTTGGGAGTAGTCGCTACAGACTTGAGAGTAGTCGCTACAGGCTTGGGAGTAGTCGCTACAGACTTGGGAGTAGTCGCTACAGGCTTGAGAGTAGTCGCTACAGACTTGAGAGTAGTCGCTACAGACTTGAGAGTATTTGATTTTTGAAAAAAACTCAGTACACTACACTTCTTGGCATTTGTCGGGAAAAGGGGAAGGAGAAAGGGGGAAAGGTTTGTTATTTTCCCTTTCCCCTTTAACCTTTACCCTTTTCCCCTCTCTTGCAAAAAGCACTTTTGCAAGAGGTCTACTTTTATTCCTTCTTCCCTGTTCCCTGTTCCCTATTACCTATTCCCTGCCTACGCAAATAATTTCAGGAATCAAAATGGATTCCTATACTTTCAGATTTAACGCCATAAAAAACCCCACTAACTTATAGAAAGTGGAGCAATCAAGTTACAAATTTAGGAGTTACTCATCGTTAAAATCGCTATTTGTACTAGACTAGCGAAATTATTCTAAAACTTTTTTCAGTTCGTCTTTAATATTTTCTACGGTGTGACCAATTTGGGCTTCAGCTTGCTTTGCTTGTCCTTCAGTTTTATCTTGTGGATTACCTGTGACTTCACCCACAATCTCTTGAATTTTTCCTTCAATATTTTTTACAGTCGCTTCTATTCTCTTTTCGACACTCATGGTTTTTATCTCCAGCTTGTAGTTGATTCAGAGAACTCGCAAGATAACAGGATTTACGCAACTGGGATATTATTTTCAGTTCGTAGTGTACCCCTCCGGGGAAGCAAGCTACGCGCAGCGTCTCGTTGGCGTAGCCTCTCGCAGAGAAGAGAGGACTTTAGTCCTCAATATAAGGGCTAGAGCCGCTTACTACAAACTACAAATCCGATTTTTTTGTGACACTTGCGTAAGTCATAGATAAATTACTACTACTTGCAAAGTGGGACGAAAAGCCCGCCCATTTCACGGAACGGGTAAGACGCTCACCCTACAAGTAATAAAATATTGCTTATCTTATTACTTGTAAGTCCCTAAAGCTATTACATAATCTAACAGTTATGTATTGTTTTTTACTTCCATCAACCGAGAGAATATTTTGGTAAATTATATTATCTTAAGATAGATGCCGATCGGTACTGTAGCAGATATTACAAAACATGAAAATCTGATAAATAAAATTTATATATATTAAACAAATAACTTTTTCGCCAATAAATGAACTATAAATTAAAACAAAATTTAAATAAAAGGAAAATAAAGGAGTGCCAACGAAAAGTCAAAAAAATATCTGGAAGAATGAGATTAATGACATCATTCGAGGTGCTTGTGGAGGTTTTTTGTTTGGCATACCCTTGCTGTACACAATGGAGGTTTGGTGGATTGGATCGCTGGCGAAAGCACAATTTATCATGACGGCGATCGCATTAATGTTTATTGTGGTTTACTTGCTCAATTATACAGAAGGCTTTCGGAAACGCAGATATACAGGCCTTGCTCATCAAGCCGCAATCGATACCATCGAAGCGATCGCGATCGGCATAGCTTGTTCTACCTTTGTGCTGTTACTATTGCGAGAATTGGCACCAGAAACCTCCCTAAAGGAATCTTTAGGTAAAATTATCTTTGAAAGTGTGCCCTTCGCTCTCGGTGTAGCATTAGCGAATCAGTTTTTGGGAGAGACTGAAAACACTAATGGAAAAGGACAAGGAAGCGATCGCGAAAATAACACAACCAAGAACAAAGGTGATGAGTTACACGCCACTTTTGTGGATGTGGGTGGAACCCTGATTGGTGCAACGATAATTGCATTTAACATCGCTCCCACAGATGAAATTCCTATGCTTGCAGCCGCAACTTCTCCACCTTGGGAGTTGGCAATGATCGCCGCATCTTTGCTGATTTCTTATGGCATTGTATTTCAGGCAGGTTTTTCTAACCAGCAAAAACGTAAAGAGCAAAAGGGAATTTTTCAACGACCATCGAGCGAAACTATTATGTCCTACTTAGTATCATTGCTAGCAGGCGCTTTTATGCTGTGGTTCTTTCAAAAATTAACTTTTAGCGACCCCTGGACAATGTGGTTAGATCACACATTGATACTGGGTTTACCCGCAACCATTGGTGGTGCAGCCGGAAGGTTAGCAATATGACTAAAACAGAACAACCAAAGCGCTCAATAGCTGAGTGGATAACATTCAGCATCGCCTCATTCATCCTAGCAACTATTGTGATTCTAGTAGGCTACACTTGGCTGAACGAAAAAAATCAACCTCCCGTCCTTTCTGTCACTAAAAAACAAACAATTCGAGAAATTAATAGCCAGTTTTATGTTCCTTTTGAAGTTGTGAATAATGGAGGAGATACAGCTGAGTCAGTTCAGATTATAGCTGAGTTAATGATTGACGGCAAAGTTACAGAAACAGGAGAGCAACAAATCGACTTTTTATCTAGTGGGGAAAGCGAAGAAGGCGCATTTATATTCAGCCATAACCCGCGCCAAGGTCAGTTAAATCTACGTGTTGGTAGCTATAAATTGCCATAAGGTACTGACATATAATTTTAAGAAATAGGTAATCGTATTTTTTTCTCTCGCCAGAGATATAAAATCGGATTAACTATTTTTAAGTATATTTCATCAGAAATTTATAATTGCGATCGTTGTAATATGGGACTATTACGACGATCGAATACATTTGATCTACAAAACTATAAAGGTATATTTTATATCTATCGTTGCTGGTACTCCCCTAACGATAACTTTTTGCTAGGTAGTAGTGACGAGTATATTTTTACTCGTGGAGGCAATAATATCTCTACTAATCTGGAAATAACCTGATTGATGCTGGAGAAAACAATAACAAGTTGGTTAGTAATGGCGGTAATGAAACATTTAAGCTCAGTCGGTGCGATCGCAGCAGTTGCTTTCACTCTCTCGATCTGAGCAAATCATTGTCTGAACGTGAATATTTAATTGTTGCATTTGATGATATTATCTTAAAAAATTAAGGAGAAACCTTTGTGGAAGTTACGATAAATAAATTATTTAAGTTATCTGTAAAATATTTTTCAGCGATCGCAGCTATAATAACGGTTCTCCCATTACCAGTTAAAGCCGCTACATTTTTAGTAACTGACCGCGCTGGTTTAGGAGGCAATGATGAAGTTAATTGGGAAAGTTTAGGTAAAGTCTTTAATCCTTCTGCCCCTGATTTTTCGGCTTTTCTACCTAACTCTTTTTCAGCAACATCGCAACGTGGTTTAGGCTTGAATATAAATATAACTCCAACTAATAAGCCTCAAATTACTCCACCATTTGTTTTTCAAACTTTACCTCCACCTGGCATTCGGAGTAACTTCGCTCTAGGTGATTTTATTCTCTTCGGAGGTATAGACCCAACAGGTTTTATTCCTCTTCCTCCCGGTACTCCCGATCCTGGTACTCAGGGAAACGGCGGGCCTTTTTCGATTAGTTTTGCCCAGCCGGTTTTTGGCGCTGGAACTCAGATAGCTGTAGACACTAGTAAATTGAAAATTGAAAATTCGATCGCCGCTTTTGATAAAGCTAATAACCTATTAGGTACTTTCTCAGTTCCAAATATTTCGTCCTTAGCATTAGATAATTCGGCAGTATTCTTGGGGATTCGTAGTGATACTCCAAACATCTCACGGCTTGTTTTTAGCAGTTCTGCTCCACAATACGGCTTGGCTATTAATCAGGTAAGTATTCTTGCAACTCCCGAACCAACTTATACCTTAGCGATATTAGCTTTTGGTATTTCAGGTGGTGTTTTGAAACGACGTAAAAGTTCTTGACACTCGCACTGCATTGAAATAGTTTTCATTTAATAAGTTAGACATAAGTTAGAGATTTCGGACATACTCTAACTTATGTAAGTAACGTAAGTTTCAGATAATTATTGTCTTTAACCAAGTTCAACTCAATGTTATACAAAGAATTAGAAAATATCATAGACGCTAAGATACAAAAAGCCATACGGAAGCACGAAATTATTGTTGCTTTCATTAGTAGTATTATTGGCTTGATTTTTATTATGGGTTTGTTCCATGCTATTTTGCTCAATCACACTGAAATTCATACACTTTGCTTGTACTGATTACTGGTTGTATTCAATAGGTCTTTACGATCGAGCATTCCCTGCTGTGCAGAAAGCTAATTCAAGTTACACATCTTTTTTATAAAATGGCATTGCCCAGATGGAGAGTAAAAATAATCGCAGGGCTATATTCGTCTTATTTTTGACTGTATTTATAGACTTGCTCGGCTTCGGAATTATTCTGCCGATACTGCCTTTGTATGCCGAACAATTTGGTGCAAAACCTAATGAAGCGACTTTACTTGTAGCTATTTATTCTTTAATGCAGTTCTTATTTGCACCATTATGGGGCAGATTTAGCGATCGCTACGGTCGCCGTCCGATTTTATTACTGACTTTATTCGGTTCGGTAATTGCATACGCAGGTTTAGGTTTTGCCAACTCCTTATGGATTTTGTTTATTGCTCGTAGTCTAGCTGGGATTATGTCAGGGAATATTGCCACTGCTCAGGCGTACATAGCAGATATTACTACGCTAACTAATCGAGCTCGTGGCATGGGTGTAATCGGCGCAGCTTTTGGTCTTGGCTTCATTCTCGGCCCAGCGATTGGAGGTCTTCTAATCGGGTCAGATCCGAACAACGCTAACTTTCATCTACCGTCATTGTTTGCAGCCGGATTATCTTTATTGGCATTTCTTTGTGCTTTAATATTACTTCCAGAATCTCTAAATTCTGAGACTAAAGCCAAAATCCAACTTCATCGCCACCGTCAGCAATCCCTAAACTTGTTACAGTTGTCACAGCGATCGCAGTTTTGTGTACTTGTTGGCATCTACTTTTTAGTCACCTTTGCTGTTGCAGCTATGGACTCTACATTAGCTTTATGGTCTAAGCAGCAATTAAATTGGGGGCCTCAACAAGCTAGTTATCTTTTTGCCTTCATGGGGATTGTCAGCACAATCATTCAAGGAGGACTAATCGGATTTCTCAAGAAACAATTAGGTGAAATAAAGTTACTTATCTTGGGGATATTAGGATTAGGTTTAGGATTACTGTTAATTGGATTCTCGCAAAGCTTAATTTTATTATTAGTCGCCGCCACACTTGTGGCATGGGGAATTAGTGTTAGTCAACCAATATTGAACAGCTTGATTTCCCAGATGACAGCCCCAGAAGAACAAGGACAAATATTAGGAATTGCCAGTTCTTGCTCTGCATTGGCACGCATCGCTGGGCCAACATGGGCAGGAGTGAGTTTTATGAAATTTGGAAATTCTGCTCCTTTTTTGAGTGGATTTTTAGTAATGCTAGTAGCTTTAACTCTTAGTTTTCGAGTAATGAAAAGTGCATCTGAATCAAAAACAGAACGTATCGCCTGACAATCTTGATTTCAAAGTTTAACAATTTTTTGAAACAGCCTTGTATTAACGTGAGTTCGATGAACCTCTCCCTCCCAGCCTCCCTCTCCCACGGGGAAAGGGAGGAGCAACGAGAAATTAGGGTTTTGGCTCCCCTCTCGGTGTCAGAGAGGGGTTGGGGGAGAGGTCAAAAAAGGGCTTGTCGAACTCACGTTGTATTAAAAATTTTTAATCTAAAATCTAAAATCTAAAATCTAAAATTACTATGACTGGTCGCCGAGTATTATTTTTAGGTATCTTTGTAAGCATCCTCCTCACCTACGGAATTTGGATCGGTGGGAGCATTCCTGCAAGCATTATCAAACTTCCTGACCAAGGATTAAACTGGTACTACTGGAAACTTCCCCAACCAACCTTTTGGAGTCGAGCAACGGCTTGGGGTATGTACATTGGGCATCAGTTTAGCATCTGGGCGTGTATCTTGTGGGCGCAGCGATCGCAGTTGAAATACAAATCAGCGTTGCACCCGATAAATTACCTCATGCTTGCCATCAATGGTGGATTCATTGCTTTACACTTTCTCCAAACATATATTTGGTACGACGCTCTAGCTCAAGATACTTCAATTTGGGCTTCTCAAGGTGCAGTTGTACTCTTACTAGTCTTCGTACTGATTTTAGAAACACCTCGACGCGGTTTATTTTTTGGCAATTCTGTTCCCTTCCATCAACAGTTTTTGCAAATTATCAAACTATACCACGGCTATTTTTTCTCCTTCGCCGCTATCTACACCTTCTGGTATCACCCAATGGAAGCGACTTTGGGGCACTTGATTGGTTTTCTCTATATGTTCTTGCTTCTGCTCCAATCTTCCTTGATTTTTAACCGCACCCATGTAAACCGTTGGTGGACATTTACTTTGGAGGCTTCAGTGCTTTTACATAGTGTAATCGTGTCATTAATACTAGGACAAAGCAAGTGGCCCACATTTCTCTTTGGTTTTTTTGGTATTCTCGTGCTTACTCAGCTTCACGGTTTACCTGTGGCTATCTGGGCTAAACGTACTATCTACGGAGCCTTTTTAGTGAGTGTCCTGGCCGTTTATGCACTGACTGAACGCGGCTTGGGCAGAATTTACGAAGTAACCTACATTCCTCTGATTGAGTTTGGATTAGTTGGTGCAATTTACTTAATCTTCCTACTCATCTTATGGACAATTTCTCATTTACCTGTCAAGACATAATGTCATATAGCAATCTGATTTGATTTCTGAATTAATCGTAGGGACTAGGGACTGGGGATGGTGGGGCCCCCTCTGGGGATAAGGGGTAATGGGGACTGGGGACTGGGAAGAAGGAATAAAGCTGTACTGAGTTTTTTTCAAAAATCAAATATGAGTCCTATATATATCAAAATACCCATAAGTTTGTAGTAAGGACTTTAATCTTTTATCCAAAGCACTATATGAACAAAATCAGGATTAAAGTCTTGACTACAAACATTTTTGACGGAAGGTTGATTAGCCAAAAATACTATCAATAAACATTAAAAAATTAGCAATTTTACTCACCACTACTAAGGATTTTTTGCTGTTGATAACGCAGTTTAAACTGCTGTTGCTGTATTTTATGATCCACAATTGGGTCAGGGTAGCCAACAGCATGACGTTCTAAAGGTGGAATTTTCCCAGTAACTAAATATTCTGGATCTACAGACCGCAATTCTGATACCCATTGCCGAATATATTCCCCATCTGGATCGAATTTTTGTGTTTGACTGGCTGGGTTGAAAATCCGCACAGGTTTGGGGTCCATACCGCTAGAAGCACTCCATTGCCAACCGCCATTATTGGCAGATAAATCACCATCAATCAGGTGCTGCATAAAGTATTTTTCTCCCAATTGGGGATTAATTAGCAAGTCTTTAGTAAGGAAACTGGCAACAATCATTCGACAACGGTTGTGCATCCAGCCACTTTCATTCATCTGGCGCATTGCTGCATCTACAATGGGATAGCCTGTTCTCCCCTCACACCAAGCTTGGAAATGTTCTTCGTTAGTTTGCCAAGGAAAGTTTTTAAAGGCGTCGCGGAAAGCACCATCAGCTAATTCCGGGAAGTTGTACATTGCGTGTTGATAAAACTCCCGCCAAGCTAATTCCTGTTGCCATGTGCGGATATTAACTGCTGTTTCCTCACTGCGGCTATTTTCCTGTGCCTCTATAGTGGCTTGCCAAACGGTGCGAATGCCAATTACGCCAAATTTTAAAGCTGCACTCAGTTGTGATGTTCCGTCAACTGCGGGAAAATTGCGCTGTTCTTGATATTCAGTAATAGCTTTATTTGTAAATTCTTCTAATCGTTCTTGTGCCGCCGCTTCTCCTGGTGAAATAATTAATTGTTCATCCCAAATAAATCCTAAATCTTTCGCTGAAGGTAGTGCGATCGCTCCTGCAAGTTTGGCAATTTCCTGTTCGGCTTCCGTTAATCCCTCAACATTTTGCAGTGTTTCTACTGGTTGAGCTTTCGGTTTGGCAATCCAATTTTTCCAGAAGGGTGTGTAAACCGTGTAAGGATTGTTACTACCCGTGCGTAACTCCTCTGGAGAGTTGAGGATTTGATCCCAGTTTTGGTTAAGAAACTCAATACCTTTTTCTTTGAGGGCATTTATAATGGTGCGATCGCGTTCTTGTGAATAAGGCTCTACATCCCAATTCCAAAAAACAGCTTTGGCATTTATTGCTTCGGCTAAAGCTGGTATCGCTTGTACAGGATCGGCGTGGAGTATTAACAACTGGCTACCAACTTGAGCATATCGCTCTTGGAGTTTCTGCAAACAGCCAATCATATAAGTTACTCTCACAGGAGCAACATCATCCCGTTCCAGAAGATTTGGATCTAGGCAAAACACGCCCACTACCTTCGGACTTTGCCGTTTTGCCGCAGCCAGTCCCGTATTATCAGAAATGCGTAAATCGCGCCGATGCCAAAACAGAATTAAGTCAGACATTCCATGCTGGATATAGTTCACCCGTACTAGCTTAGATGCTAGTGGTACCAATAAGCATCATTCTGGCGATAAATTTATTCTTTTAATGGGTATTGGGTATTGGGTATTGGGCATTGGGCATTGAGCACTGGACATTGGGTATTGGGCATTGGGCATTGGTTATTTTTGTTGTCCCTCTAAAATTTTGATCTAAGGAAGCCTTATCTTAGTTTTTGTATACATTCTCTATTGCCCATGCCCCATGCCCTATTCCCTATTCACCATCCCTCATTCCCCGGTTTCTCAGTCGGGAATAGTGGCTTTTCATTTCAAAATTGAGTATACTCTTCTTAACAGTTAATTAGTCTTTTTGTCATGGCTAACCTACTACTTGACGACGGTACGATTGAGAGCGATTTAGACGAAATAGCCCGCGAACTTGCGCCTCTTGGCATTCAACTCAAACACTACGACCCAGGAACATCGCTACTCTTCCCTAATCTGCGAGACCAGGACGTTTTAACTGAGACCGAGAAACGTTATTGCGTAGAACTCCACAACAGCGTTTTTGAATTTCTTCAGCAAGAAAATGGCGCTCTCTGGTGTGACTTACTAAATGTGCATCCAGGTTCGTTCAATCTTCACCACCTGATCGCAACCTACGGTCGTTATCATACTCATCCTGCGCCTGAACCCCTGTATGTGTTGTCAGGAGAAATGATTTATGGCTTCGTGCAACCTGATGGCAGCCAGGTACAGCTTTTAGTTCAGGCACAAGACTATCTCTACATCCCGGCTGGAGTTGAGCATTGGTGCAGCCCAACTGCATCGTTGAATTTCAAAGGGATACGCTATTTTGCGATCGCAGAAGGTTGGGTTCCCAATTATACAGGGACTCAAATGAGTGATTCGCTCCAAAAGCCGCGTTAAAGCTCATTTATGCACGTCCTTTGGCCGAGGTCACGAAATCGCGTTGCTCCCCCCTAAGCCTTGTGAAATGCGCTGTCTTTGAGTATATCCTGTAGTCTTTAAAGCAACAGTCTCGATTCGACTGTAAAGGAACTGGGGCAAAAGACGAAGGAAATAGGCAGCTCCTAGGGTCAAAAGTGTACGGCGTGGTTCTTTAGAGAGAATATGCCAGTTGGTTGCTAATGCTTGATTCACCAACTTCACAGCCATTGCACCATCTTGCAGGCTGACTGCTCTGCGGGCTAAGTAACGCAACATATAGGCTCTAGCTAGTGTTTCCCATTGATTAACTATTTCTGGAGCATATAAGCGTGCCCTACTAACCATTAATTCCCAAGCATCTAACTGCTTGAGAACGTTTGCTGATAGTCCCCCTGAATTTACCCTATATAAGGTCAAAGCTTCAGGAATACCCTCTATTTCCAGATCGCTCTTAACAGACATCCGAAACCAACATTCAACATCTGTTGTGTCACCATTAGGATGGCGCGATCGCTCATCGAAATAAAAATTTTCAACTGTACCGTAAAGATTGTCTTGGAATTCAATAGCTTCAAAAACTTCTCTTTTAATTACTGCTACCGAACCATTGCTAATTGGATTGCGGCAAAAGACAATTGCTGGAGTTATTCCTTCCATCTGAGGCATTTGATAAATACCTAAAGGGTTGCCATTATCATCAATAAAAGCAGAGCGGCTAAAGCTTACCCCGACATTAGGCGAATTATCTAAATGCTTAACGTGTTTTTCTAATTTTTCTGGCAACCATAAGTCATCAGCATCTAAAAGAGTTAAATATTCTCCCTGTGCATGGCGAATCCCAGTATTTCTTGCCCCAGGTAGACCCCGATTTTTTTGACGAATAATTTTAATTCTAGGGTCTGTAAATTGCTGACAAATTTCTATACTTTTATCAGGAGTACCATCATCAATAATTAAAATCTCGAAGTTCTCGTAAGTTTGTTCAAGAGCCGATTGCAGTGTAGCAGCTATATATTTTTCTGCTTTGTAAACCGGAATAATGATAGAAACTTTCTTCATTGTTGACTATTCCCATTGATTTAATTTAATTAATATCTAATTAAATTTACTATGCATTATTAAGAAATCTAATTATGCTTTAGCATAGAAACTTCTTAATTATTTATAGAAAAGTTATTAATTATTTCTAGATATTTTCTTGAAGAATACGACGTTTTTGGTTAGCCCCTACTATATTATTTGAAACCAGAGCTTCAAATTTATTGTAAACATTTTGAGGTAAGAGTAAAAGTAAATAGGCAGCTACCAGTGTCAAAAGTGTACTTTTGGGATTTTCAAGAAGAATATGCCAATCAGCTATTAACGCCCGATTAATTAATTTTACAGCCATTAAACCTTCTCGTAGTCTTACGGCATTACGAGCTAAATACTGCAACTGGTAAGCTCTAGCTAGTGTTTCCTCTTGAGTAAATATTTCTGGAGCGTAGGAGCGTGTCTTTTCAATTAGCTTTTCCCAAAAATCTAACTGCTTGAGCATATTTGCTGAAAGCCCTTTTGAATTAACCCGATACAAGGTCAAGGGTTCTGGAATGCCCTCTATTTGCCAATTGCTTTTAATGGAAATACGAATCCAAAATTCGTTATCTTCTGATTGGAGTAAGCGTTCATCAAAATAACAATCTTCATTAGTACCGTAAAGATTATCTTGAAATTTAATCGCTTCCAAAACTTCTCTGCGCATTACCGCAGCCGAGCCATTACCAACCGGATTGCAACTGAGCAAATAGGATGGCGTGATTTCTTTAAGCTTGGGCATCTGATACGTACCTAAAGCTTGTCCAGCTTCATCAATAAAAGCAGAACGACTGAAGCTAACACCGACTGCTGGTGAATTTTCTAAGTGAGCAATTTGTTTTTCTAACTTTTCTGGCAACCAAAGATCATCTCCATCCAAAAAAGCTAAATATTCTCCTTGAGCATGGCGAATACCAGTATTCCTAGCTCCAGATACCCCTCGATTTGCCTGACGAATAATTTTAATTCTGGGGTCAGTAAATTGCTGACAAATATTTATACTCCTGTCCAAAGAAGCATCATCGATAATTAGAAGCTCGAAATTTGTATAGGTTTGCTCAAGAACAGATTGTACAGTAGCAGCTATATATTTTTCGACTCCATAAACCGGAATAATTACAGAAACTTTTTTCATTTTCTAGACTGACTTTAGTTTCAGTTTGCTCTCAGGTTTTACTAGTAGTACAGTAATCTTTGATATGGCAATGGGAATACTATCTGATGGATACGATCGCACCTTCTAGTGATAGCATCTAAAAAAGTGAGATATTTATCCACTTGGCTATCCGTCTAATTATAGGACGAATCCCACTTCCTAACTTTTCACCGGATAATGTAAGATATTTCCTTCTAGTATGCGTTATCAAGCAATTATTGTAGTTAATGATACATTTTGTCTACGTGTGGATAGTCTGATTGAAATTTTTAGCAAGCGATCGCTCCACCATTATCCAGAATAAGACTGAGTAACTATCCCATTGAGTTACCAAGTGGCAAGTACTACAACTTACCTCAACCGATTCTTTTTTCATGAATATTCAACTTTTGAACGTGAGCAACGCGAATTTTACTAATAATCTGGAGCAAGTATGCAGAAATATTTTCTACAAGTATTTTTTTCAACAACAATTTAATAATTAGCTTTTGAGTTTCCTTTTCCAGGAGAATTTTTGGATATAGCTGAATTGCCTTCCCCAATTTTTGACTTGCTTTTTCAACTCCTTCATCACCTGTAATTCTTGTTAAGCATAGCTTACAAGAATATCGGTAAACATAAGCTAAACTATAATTTTTCAGTATTTGAATTTCTGGCGATCCTGATTGAAAAGCTCGCTCCAATACTTGGAACTGACAGTTTTCCATAAATTCAACTTTAGATGACATTGAATTTGAAGATTGACGATAAAAAATCTGCGGTTTGCTAACTACAACAAACGACCATTTTGCAGCTAAACGTAGCCAATAATCCCAGTCTGCTGCTCCTGATACTGAAGGTTCAAACTCTCCTACAGATTCAATCGCTTGCTTACGGATTAAGGGATTTGAACCACTAGCAATAAAGTTCCAGGTTAATAAATTCGCCAAAACCTTACCTTGGAAAAAGATCGGCCGATCCAGATGGCAATTTCCAGTTTGTTCATCCATAAAATAAGTCCAGCTATAAGCAACACCTGCTTCTGGATTTTTTTGCAAAGCTTCTAACTGAAGTTCTAGCTTGTCGGCTGTCCATAAATCGTCAGCATCAAGAAAGGCTATAAAATCTCCCTTAGCATGAGAAATACCACGATTACGAGCTACTGATAAACCTCCATTCTCATAGGAAAAGACTTTTATACGACTATCTTTCAACTCATCCAGTAGCTTAAGAGTTCCGTCTGTTGAACCATCATTGATAACAATTATCTCAAAATCAGAAAAAGTTTGTTGTTGTACTGAGACAATTGTATCGACAATTGTGCGCTCAGAATTATAAGCGGGAATAATGACAGATATAGTTGGCATATGATTTCAATAAGTTGCTAAATTCTACTAGCTAATTAGTATCAAAAGGTTGCTTTCTAATAACAGCCTCTATTGCAGCCTTGGAACCGCAACAGACCTAGCCAAAGAAAAAGGTCGAGTCAAGTACTTAGCAATTTGAGGAGAAAGGACTTGCATTACTAGCCATTTCATTAAATAACGCTGAGTTACTCTTTCTCGCAAAATCTGAGGATATAAAGAAACCGTCTTCCACAATTTACGACCAGCTTGGTTGAGCTGTTCTCTATTAGTCACATGAGCTAGTTCCATACCCGTTAAATATTGATAGATATTTGCTAGGCTTTGATTTTTAAGATTTTGTAACTCTGGCGGTGCTGCTTGAAAGCCTCTCTCCAAGACAATAAGCAAATATTTCTCCATCTTCTCAACTTTTGTTGACATAGATTTTGAAGAGTGACGATAGAAAATTTGAGGTTTGGGAACTACTGCAAAATCCCAGTGCTGTGCTACACGAAACCAATAATCCCAATCTTCCACGGAAAAAAGAGTTGGGTCGAATTCTCCAGCAGATTCAATTGCTTGTTTACGAATTAAAGGATTAGAACCATTGGAAATAAAGTTACTAAGTAATAATTTGTCATACACATTACCTTCGTAGACTACATTATGACCAGGGTGAAAAATCTCTGCTGTTTCACTCATGTTCAGAGTCCAGCTATAAGCAAGTCCTGCCTCTGGATGTTTTTGCAATGCTGCTAGTTGTAGCTCTAATTTATCAGGTGTCCATAAGTCATCGGCATCGAGAAATGCCATAAATTCTCCCGTGGCATGGAAAATACCACGATTACGAGCTACTGATAGACCAGCATTGCTGTATGAAAAAATCTTGAGACGAGAATCTTCAACAGTCTTCAATAGTTCTAAAGTCCGGTCGGTTGAGCCATCATTAATAATAATTAACTCAAAATCAGAAAAGGTTTGTTGAAAAACGGATTTTATTGTTTCTAAAATAGTGCGTTCAGCATTGTAAGCGGGAATAATAACGGATATAGTTGTCACGTTGCTTCGCTCCGAATTCAAAATTCAAAATTCAAAATTAATGATCCCTATAAATAAATTTAGTTGCTCTGTATCATGAGTCGTTTTCGGTCATAGAGTTTAACCAGATGGAAAGTAGAAAAATTTTTGTAATTTTTCGTGTAGGCAGAGCATAAACCAGTTAGTTTGGGAATAGTTCCAAAAGTTCTTGTGCAGCCACCTGAATTTGTGAAGATTCTTTTACAAATCTGCAAAAGGGAATTGAGTAAGTCCAAGCTTGATAAAATGCCTCATTTTTATGGTAAGCATTAGGTAGAAAGACATGAGGAATACCCATAAGAATGCAGAGAATATGTCCGTGCAGGCGGTTTGTAATAATTAGACGATGCTGTTTAAATTGATACATCCCATGATGCATATAACTTAAGGATTTAAGATGCATTGAGGAGTTATATAAGCTATTGAATCCAAAGGAATAATGATGGAAGTATTTCCAAAGATGTCGATATATCCACTCACCAGGAATCACTGTACCTTTTTGCAAGCCTTCCCGAATTCGCTCCATACGTTCAGTTGTGTCATATTTGAAAGAAGTCCAATCTTCTACAACTAAATTAGGGAGATCGATAGAAGTCTGAGAATTACTTTGATTCAACTCTTTGTCATTTCTATAGTGATATAAAATAGAGTTACTACGGTTAGACCTAGATAAGAGGCCAGGTAGATTGACCATTTGAAAAGCCATATCAGGTGCTTTAATTACCTGACAGTTGTAGAAATATTTTAGAGCAAGTTCATAGCTATATTCGTCACGTACAAACAAAGTCAAATTAGGATGTGAGTTGAATACATTTGCTGCTTCTATTAAATTGGTAGGTTCAACAAAATAAATACTTTGTGGTAGGATAATTATTGGTCGATCTCGGTATTTAGAAATAATCTGTTCGCGAAATTTTTGATGAGCAGTCCAAAGATCGCCTAAATTCCCTCCTCCTTGCAGAAAAATAGGAGCTTTTCCAATTCTTTCTTCCATTACTTTGCTAGAAAAGTTATTAGGACTAGCAGTATATTTAATTTTTGTTTTTTGCACATTAATTAAATAAAGTATAGTACCTAACCCGATAAGGTGATCGCCAATATTAGGATAGTCAGGATAGTCTAGTAATGCACACTCTGGAAATGTCTCTAATTTCCCTAGTGATTTATGCAGAAGTTCTTTCAGCTGTTCCGGTTGGGGGGTAGCCATTAATTTTAGTTCCTCGTTGTTATTCGTTATGTCTCAATGAATGAGTGTAGTTAGAAAAAGGTATTTTTCTAAAAAGCCAAATTTTTACTCAGCTTTAGTTTTTATTTTGCAATTGATAAAGATTGAGTTCTAGATAAAACATATTTACTAACCCAAATGCTGTAAAGAGGTAATGCTAATATATGAGCCATGAATACCGCAACAGCTACCCAAAAAATTCCCCATTTCACAGCTACTAGTAATGAAATTGTAAAAATTACAGTAAAAATTAAGTTCCAGTAAAGATTAATATGACTTTTATCTACAGAGTTAAGTAACATAGAAGCGCCATCAGCAAATGGGCGTGGTATGGCTGACAAGCAGATAACTATCAATACTGGAATTGCTGTTATCCACTTTTGCCCAAAAACAATTGGGACATAAAATGGAGCTAGACTTGACTGTAGCAAAACCAATGGAAAGACAATTAAGGCAAATGTTTTGAGGCTACTAAAATAACGTTCTCGAAGCTGCTTAACGTTTCCCCGAGCAGCACAAAGATGCGGGTATAAAGACCAAGTCATTGTATTTATTACATTCATGCTGATTCCTAAGCCAGCATTGAAAGCAAAATAGTAAATTCCTAGCGCCTGGACTCCTAAAAAACGTCCAATAATCAGGTAATCAAGATTAGCTCTTAGCTTATTTAGTAACTCAACGCCAAGAATATTTCTAGCATAACTAACAACTTCCTGCCACTTATTAAAACTAAAGAACATAGTAGGACGCCAAGGATGATTCATTAGATTGATAACAATCCAGACTGGAGTCGTAATAACAATAGGTATAACAACAGCCCACATTCCCATCCCTAATAGAGCTAAACATATAGTGAGAATATTGATTAGAAACGACTGAGTAGCATTACATAATGCTGTGATTTTCAGGCGGTTCTCTCGCTGGATTAAGGCAGATTGAACTGCAAAGATTGGTAGCATTAAGTAAACTAATGCCATAATGCAGATAGGCAAGATAACTTGGTTATTACTATAAAACAAAGCAACTGGTAAAGCGGCAAGACACTGAAGAATAAACATTACTCCACATAGTATCCAATTAAGGCAGTAGGATGTCTGACAAATAATTTTCAGATCCTTCTCTGCTGCCTGAACAATCTTAGAGCCAATTCCAGCTCTTAAGGTAAAAACAGTTGCGAATTCATTGGTAGTCAAAACGATTGCTATCAATCCATAATCGTAAGGATTTAACAGTTGAGATAAAGTAACTGTTGTTCCCAATCGGAAAACACGATTTACTAACTCTGCTCCCCCCATCCAACCAATATTACGCACATATTGACTAGATACTTTTTGCCTTAGCTTTTTGATTAACATGAGGGCATCCTTAATAGAAAATTAAATATTTTTTATCAATTTTAAATTTAAGTATAAGCAGCTTCAGGCTTCTTATTAAGAGAAGATTTAGGAAGCTGCACTTCTTCTTTAAATGCAATTCCCATAATAATTAAACCGGGATAGTATAAGTAACCTAAAACCTCTTGGCTATCATTAAATGTAAAAAGTAATAGAGTGACAAGAAAATATAATGCTACCCTAGCAGTTGTGCTTTTCTGTGCTTTAATCAGCAAAACTATAAAACTCAATAAAATTGGTACTAAAAAAGCGATGAAGCCAACTATCCCTTTCACAAACAAGAGACCAAACCAAGTATGGTGAGAGCCGATAGGCATTTCCGCTAATGCTTTAGGCCCTGGTGCTTCTCGAAAACCATGACCCCATATAGGAGCTTCTTTCCATTTCTCCAAGGCAATCATACCTAAAGCTTCATGCACTCGTGAAGAGTCCGGTCTAGCATTATAAAATGCTTCTTTAGCATCCCTAATAGTACCAAGAAGTGCCGTGCTAAAAATACCTGCTAAAAAGCTAACAAATCCAAGTGCAATTTGTGTAGTAGGTTTAGTAATTTTTGTAAGTAACAAAACTAATATGAAAACTATTGGTAAAGCTATAAAAGATAAGCGAGAAACAGATACTATACTCATCGCTAAAGAGCCAGCTATACCAATCCAGCGCCACTTGTTGTTACGTTCTTCAATAGCAAGGAAGAAGTAGATGTTTCCAATAAGACCGAGCGCAGGTGCCCAAGGTGCAAATAGAAATAGACGGATATCATTCGTACCGTAATCACTACCATAGAGATTTACGTTGTAAAAAAGCTCACCATTCTGGATTAATCTTTCAATTGGAGAAGAATATAGGTGTGCAGGTAACTTTAGTATCCAAGCTAGATAAAAAAAGGGAATTAAAATCAAACTTTGAAGACATAAGATGCAGACGGCCCTATAGATTAGTTGTGGTCGAATATTGAGACAGCCGCTTAATGGAAATAGTGCTAGCAAAGCCCAATCTGTAAACCAGTTAATCAATGACCTAAGAGTTTGATTTGTACCTACATCATAAGTTATACAGCCTACAATTGTAGCGATCGCTACGATCAGAATAGAGACAATCCAAACCCAATGTATCCAATAAACTTTGATTCTTTTTTCAATACGAGTTTGCGCTGTTTGGTTCCAAAGCCGCTTACATAAGTAAAAAAACAGTATCCAGGCTAATACAAAATTTACAGGATATAAAATACCAATAAAATAAAATACATAGGTACTAATTATCCAATACCAAACAAGACTTTCTTCAAAGTTTTGAGGTTTCATTGTTCCATTCTCTTCCTCTCTGTACTCACAGTCTTATCAGATATTAAATTTTTACGTTCGCGCCACCAAAGTAATACCAGTCCAAGGGATACGAAAAGGGAGCCTAAAGTTGAACCTAGTAAAACTAATTTATCTTTTGGTGAAGTCGGTTTCTCAGGTAATGTAGGCTGTATAACAAGTTGAATCAGTGGATAAGATCCAAAAGTATTCGACTTACCAATATCCAGTCTGGTCAAATTTGAAGAAAAGACCGCTCCAGCAATTTGCGTATTTCGCTTCAACGAATCCAAGGTGCTTTCCAACTGTGTTAAATTCTTGAGCCTACTCTCAAGCTGGTTAATCTGTTGTTCTATTGCTTGAGCTTGAGCAGTGAATCCCTTTTGGTCTGCCTGAACTATAACTAGTTCTTGGGAAAGAGCGTCTCGAGGAACGTTGTTACCAGAGTTATTGCTACTAAGGCTTAATTGCTTTAGAACTGCCAAAGTGAATTTTCGCCCTAAAAGAGACTGACCTCGAACTAGCAGGGCCTCTTGAGCAGCGTCTCTTTTCGCTTTCTCTGTAATTAATGTCGGATGGCTAGGCAGAAATTTGGATTCTAAAACTACCAAAGAAGCGCTAGCATCACTATAATTTTTTAAGTTTTGTTGAAATATCTGGTCTGTTTGAAGGGTAAAAGCATCTGTAGCTTGTCCAGCAGATAGTTTTAAATTATTCGATAATTGTGCCAAACGAGTAGTAGCCTGTTGCTGTTGACCGATTATTTCAGCTCGTTGTCTGCGGAGCTGTTCAATGTTGGTTGTCAAATCCTTAATTTGATCTTCAGAATTCAAACCCGAACGTGCTTTGTAATCGGAAAGCCGCTTATGAGCATCTGCTAATTTTTTTTGCGAAGAAATCAGGGACGTTTGATAACCTATATCTCTTTGAACAGCTTCTTGATTTCGTAGCTTGTTGAGTCTTGTTTGCAAGGCTTTGTAAAAAGCTAAAGATTTATTTTGAGCTTCCTGGGGACTCGCGCCTTCGAAGTCAACGCTCATCATGGAAGTATTAATTATTAGCTTGAGCCGAGGTTTGCCAAACTCTTCTAAAGACATATTAAGTTGCTCGGCTGCCGATCTTAATATAGGTTCGCTTTCAGCTATAAATTTATAAATTTCTCTTGGATCTTGAGAAGAAAGAGCAGCGTATGGAGACACATTTTCATAATTAGCATAGCCAATGTCTGGTAGATTAATATTGGCATTTGACCATGCTCCTGGCAGATTAATAGCTGAAGAACTAGTGTAGGTCGGTGGTGTAAGTTTTAGATAAAGAAAAGTTGCAGCCCAAAATGCTATGTTTGTTGTTATACCTAGAAGTAAGTAACGCTGCCAACATCCTTTTCTCGCTACTAATTTTCTCAAACTGCTAGGGTAACCCGCAGAGATTTCTGTATGATTGGCCATTAAAAATCCTCTAAAGTCGGGAATTGGCTGCGGAATTACAAAGTCTAGGTGGGTTTTACGATTTGCCTAAGTAAACTTACAGGATCGTACTACATTGTTACTTAAAAAGTGATTAATAATTCTTAGTAAAGTTTCCTTCCTAAACAGCAATGACAAAACCGCCTGATGGTCAATATTGCATCCATGCAGACAGCATCCTCTAGGGTTCAATAAAATTATCCACCCGGATATCCACTTAAGTAGGTGCAAATAAAGATAAGCAGTGAGGGTTGTCATTTGTCATTTGTCCTTAGTCATTTGTAAGGGTTTTAGGTGTATTTACATTTCGTAACCTAGTTAGGTTTTTTCTCGCAGACTTACTTAATTGGGCTAACCGAGAAGTATCGATCTGTACCTGATTTACTTGACTTTAATTTACTTCCTGTAACGTCAATTAAAATAAATACGTGCAAATACCATGAAAATAGCAATGAGCGATCGCCGTTTCTGGAGACTGCTAGGGAAAACAATTTGTATTGCTATACTTGCGCTGGCTATTATCGTCAAATTTACACCCCTCAAGTCTAGTTGGAGTACTACATCAAGGTATCACTGGAATAATGTCTCTATTGGAGGAGGTGGTTATGTTACAGGCATTTATTTGCATCCACGAGAGCAAAATTTAGCCTACATCAGAACTGATATGGGTGGCTTTTATCGTTGGAATTCAAAAGATTACAAATGGATTCCGCTAACAGATATATTTAGCTTGCAACACAGCAATTACTACGGGGGAGAAGCCTTAGCACTTGACCCAAATAACCCAGATATTGTATACATCGCAGCAGGGAAATATACTACTAGTTGGGGTGGATTAGGAACAATCTTCAAATCGAGCGATCGCGGTCAAACCTGGAATAAGCTGAAAATAGACTTGCCAATGGGTGGCAATGAAACTAAACGTTGGCTCGGAGAGAGGCTAGCCGTTAATCCTTTTAATTCCAATGTTATTTTATTTGGTTCGCGATTGAATGGGCTATGGAAGTCTTCAGATGGTGGTACAACATGGGGCAAGGTTAGCTCTTTTCCCGAAAAGCCGGAAACAAAGATTGGAATTACAGGTATTGTATTTAGCAAAAATGTATCTGAACTAGTCTATGCCAATGCCTATGGAAATGGCATATATGAATCCACTGATGCGGGTGTTACCTGGAGCAAAATACCAGGAAGCCCATCAAAAGTGAATCGAATGGCTCTGGCAAAAGACAAAGTTCTGTATGTAACGCATACGTCGGGTGTCAGCAAATATGCAAACAGTATTTGGAGCGATATCACACCAAGTAACGCGAAAACTACATTTAATGCCATTGCTGTAGATCCAAACAATCCCAATCATCTTTTAATTGTTTATGACCAGTATGTTTCCACAACAAACAATCGTGTCATATTTCAATCTACTGATGGTGGAGCTACATGGCAACAGAAAAAGCAAACTTTGAAACCTCAAGTGCCCTGGTGGCCTAAGTGGTTTTTTGCCTCCTCAACCTCAGCGATTGAGTTTGACCCAAAAGCTGCTGGACGATTATGGTTAACAGACTGGTATGGAACATGGCAAACAGACAATATCAACGCAGAGTCATCTGTTTGGTCAAACTATGAAAAAGGACACGAGCAGCTAGTTAGCTTCGCCCTAGTCTCACCTCGAAGTGGCTCTAAATTGTTGAGCGGTGTTGCTGATACGGATGGGTTTGACCACAGCAATGGATTAGATGTCTACCCATCTACGCAGTTTGGCGGCAAAAATAGTCCTCGGTTCCAGGATACCTATGGTCTTGCTTATAGCGAAAGCAATCCTTCACAAATGGTGCGTGTTGGTGGTAATCGGTGGAACAATACTTATACGGGAGCAACTTCGCAAGATGGGGGACTGACATGGAAACAATTTTCCTCGTTTCCGAAGAACACAATCCCGTTGCGTGTAGCCATGTCAGCAACAAATTCAAATCTATTTGTCGCAATTATTAATCAAGGACAGCCTATTCGTACAACCAATGGCGGATGTTCTTGGAGCAAAGTATCAGGGTTACCCAAAGGCCCCAAAGGCCCGTGGTACTGGGGTCAACCATTAGTAGCTGACAAATTAGATGGCAACACTTTTTACTACTACAGTGGTGGCAAGTTATACCGCAGTAAGAACGGAGGCGCATCCTTTAAGATTGTAAACTCATTATTGCCTTCTGAAAGTTGGTCTATGCTCAAAACAGTTCCGGGGGTTAATGGCGAAGTTTGGCTCAGTCTTAACTCTCACGGACTTTATCGCTCAACAAATGGCGGTGTAAAATTTGCCCAGATTCCTAAAGTGAAGAAAGCTTACTTATTCGCCCTTGGTAAGGCACAAAAGGGAAGCAAAATTCCTGCACTGTATTTGTATGGGGAAATTGCTGGTATGGGCGAAGGAGTATTTCGCTCTCTCGACAAAGGAAAAACATGGATAAATATCGCCTATTTACACCAACCTATGGGCAATGAGCCTAATGTCATGGAGGCTAGCTGGCAGAAATTTGGACTAGTCTTTATTGGCACTAACGGTAGGGGAATCTACTATGGATCTCCGTAAAAAAATACTCTTGTGTTTTTCTCTCACGCAACTGACATCAGTTGCAAAAAAACCACGAAGCTAAAAGATTATTAATTTTTGTGCATTATGTTAATTTTTGTAAAAAAGGTAGTAGTATATTTTTGCTACATTATTTAATACAATTAAGTTGTTAATATGAAGGATATTGATATGTAACACACGCATAGTTAACGCTTTTTAATCACAGCTGAACACCAGCAAAGCTTTTTCAGTACTGGTGTATAAGGGTTTTAAGTAGTATTCTAGGTAACTTTAATTAAGGTGGTAGAGATATTAAATAGTGATAGCTATTAGCTTGATACCTTTCTTAATTCACTCATCTAGGAAAGGTAATTTTTTAAACCCTCTGCATACTAGTATTTTACTGCTAGTGTTCTTTTTATTTGGACAGCAAGTCTTCAATCTCTTGATAGCACACCTAAATCATGAGGCATATAACCAGATAACCCATGCTTTATTCATAGGGCGAGAAGGAGAACGTCTACTTAATGCTGTAATAGATAATCAAGAAAAAGGTTTTCTAGAAAATTCTAATCAGGGACAAACTAATCCGATAAGTTCTCGTCAGAAGAAGCCCAGCTTCCACAACAGCTTCAACCATCTGTACAATCTCGTACAAGACAACCCTGCTCAAATAAAGCAACTCGATAAAATTAAATATATCTATAACCAGTGGCAAAGGGAGTTGAAGCAAAAAGCGCTTTCTGGGTCTGTAAGGAATTCTGCTTTGACAAAAAGCACTTTATTTGATTCTTTGCATAAGGAGATTGAGAAACTCATTCAGCACGAAGAGATGCTTTTGAGAGTTCGCAAAAATCGTATACAGCAATTGAATAGTATTAACAGTGCGATCAATATTTTCAGCACATTCATCATTTTATTAGTAGCAATTTTAAATATCCAGTTGTTGCATTGGCGAGTCAAACTTCCATTAAACAAATTGACACAAGTTTGTAAACTTTGGCAAGCGGGACAAATGGAAGTGCAACTATCCCATTCTTCTATAGATGAGATCGGGCAACTAGCTGGAGTTCTTAACGCGATCGCTGATAAGACTCGTCACCGTCAACAAAGTATTGAGGTGCGTAACCAACAGCTTGAAGACATGATATCTGCACTTTCCCACGACCTACGTATTCCTTTACTTGCGACTCGTAACACTTTAAACTGTATGCTCAGAGGAGCTTTTGGTTCAGTCAATGACACTTGGAAGGAAGTTTTTGAAGAGTACCATGAAGCTAATGAGGATTTGCTTAAGCTTGTGGAACTCCTTTTAGATATCTCCCGTTATGAAGCAGGCAGCACTTGTTTAATGTGCGATCGCCTAAACTGGGAAAAGATTTTAATTAAAGTAATTAGTCAGATAAAAGCAACATCTACACGTGAGTTAGCCTTCATTTGTAAAACTTCTCAATTGCTGCCAGCTGTCTATGGTGATGAATTAGAAATTCAAAGAGTTCTACAAAACTTACTTGATAACGCTGTGCGGGTAAGTAAGCCTAACGGGGAAATTCTAATTGAGATAATGCCTTATGAACAAGAGCAAGTGCGGATTTCGGTGCGCGATTATGGTTTGGGAATTGCACCGCAAGCTCAGGAAAAGCTGTTCCACCGCTTTATTCAAGGACGAGGGCATCGTGGAAGAAGTGGGCTTGGTCTGTACTTATGTCGTCAAATTATTGAGGCTCACGGAGGAAACATTGGTGTTGAAAGTTCTCTTGGAGAGGGAAGTACTTTCTGGTTTACTCTCCCAAGTGCCATAAATCAAGTTGATAGTAACGATGAACAGAATATAACCAGATGTAGCAATAATGATATCTAATATTGACGAAAAGAAAACTGTACGGATTCTATTAGTTGACGATCACGCTTTAATCCGCCGAGGGATAAAAGGGCAATTTAGCTTAGAACCTGGTTTTAGTATAGTTGGAGAGGCATTGGACGGTGGAGAAGCTGTTGAATTAGCTAGTCAACTCCAACCAGATGTAGTTTTAATGGATATCGATCTACCAGTTATGGATGGGATTACAGCCACCCAGCATATAAAAAGCAACTGCTTGACTACTTGTGTTTTAGCCTTAAGTGCCTTTGACGACGATATTCAGGTCATGGGGATGCTTGCAGCTGGTGCTGATGGTTACTGTCTTAAAACCATTGAATGGGAACAGCTCATCGCCGTTATTCAATTGATACTCCAAGGTGGCGCTTATTTAGATCCTCTAATCGCTCAAAAAGTTGCTCGGATGCTTAGGTCAACCGCTGTTGCTCCCGATGCTTCTGTATCTCAGGTAATAGCGCAACCTATTCTCAGTAATCGCGAACGCGAGATTCTTAAACTTATTGCACAGGGGCGCTCAAACCAGCAGATTGCAAACCAACTCTACCTCTCACTCGGAACCGTCAAGTCTTATGTACGTATGGTTCTCAACAAACTTAGCGTTGACGATCGCGTTCAAGCAGCAGCTTTAGCTGTACGCCAAGGGCTGATTTAAGCTTAGAGGAATTTATGTAAACAGTCAGATAATTCTGTCAAAGTGGTAGCCAGTGGTGAGATGTCATTCACGAGTTGTTCTGACCACAAAATGTAAGGCTGAAGTAGTTCATGCTGGAATTGCTCAGGTATGGGTAGACATAGCACCAATATATGAGGTTCAAACAAAGTTATCTCTTCCGGCGTGGGAATACAATAATATGGAAAAACTTCTGCATTTTGTTTTAAGCAATGACTGCTGACGCGCTGCACGGTCATGACATTTTTACCAATAACCATAATTCGGTGTCTTTTCATATTTATATACTTATCTGCAAACGGGAAATGCCTACTATACAACAATGGTTTTAGCGATCGCAAAGGAAGTGCGATGGCGTAACCGCCCAGTATTGAATGGATGTAACAATAAGGCTTGGGCGAATAAGTTGAGCTAAATCATCAGTTAAGAGCAAAAAGATAGAAAGAAGAAAGATTTATTTTTCTCAAAGAGGCTTAAGTCATTAACAGATAAAAAGCATAAGCAATTAAATTGCAATCTGACAACTCTACAGACTGCCATTATTACCTGAATATAAAAATGACGAGAGAAACAGAAATTCTCACTCGCTACTGGAAATATTTTCACTCAACATATCATCTGTTCAACATCAATTCTGGGTGGCAATAATTGTTTGTTATCTTATTTCTGTAGTTGTCAAAGCTCTAATTTTTTTGGTTTTTTATGTCCTGTAGTCAGTCAATCAGTGTTAAAAAAGTAAGCTATGTAAAGAAATGTAAATTCGCTGAATAGCTTATAAGTTGGTTACTGTACAGGTTTGAAAAAACTAAACATACGTTTGTTTTTCCGTGCCTAATTATCTTATTATGAAATTTATACTATCTGTACGCCACAGCCAAACGGATAGTTAGCTGGATAATTTTATTCCTCATTAGGATACTGTATAAAAAATAATTTAAGTAGCCATCAGATAGTATTTTCTATCGGTATTTGCGTAAGAAAGTATACGTAGAGTTCACTAAGTCTTGACTCAACCTCGCGAACAAAGTCTCAAGTCCTATCAAATCTATGGCGTTGCATGAATGCGGTATAAATTGGCAGTTGAAACAATTGAAAGGCCGTTCAAAACTGAGTGAAATCATCCCATAATTCAGCAACACCAAATCTTTTATGGTGCTTATGCGTAGCAATGCAACTGTATTAAAAGCTTTGACAGATAAAAATTGAAGTCTGGCAACAGACATTGTTCATATTTTTAGCATTTATATGGTTTGATATCACCCAAACGTAACACTCTAAATATACCCGCATAAGCAGAAAACATCGGCAATGTTCTAAATTTTACTATTTCTCAATTGTAGATAGCGAACTTCAAAGTTATATGGCACAAAAAAATAGTCTCTTTAACATTCGCTTTGACCGTATTTTCTCATCTGAAACACTCAGTTTTTTCCTAGTACAACTTTTAAGACATCAGGGTAAATCCTTTGAATGGGAGAACAACCAAGTACAAAAGGTTAATCTCTTAAATATTGAGATTAACAATGTCTTGACAACAGAAGTTTTAGAAAATCTTAAATATGGTACTGTATTTACTCCCAATGTAGATCACATAATGAAATTGCAAAACGATCGTGAATTTCTTGAAGCTTATAAGACTGCTGATTACAAACTATGTGATAGTCAAATTTTAATATATGCATCTCGTTTCTTAGGTCAGCCCATCCAAGAAAAAATTTCCGGTTCTGACTTTTTTCCAGCATTTTATAACTTCCACAAACAAAATGAAACAATTAAAATATTTTTATTAGGTGCAGCACAAGGTGTAGCTATTAAAGCTCAAGAGAAAATTAATGCCAAGGTTCATAGAAATATAATTGTCAGCTCATATTCACCACCTTTTGGATTTGAAAAAAAAGAAGCGGAATGTAAAAAAATAGTTGAGATGATTAATTCTTCAGACGCCACAGTATTAGCCGTTGGGCTAGGCGCACCAAAACAAGAAAAATGGATATATAAATACAAAAACCAACTGCCAAATATCAAAATATTTTTAGCAATAGGTGCCACTATTGATTTTGAAGCAGGTAATATACAAAGGGCACCAAAATATATAAGTAATATGGGTTTTGAATGGTTATATAGAATGGTATCGGAGCCTCAAAGATTATGGAAAAGATATTTAATAGAAGGATTACCATTTTTTTGGTTAATTTTGCAACAGAAATTTCAGATAAATAAAATAACAAATAATCCTGGCTCTTAAATACCTTATCAGTTAAATATAATGAAACGAGTATGTGTGGTAAACCACACAGTTTCATGCTTTTGAAAGTCAGCTTCTTAGTTAATTAAATCTATAAAACTTATGACTCTGACACAAGAAAGGCAACCGATCGTGATTCAAACTCAGCAATGCTTAGATTTTGAGCATGGTAATACCTTAAGGGAACAGCTATCTAGCTTAGTACCTCACCCCAAACATCTTTGGGTGATTGATCTAGTCAAAGTAAATTTTATGGATAGTTCAAGCTTAATCGCTTTACTTAAGGAGGTTTTGTCTAGACGTTCAAGTGCCTATTGTTCGGTAATTTGCAAGCACTTGTTCGGATGATTTTTGAACTGACTCAGATGGATTCAGTGTTTGAAATTTATGATAACTAAATGCCGTCGTAATGATGTTGAATGCTTAAATATGAAGCATCGATCGCTACCGTCATTGCAAATATCTTAAAGAACAGATTGACTGGTGACATATTTACTTGCTTAACCTATTAGAAAATCTCATTCTCGCTTTTACAGGGTACTGAAATAAGTAAATGTACAGACGATCGAGTTGATCGACTTACTACTGAAACTGCAATTACCATGTCTAATACTTTTACTCCCCATCGTTTTGATATGCAAGTTCTAGATGATACCCATACTCTTCCTAAAGTTAAAGTTCCAGTTCATCCCTCTGTCATCAGTAAAGCCAAGCGAATGATTGACATCTTGGGTGCTGTTATTGGGCTATCGATTACAGTATTCTTAGCAATTCCGATTGCGATCGCGATTAAGTTAGATAGCCCAGGTTCTATATTTTACAGTCAAATTCGCTGTGGTTTGAATGGGCGTCACTTCCGAATTTGGAAGTTCCGTTCGATGTCAGTTGGAGCTGACCAACTTAAGCATCTAGTTAAGAATGAAGCTCAAAGCGATCGGATATTCAAAAATGAGAATGACCCCCGCATTACCTGTGTAGGAAGGTTTCTCCGCCGCACTAGCTTAGATGAACTCCCTCAGTTTTGGAACGTGCTGCTGGGGGAAATGAGTCTAGTAGGCACCCGCCCTCCTACTCCTAATGAAGTGATACACTACTCACAGCACCACTGGGAACGTTTGAATGTCAAGCCGGGTATGACTGGTGAATGGCAAGCTCATGGTCGCTCCAGTATTAAAGATTTTGAAGATATTGTTCATATGGACTTAGACTACCAACGTAAGTGGTCTATAGTTTATGATATTAGTCTAATCTTCAAAACTTTAAAAGTTGTGTCAGATAAGAGTGGTGCCTGCTAACGCAGAGTTAATCGAAAAAAGTTATAACTTCACTGAAAAATAAGCTTGCAACAGTTCCTCCGAAATTGTGTAGGCGAACGCAAGTGCATCTCGTAAAAAAACCGTCGTAGACATCGCAGATTGAAGTATTGTCTCTGACTCAATTAAAGGATTTAAGAGGTTGTTTGAAAAGTGTTTTGTTGTGACTTTAGGCACTTTTAGATCCGTCCTAACCCACCTGAAAAAGGGAATTTAGAGGAAGCTAAAACTTTTGATAACGACAACGAACTTTTCAAACATCCTCTCAGTTCAACTTTATTCAAACAAGACATGATTTATTGCGTCTCTACATGAGTATTTTGGACAGCAGCGGATTTGATTTGCTAGTTCAATAATTTTAAAAAAACCTAACTAATTTACTCAACTTCCTCACAATGAATTAACAGCTTTTCCATCGCTTGTGCTAGAGAAATCAATTCTGTCCAAGAGGAACCACTAACTAAATTTTGGGCGTGAGCTAATCGGTTTCGCAACTGTTCAGCAGACTTGAGGAAACGTTCGCCAAACCGTTTTGATTTTAGTCCTAGTTGCTGGAGAAGTTCTGGTTGATTTAAAATCAACTCTCGCTTATCGCAGAATTGTAGATAATCTAATAAATCGGTGGCTTCGTTTCTTTCCTGACTTTCTCGCCATAGTCGTTGAGCAACTTCTAAGCGCTCAGGTTTAAGGACTTTTTGCCAAGAATCTTGAGGATAGTAAATCCGCACCAGCCGTAGTAAATTCATTTCTAGCAGCGTTACTAAGCCAAATAGTAACATTCGCACGGGTGCTTTCTGCAAGTCACCACAGGTGACAATACCACTTACCTGATTGCAATCTAAGACAAACAATCGCGGAGTTTGTTGCAAAATGGGTAGCAACTTTATCAGTGGGGTGGAAATGGCAATCAGTTCTTTGGGATGAAACACCCGTTGATAGTCGCTACATTTACCTTTTTTGCCTGGGATCAAACTAGAGCGTTCTACATAACCGCTAATAATATCTCCCGTCTCCACGCCGATAACATCAAAATTTTGTGCTTGCATCCAATGCAGCACTTCTTTCGCCTCCGCATCAGCTGGCATAGCTTTTAGGGGTTCTGCCACGTATTCAATGGTGATATTGTTCTCAAATAAACTCCGCAAGTCTTGAGAACGTGATTTTAAGTGTTTCATCCCCCGGCTGTGAACTCACGTTAAATAATCCTACGGCACTCACGCGATGTCTGCGACGGGCTATTCGGCGTCGCCAGTGGAATTTTCTGTTAGATTATCCTTGCATAAGCGTAGCTATCCCAACAAATACCATAGACTAATGTTATACCATCTTAGTTGGTATCATTTTAGTGATGGTTTAGACAATCTCAAGTAACAAAATATTTCGCATCTAGAAAAAAATAAATATATATGTAGTTAACTATATGAGAATAGTTGATTAATTGCGGTAGAAATGCCGAAAATACCGACAAAAAAATGTTATTACTAAAACGACGTATCGAATTGATACTTGGTAGAATTTTACCAAGATAACCAAAATTGATAATAATATTATTATGCCAAGAAAAGAACAAGGATGGGTTACATTTCAAACCTCAGAGGACGAGCGGAAGATTCTAGAGGAGTTCTGCGAACAGTCTCAACGCACTAAGACTGAGATTCTGCGGGAACTCGTGCGTAGTCTCACTCAGCAAAACTTAGCACCAATATCACCACCAACTCAGCAGGAACAACAGGCAGATATCTATTACACTCAAAAGCCTAACATAGAAAGTAGTATTCAAAAGAAACCACTAAAAGTTAGCTCTCGCAATATTCTTAAAGGTGTGGTTAAACGAGTTGTTTATGGAGCAGTTAATAGTGAGGTTACTTTGGAGATTATTCACAAAGTAGAATTAACTTCGATTATCACCAGAGCTTCCGCAGAAGAGTTAGAATTATCTGAAGGAAAAGAAGCTTATGCAGTTATTAAATCTAACGATATTGTCATTGCCAGAGAATAGAAATACGTTGATTTGGGGCGTTATATAGCAATCCTATTTGATTCCTGATTACTTGTAAAGATCGGGGACTAGGGACTGGGGACTGGGGACTGGGACTGGGAAGATAGGAATAAAGGTGTACTGAGTTTTTTCAGAAATCAAATATGAGTCCTATAGTTAAATATTAAGAGAATAAACTTTCTTTACTTGAGTAAATATAGTTGATGCGATCGCTTATGTAATAACCAATACTTTTGGGTTAAGGGGGAAAGGGAAAAGGTTTGAATTTACCTTTATCCGCAAACCCATTAGCCTTACCCCCAGACCAAAAAAGAGATTGTTGGGTTTATCCGAAAAGTATTGATGTAATAGCTGGTTTTCGTATTAATGGAATACACGATAAGAGGATGTCTGAAAACTTTTTAGTGTTGTATTCGAGACTTGTAGATCCCCCTAAATCCCCCGATAAATTGGGGGACTTTTAGAAGTTTTCCCCACTTTTCAAGGGGGGCTAGGGGGGATCGGACGAAATATTTAATACTTCTCAGACATCCTCTAAGCTCGACTTTATCCATTTTTACGAAACCCAAAACCTGACACTGAAACCTTTGTGGGACGGTAGTTTTACTTTTTAGATTTAACCGATAATCAGTGACATGGAAAAAGTTTTTGCCAAAAAGCTAGGGTTTTTGCCGTATCAAGATAAGCAAGTTCTTAATTTTGGATAAAGTCGAGCTAAGGTAGCATAGGCGTGCTACCTTACTAAAAACGAATGTTAACCTTCTTTGATCGCAATCGCTGCTTGATAGCGACCTAGTGCGATTAAAGGAAAGTATTGTTGATACAGATGATACTTGAGATAAAAATGGCAAGGGAAACCAGTACCTGTAAAGTCTGCCTCAAACCAAGTACCATCTGGCTTTTGAGTTGCCACCAAATATCCAATTCCCCGCTCGATCGCATCAAGAGCTAATTTACCTGTTGCTTCACCTGCTGCTATCAACCCAATTAAAGCCCAAGCAGTTTGAGATGCAGTACTATTTCCTTTGCCTTTGAGACTGGGATCGTTGTAACTACGGCAAGTCTCGCCCCAACCACCATCTGGGTTTTGACATCCAACTAACCAAGCTGCTCCCCGTTCTATACTGAGTTTGTGTCTTTGAGGATCGATTAACGCCAAAGCTGACAAAACGCCACTGGTGCCGTAAATATAATTTACACCCCAACGACCAAACCAACAGCCTTCGGTTTCTTGTTCGCGCAAAAGATAAGTAAGCGATCGCTCCAAATTATCACTATCAATTGACAAATCACAAGCACCCAGCATTTCTAGTACCCTAGCGGTAACATCTGCGGTGTTTGGATCGATCATCGCTTTCAAATCGCCATAAGGGATGGAATTAAGCCAATCTTGGTCATTATCCAAATCAAAAGCAGCCCAACCGCCTGGTTTACATTGCATAGATGCAATCCAGTTTAAGGCACGAGCGATCGCAGCCTGCTTGATTTTTTCATTCGGGAGTTTCGCCAAATGTAGTGCCATCACCACCACCGCCGAGTCGTCTACATCGGGATAAAAGCGATTCTCAAACTCAAAAGCCCAAGCCCCTGGTTTTCCTTGGCGATTTTTGACAGCCCAATCTCCGTAATCTAAAATTTGTTTTTGCAACAACCATTCGCCAGCTTTTACCACGACAGGATGATCTGGTGCAAAGCCAGATTCTATCAAAGCACGCATCGCCCAAGCTGTATCCCAGACGGGTGAAACACAAGGCTGAACTCGATAACTATCCTCTGTTTCAATGGCAAAGTTATCAATTGCTTGCAAACCTCGTTCCACAATCGGGTCGTTTGTGTCATAATCCAGACACCGCAAAGCCAGCATGGAATTCAACATCGCCGGAATAATGCCGCCCCAGTCGCCTGTAGCTTCTTGGCGCTCTAAAATCCATTTTTCGGCGGCTTTGATGCCTTCTTCACGAAAGGGTACTAAATTAAGGCTTTCTGCCAACTTAAAACCTTTATCGAGAGTGAGGAATAAATCCGTCCAATCGCCACTTTCAGGTAATTCCCACTGAACTCGATCGATACCTTCAGCGTATAGCTCATCTAGGTTGATAGCTGAGTCGGTGAGAAAAACAGGTTTGCGATCGCATACAATCAGTAATGGTACTGTACTAGAACGTGCCCAGCTAGACATCTCGTAGATATTGACAGGGAAAGCTTTCGGCAACAGCATTATCCAAGGTGGTAGCGAGGGAATACCGCGCCAGTTGTAGCAGCCAATCAAGGCTAGGTGCAACTTGGTAAAAATCCGAGTTTTGCCGATCCCACCCCGTTGAAGAATAAAAGCTTGCGCCCGAATCATCGCCGGATCGGTTGCTGGTACGCCTAGCAATCTTAGAGCCATGTAGGCTTCAACCGAAGTGCTAAGTTCTCCGCCATCACGGTAGTAAAGTTCCCAGCCGCCATGCTCTCGTTGCTGTTGACGCAAATATGTTTCAACTTTGTGTAAAGGTCTGGTTTGGTCTGTTCCCCAAATTTTATGCAGTAGGACGACTTCAGCAGTAATGGTGACATTAGATTCTAACTCAGCCCACCAGTAACCTGCCGGATTTTGAATTGAAAGCAGATATTCTTGGCTAGCTGCGATCGCATCTGCAACTTTATTGACTTTTACCCTGTCTTGTGTTTGCATGAAAAACTATTTAACCTCAACACCCAACACTAGATATGAACGCGGTAGTACAGCAAAAAAATTTTTTTTCCTCTATCAATAGACATAGTATTCTGTCTGAGTCACTGATAATTTGCAATAGGTCATGGATGTAATTGTATTAGGATTGATGCTCTTATCGTTGACAATTTGGTTAGTATTACTGGGTTTTTGGGGACAGTTTTGGCAAACAGACCAGCAATTAGAGTTTACAGAAACTCAGCTAGAATCGTTACCTGTGGTTTGTGCGGTCGTTCCAGCGCGTAACGAAGCTGAGTTAATACCAACTAGTTTGCGATCGCTCCTACTTCAAGATTATCCTGGTTCTTTCAACGTGTTTTTAGTAGACGATCGCAGCACAGACAGGACAGCAAATTTTGCCGAAGGAGTTGCACACGCTGTTGGGAAACCTCAGCAATTGCATATTATTTCTGGCGCTTCACTACCTCCTGGTTGGTCGGGCAAACTTTGGGCAGTTGAGCAAGGTATCAAAAGTGCGAGTTTATTAGCACCTGACTATTTTTTGCTGACTGACGCAGATATCGAACACGATCCTGGTAATCTCTGCCGACTCGTGAAGAAAGCTGTGCAGGAAGATTTAGATTTGGTTTCGGTAATGGTGCGACTCAGGTGTGAGAGCTTTTGGGAAAAACTTTTGATTCCAGCTTTCGTCTTTTTCTTTCAAAAACTCTATCCTTTTCGCTGGGTGAATAATCCCAACAATCCTACAGCCGCCGCCGCCGGGGGATCTATTTTGATTCGTAGAGAAGCTTTAGAGCGAATCGGGGGAATTCAAGTGATTCGCCAAGCTTTAATTGACGATTGCGCCTTGGCTAAAGCTGTTAAGAAGAGTGGGGGAACAGGGAGCAGGGAGCAGGGAGCAGGGGAGCAGGGGAGCAGGGGGAGAAGAATTAATAATCAGTGCCCCATGCCCAATGCCCCATGCCCAATGCCCAGTCAAGGTCGTATCTGGCTGGGATTGAGTAGCTTGACTCGAAGCTTGCGCCCTTATGACTCGCTAGCGACGATTTGGGATATGGTTGCTCGTACTGCCTATACCCAACTGAATTATTCACCATTAATATTATTGGGAACTTTGGTGGGAATGCCTCTAATTTATTTAGCTCCACCTGTATGTGTGATTCTGGGTGCAGTTTCGAGTAATTCGGCGATCGCACTTACAGGTATATTAGGATGGCTATTAATGACTTTTGCTTACTACCCGACGATCCGCTTTTATAAATGTTCTGTCTGGTTCGCTTTTAGTTTACCTGCGATCGCTTTTCTTTATACTTTAATGACTCTAGACTCAGCACTCCGTCATTGGCAAGGGCGCGGCGGCGCTTGGAAAGGAAGAGTTTATCACAGCCCAGATAATTTATAGCTGGGATAAAATTAGATTTAAAAATTTGAATCAAGATGCAAAAGACCTTATTCAAAATAAGATAGCTTTACGTGTTGATAATAAAAACAAGCCAATTGATTCACCTCTTAAATCATCTTTACTGGCTGAAACTTCAATGACTGATCATCTGCTAGATTCAGGGATTTCTGTAGTATAGACCTTGGATGATCTCACCATCTGGAAACGAGGTTTCCAAGAAGAGAGCGCCTCTGCTACTGGGAAAGAGCATTCCAGTTTGTTCCAAGGGTGGAATACCCAGTTTCTTGGCTCCCCGGAAATCAGTATTGGTCAGGATAGTCCAATCCAAATTAATCCCAGCGAACTCAACATCAGTCAAAGTAGCACTGTCCAAAACAGCCCCCGTAAAATTAGCATTGGTCAAGTTAGCGCCATCCAAGGAAGAGCAAGCCAAATTAGCACATCTCAGGTTACCGCTGGTCAAATTGGCATTAGACAAAATTGCCCCTCTCAAATCGACACCTCGCAAATTGGTGTAACTCAAATTGGCACGCATCAACCTAGCATCCTCAAGATTGGCACCGATCAAGTCAGCACCTTCCAAGTTGGCATCCTCCAGAAAAATATATGCCAAATTAGCTTCTCTCAAACTAGCTCTAGCCAAATTAGCTCCCCTCAACTTGGCTTCACTCAAATTAGCTCTAACCAAGTTAGCTCCTTCCAAGTCAACCCCACTAAAATCTCTCTCCCCAGCAGCATATCGCTGGAGCAACTCCTGAGCAGTTATCCTCATCTATAGACCTCCGCAATAAATTCTGGAATGAACTATATTTCAATTTCAGTAACATTAACATTTCTTAAGTTTACTCAATTCCCTATTGCTCTGGGAGCAAAATTGGACTTGATCTTATATCTACGGGTACTGTCCTTGACTTATCAATACTTGTCGAGAAAGCACCCGATTGGGAACATTAAATTGAAGTAACCTTGCAGTCCCTTGACCAATCTGAGTTTTTCCTTCTATCCTGGCCTTCTCAAGATAAAAATGTTCATCCCAGACCAGGCGGCGGGGATTAAACAATGGGACAATTTCTTGAGTAAATTGGTCTATAGTAGCGAAATCAGAGCCTTTATGACGGTTACAGGATAAACATGAAAGTGCCAAATTCTCAGCAGTAGTTTCACCCCCATGTTTGACAGCAATAATATGGTCTACTTCATGGGTATAAATAGAAAAGTTTTGATGGATTTGGCAATATTCACAGCGTGCTGAAGCTCTCTGGAACACTAACCTACGGAGTTCTACAGAAATCGAATTAGAAGTCATGTTAGCTGATTGCAGAATAAGCTCGTGCTTTTAATAAAATCATCATCTGCTCTAGCTGCTCGTAAACATCTAATTCTGCTAATTCCATTTGATCGAGTGTTGCAGAGCGATTTTTTTCTAGTAATTCTTGTAGGCGTGTTTGAGATTGAAATGAAACTTTAAAATTAATAATTTCTTCTGGTTTTGGCCCCTTAATCAAAAAATCAATAACTTCTTGATAAACTGCTGGAATATTTGTAGTCTCAGGACTAACTGTTGGCTGAATATTTGTTGGTAGATTAACAACGTCTAGTAATCGCCAAAGCAATTCGGGTAAGCGATTTTGCAGAGGTTCTAAACGTTGAGCTAGTTCATCGGGAATTTGAATAGTGAATTCTGCCATTGGTGCTTTTGTTGCGATTTTGCACTTTTAAGAATATGTGTTGTATCCTAATTATAGCTTTCAAACCTACCTCTGCATCAGATGCTATTGCCTCAATTAGGGCATCACACCCCAATACTTAGCGGCAGATAGATTTTTTTAGATCGCCCGCTTTATATTTCGTCATTGATTTGTCCTTCTCAAATACCATGGCGTGATATAAGGCGTGAAAGCTAAAATTAAAGTAAGCCAAAAGTGGTTGATTAAAAGAATTATGACAACCGCAACACCAACAAATAATCCTGTTATTGTCCCTAAAAAGCTGCCTTTTTTGGAATCAATTTGTTGGCAAACTGCTGATGTATATCGGTTTACTCCAGAAGAAATGCTGAGTCGCTACGAGCGTGGTTGGCAATATCGCAACCTATTTAATAATCTTGAGGGTGAAGAACTCAATTTTCTTCAGGAACTCGCCAGACGCTATAAATCCTGGTTGCAAGTTTATTTATGACCTCCAGATTTGAACATAATATATAAAATTCTCACAGTTCTTGAATCCTTAGATTCGGACATACTGTCGATCTAGCAGTTCTCAGGCTGCGATCGCCAATACCTCAAGTATCAATTGAGAAGGCTGAAAAAGCATATCAGGTTATCCGCCCTTTGAAAAGAGCGATCGCCCCATACCCCATACCCCATGCCCCATGCCCCATGCCCCATGCCCCATGCCCCATGCCCCATGCCCCATGCCCAATACCCCTAAATCCTTGAAACTGTTTGTTTAGTACTGGCAGATTCAACAGGTAATGGTTGAGCAGCTTTCAATACCACATCCAATAACCCTGGAAACAGCACCTCTAAATCTTCACGCCGCAGGATGTTAATATGGTGTGTCCCTTCTTTGCGTGTCAAGACTATCCCCGACTCCCGCAAAATCTTGAAGTGGTTGGACATAGTTGATTTGGCGATCGCAAAATCAAACTTCGCACAGCATTGTTCCCCCTCACTCGCTAACAGCCGCACAATCTCTAGCCGCACCGGATCGCCCAATGCATACAACACGCCTGGTAAAGAAATATTTTTTCTATCTGGATGATAAAGGAATCTCATAGTTGCATTATCTCATCAGGTGGCATATATTTTTATTATTCGATATTATCGAATTATAGAATTAAGTAGGAAGGCAATTTATGTCATCCATTACAAACGTCACAGAAGCCACATTCAAGCAAGAAGTCTTGGAAAGTGAAATTCCGGTATTAGTAGACTTTTGGGCACCGTGGTGCGGCCCTTGCCGGATGGTGGGCCCAGTCGTCGATGAAGTTGCTGTTGAATACGAAGGACAGGTGAAATTTGTGAAGTTGAACACAGATCAAAATCCTACTGTCGCTAGCCACTATGGAATTCGCAGCATTCCGACATTGATGGTTTTTAAAGGAGGTCGCCAGGTTGATACTGTCGTCGGGGCGGTTCCAAAAACTACCTTGAATAAGACCTTAGCACAGCATCTTTAATTTAAGTTAAGGGGATTAGGGACTGGGGACTGGGGACTGGGAATTGGGGAGAGACTTGTTGAATATTCTTTGTCCCCCTTCCTTGTTCTTCTAAAGTTCTGAGCGCCGACTTCCGGCGCTTAGACCTTTGTGCTTGTCCCCCTCGCATTCTCCCCAGTCCCCAATCCCAGATCGTTTTGTTTCAAATAACGGGGAAAGAGCGAAATGGACTTGAAATTGCATGGTAAATCCGCACTGGTCAGTGGCTCAACCGCAGGTATTGGTTTGGCCATCGCTCTTGGGCTAGCTCAAGAGGGTGCATCAGTAATTGTCAACGGTCGGTCTGAAGAACGAGTAGCTCAAGCGATCGCTAAAATTAAGCATTCTACACCCGACGCAAAAGTTTCTGGTGTTGTTGCTGACACAGCCACTGCATCAGGGATAGAGAAACTCATTCAAGAGGTTCCTGACGTTGATATACTCATAAACAATGTGGGTATTTATGAGCCAAAAACCTTCTTTGATATTACTGATGAAGACTGGTTAAAAATATTTGAGGTTAACGTTCTCAGTGGAGTTCGTTTGAGTCGGCAATATCTGCAAAAGCAGCTAGAGCAAAACTGGGGGCGGATAATTTTTATCTCCAGCGAATCTGCTATTCAGATCCCAGTGGAAATGATTCACTACGGCACAACTAAGACGGCACAACTTGCCATTGCCAGAGGTTTAGCAGAAATGACTGTGGGGACTGGAGTTACAGTAAACTCCGTCCTTCCAGGGCCAACTCGTTCCGAAGGAGTTGAAGATTTTATCACCAACCTGGCACAAGAACGCGGTATTACTCGCGCTGACGTTGAGGCGGAGTTTTTTCAAAATGTGCGTCCAAGTTCCTTAATCAAACGCTTTGCAACAAATGAAGAAGTAGCAGCGATCGTAGTTTACCTTTCTAGTCCCGTAGCATCGGCAACTAATGGTGCAGCTTTGCGGGTAGATGGTGGCGTTATTCGATCGATTGTTTAGTGTGTGGGATT
>NZ_JAVRCB010000059.1:0-45443 GCF_034530955.1 Nostoc sp. DedQUE05 | reverse complement strand
CCTATAGGACTCATATTTGATTTTTGAAAAAAACTCAGTACAGCTTTATTCCTTCTTCCCAGTCCCCAGTCCCCAGTCCCCAGTCCCCAGTCCCCAGTCCCTAGTCCCTACGATTAATTCAGAAATCAAATCAGATTGCTATAGTAGTTTTTTTACTAAATCCCTCTGAAGATTTAAGAGCAATGATATTGGTTTCTACCCAAAACAAAAAGCACATTCTTGTTTTTGTGTCAAGAGTGAAATCCTAATCTTATATTTCTCGAACTCAAGATAGAATGAGCGTAACAACTTTGTGCTAGTGACGTATAGCTGATAAGCAACAATCGTTTTTATAATCAATAAATTTTGTACTTTTCTAATAATCAAAACTAAGTTGTTAAAAAATATTAAAATTAAGAAACAGATATTTTTATTAGCTCATGGCTACCCGGTTTACTGCCTCCCAATCGGTTGAAATAGCTGTCCCAGAGCAGCCTATTCCCATTCAGCACTACTTGCGTCAGCCTCAACGTCTGGTTAAGGCTTTGGTTGACAATAGCCGGATTCAGCAGCTTTCTGAGGAAGTATTTCGCTTGAAAATGCGTCCACTGACTTTTATGTCATTGAGTATTCAACCTACTGTAGACATGAGAGTCTGGGCAGAATCAAATGGAATAATTTATTTGCGATCGCTAAACTGTGAAATTTTAGGTTTCGAGTATATTAACCAGCGCTTTGCTCTCAATTTAAAAGGCTATTTGTCTCCCAAAGAGTTTAGCACTGGCACTCGCCTGCAAGGAAAAGCTGATTTAGAAGTAGTGGTGGATTTTCCACCGCCATTTTCCTTTACTCCTAAGCCGATTTTAGAAGCTACTGGCAATGGTTTGCTCAAAAGTGTACTGTTGTCGGTTAAGCAACGGTTATTGAATCAACTTTTGACGGATTATCGTTACTGGGTGATATCACAAACCAAAGATAGAGGACTTGACAGTGATAGTACTGAATTACCAATCCTGAATGCTGAGTAACTATTTAACTAATTTGTAATTCGTAATTCGTAATTCGTAATTAGAAACAGTTACACAAGGGACTTCCAACAAATAAATTATCCAATCTTGTGGGGTGGACATCTTGTCCGCCCAAGGCTTGGGGCGCTCGTGTCGCCCACCCCACAAAAAGTAGTTGAGTATTTTTTTATTTGGAGTTCCCTAAGTGGATTTAGACCCCCGATGAAAACTTAGCCAACTATAAACGTAGATTCCGTATCCGCAGGAAAAGGGAATTATACCCGAAAATTACGAATTACGAATTACGAATTACGAATTATTTTGATTTGGCAAGGACGAAAAGACTGACGATGTAGGGGCGAAGGCCCGTATTGTTGCAAAGCCAGCAAATGCCGGTGGCTACCATAACCCTTGTTACACTCCAGGTTGTACATAGGGTATTTTAATGCTAAACGCATTATCAGATCGTCACGCCAAACCTTAGCGACAATACTAGCAGAGGCAATAGCGAGCGATCGCTCGTCTCCTTTAACTATTGTTTGTTGCGGCAATAGCAAATCTTTGATTGACTGATTGCCGTCAATCAAGCAGAGCGCAGGCTGTACCTTTAACTTCAGCACAGCCCGCTTCATTGCTAACAGCGTCGCTTGCAAAATATTTATCTTGTCAATTTCGGCAGTAGAAGCAAACCCAATTTTCCAGTCTATAGCCAGCGCACAAATTTGCTGCGCTAACTGAGTTCTCCGAGAACTAGACAACTTTTTACTGTCTTTGATTTTAGCTGCTATCAATATTGGCAAAGCGCGATCTGGTAAGATCACTGCTGCCGCCACGACAGGACCAAATAGAGCACCTCGCCCTACTTCATCCACACCTGCAACCAGCTCTGGAATCCCTAACAAGGTAGAAAACTCCAACCAAGTGGATTGTTCCAAAGGCGTTGGCAATATTTCTACCATAAAGCAAATTAATTATCCTCGATCGCTGAAGAACGACGGCGGCGGCGACGGCTGGCTGTGGCGCTACTATTAGCTTCACTTTCATCTGCAATTTCGTTCGCGGCAGCTTTTGCAGACAAGCGTCCCGAAGGATTCACAGTTAACTCCGATGGTGGTTCAGTTGTCTCTTCGATCAAAGATTTTTGTTCTGGCTCAATAACTTTTGGTGTCAGTATTTTGCTTGCAGTTATTTCAGGTGTTGCCTTTTGGGCAATAGTGATTATTTCAGGTGTTGCTTTTTGGACAATAGTTGATTCTGAGGTTGATTCAATTGGGGTCGTTGGTTTTTGACCGGGCTGAATCACATTAATAATCACAGACTTGGTATTTTTAACCTCTTGCTCTAACTTCACTAAGGGAGATATTCCCATCAAGGCAAATATATCCTGTTCTTGGAGGCTCATTTCTACAGTTCTAATCTCCGGTGGTTCGACCACTGGTTTAACTGGTTCTGCCTTGATAATTTTAGTGCGCTCTACTCTTTCACTCCAGCCTGGTTTACCAAGGGTGGGTGAGGGAATTTCTGGCGCAATTCCTAGTTCTGGTTCTATATCCAGGTCTAAATCTGGCTCGTTAACAAAAGTCAGGGGACTGGGAACAATCCGAGCTTCATCTTTCCCGTTTAGCCCATTGACACCAATTCGACTGCGGCGAGTCCGGGTACGGCGCTTATCATTAAGTTCTTGATAACTAGGATGATTGATCAGATTTAGGTTGCTCAATTCCGAGTCGCCGTCAAATCCTTCCCCAAATCCATCGTATGTTTCTCGTGGTTCCGGGATACGGGCAGATGGCTGACGTGGTTCTCGGTGAGGCAAGGATACAAAACGTTCGCGCTCTGGTGTTTCTGCCGGTATTGGCAATCGGTTTTCGATTTCTCCAGGCAGACGCACAGTATGCCCTAAACCGCCACAGGTGGGGCAAGTTTCACCAAACAATTCATAAATATTTTGACCCTGACGTTTGCGGGTCAATTCTACTAAACCCAGTTCGGTAAGTTGGGCAATCTGGGGACGAGCTTTGTCTGCTTTGAGTGCTTTATTAAAGTGTTCGAGAACTTGTAGTTGGTCGCGTCGCGATTCCATATCGATAAAATCAACGACGATCACCCCAGCGATATTTCGCAGACGCAACTGGCGAGCAATTTCTGTTGCTGCTTCGCAGTTTGTCCACAAAACTGTTTCTCTAGCTGTTGCCGATCGCGTAAACGAACCTGAGTTAACATCGATTACGGTTAATGCCTCCGTCGGCTCGATGATAATGTAACCGCCAGAAGGTAGGTCTACCCTTGGTTTCAGGGCTTCTCTAATTGCAGCAGTGATCCGAAAGTACTCTAAAATTGGGGAGCGATCGCGATGATGGTCAATCAACAATCCCTGCGGTGTTTGACCGCCACTCCAATTCTGCAAGTACTGTTTGACGCGCTTCAAACCAGTACTGGAATCTACCACAATCCGATTGACATCCGCGCCGTACATATCCCGCAATACGCGTTGGATAAAGTCATCGTCTCGGTTGAGCAGTGCTGGGGCACGGGTGGAATGGGCTTCCTGCTGGATAGCCTCCCATTGCTTTTGCAGCAATTCCAAATCTTCCATAATCGCTTCTTCGGGTTTACCTTCTGCTTCTGTACGCACAAGCAAACCCATTCCCGCCGGCTTAACCAAAATCGCCAGCGCTCGTAAGCGGTTGCGCTCACTTTCACTTTTAATCCGTCGAGATAAGTTTACGCCCCGACCGTAAGGCATCAGTACTACATAGCGTCCAGGTAAGGTGATATTACCTGTGAGCCTGGGCCCTTTTGTCCCCGTTGGCTCTTTCATTACTTGCACCAAAACTTTCTGTTGTGGTGTAAGTAGTTCTGTAATTGCCGCTGCGGTACGCTTGAGCTTCAATGGGCCCAAGTCGGTAACATGAATAAAACCGTTGCGCTCTGGGTCGCCAATATTAACAAAAGCCGCATCTATCCCAGGCAATACGTTTTCTACCACTCCTAAGTAGATATCGCCTATTTGATGATGACCCGTAGCAACAACGAGTTCCTGTATTTGATCTTCAGAAAAAACCGCAGCAATTTGGTGCTGCTCCGCGATGATAATTTGTTTCGGCATTCAATTTCCTCAAAAATTGGCAGCACTTACAGGTTTGAGGTTTGTTATATCAAGTCCGGTTAATTACTTAATAATTCAAAACTAATTGCGTGTCCGCGTCAGTTTTAATTACCAATGTTTTCTCGGTTTGATATTATACTTTCGCTGCCCTCGCAACCCTCAAAAGGCGCTACTGATAATAAAAATCGCAAATCTGAGCTTCTAAGTTAAATAGCTATTGGCGCTCTTAAGAGCGTTTTTACGGCTGATTATTCCAGAACTGCTGCATATCGTTTAAGCTATTAAATCAACCGTTCGTGGTTGATTTGTGATGCAATACTCTCAAATCTTGAGAGTTCTGAGTTGAAGTTCTAAATCCTGAGTGAGCATTGTAACTCAGGATGTTTTCTTTGAGAGTAACCTACTGAATTCGTTAAGAAAAAGAAACTATTTCTATTTTCCATTCCCTGGATTTATCTTAGGGTTATACTCAGCAGCCACAGTTGCTACCTTGCCTTGAGCCGCTCTAAACTAAGACAAGCACCGCTTGGCGCGTCTCGCGAACGTCTACAAGTAGGCAGAACCGACAGCAGTTGCTTTAACTCTAAAAAAGTAATGCACTAGCTCTTGGGCACTACGTGGATTAGACATTCAGCAGTTGTTTAAAAAGGATGAATTTAGAGAAACTAACCGAGCCTGCTGTTAGTTACTGATTCACAAGGTAGCTACATAGAGAGTGTGCATTCTTTAATCTGCTTTTTGTTTGTCTAGGATTTTATCCTAGAAGTTGCACTCTAATATCTTTGCTTTCGCCCCCTGAATACAGGGTAGTGAACCAGCTAATTCAATGCAGCGCCAGAAAATTTCTCTTCACCCTATTCTAACGCAACCTTGCTAAAAATCAATTCCTGTGAGCTGCCATCTATAGGACAACTACTAGCAAGTTGCCCTACAGGGATTATACCCCTAAAATTAGCCGATTGCGGTGGATGTGCAGGAGTTGAAATTCTACACCAGCCACTGTCTCTAGCATAAACAGGATTTGTTCGGGACGCAACAGCAAACCGTCCTGGCGATAGCTACCTAAATAACGGATTACAGATGACATACATTCTGCAATGCTATTGTGGGTTTCTACTAATTCCAGTTCAAATAAGCGATCGCGCAGATTTATTAACTGGCTCTTGCCTGATTTAGTTGTTTGCTCGTACCAAAGTTCCTCTTTTGCTTTGATTGTATCAATCCAGGTTTGCCATTGTATGGGTGTTGTTTCTGCTAGTGCTGCTACAGTAATTAAATACTCTGCGGACTCTAGCAGTTGGGTAGCGGCACTAGCTTTTAAATCTATTTGCTCCACATTATATATAGGTATGTCTGTGGGCATTTCACTAGCCAACTTTTCGCGGAAAGTATCAACTTCCACTGGCACAGTTAACTCAAAATCTGCAATTTCACCGCTGCTAGTAGCCCCTAGAGCCAAAGCGGTTGCTAGAGAAATCCGTGGCATTGGGTGAAACCCACCAGTAAAAGCAATTGGTAAGCCGGATCGCCGCACAACTCGGTCAAACAGACGGATTAAATCAAGATGGCTCATTAAAGCCATATTACCTTGTTTCCCAAACCAAACTCGCAGTCTTTGCGCCTTAGTTGTGTTGGGGACAAATTCGCCAGCAAATTTTGGGATAGCAGGTGATTCAATCACCACGTTGTGCCCAAAATCGGTGCCACAGACGCCACAATGAGAACAACCTTCAAAAGAGCAGTCTGGTACGATTGCAGCTTCTAGAGCGCGTTGCAAGTCTTCTTGGAGCCACTTTTTGTCAATCCCGGTATCAATATGATCCCAAGGTAGGGGAATATCGAGAGAGTGGGGAGTGCTGAGTGAGATGTTCTCCTCTGCTTCTGTGCTTTTTTGCGCCTCTATATGAAATAAATTCCATTCGCCATTTTCTACTTGGCGGTATTTCCAATCTAAATCAGCTTGGGCGATCGCAGATCCCCAAGCGCTAAAAGCTCGATCTAAATTTTCATACCAGGAATCCATACCTGCACCCAATTCCCACGCAAGGCGGACTACTTTGCTCAAATTGCGATCGCCTCGTCCTACAAAATCTTCCATTGCCGAAATGCGGACATCGGTAAAATTTACCTTCACTGCCTTGATTCGGCGGAATTCTTGCCGCAACAGGTTTTGTTTGCGCTTAAATTCAGCCGTAGAAACTGAGTGCCACTGGAATGGTGTATGGGGCTTGGGCGTAAAGTTAGAAATCGTCAGGTTAAAGTTTAGAGGTTTTCTGCCCTTGCCTCGACATTCTCGCTGTAGCCAGCTTACCGTTTCAGCAATGCCCAAAACATCAGCATCCGTTTCACCCGGCAAGCCAATCATAAAATACAACTTTATTTTATCCCAGCCTTGCTCCCAAGCGGTTTTCACCCCTCGCAACAATTCTTCATTTGTCAACCCCTTATTCACAATGTCTCGCATCCGCTGAGTACCAGCTTCTGGAGCAAAAGTCAGTCCACCTTGGCGCGTACCTCCCAGGATGTTGGCAATATTCTCATCAAATCTGTCTACCCGTTGGCTTGGTAGAGTCAGAGAAATGTTTTCATTTTTTAAGCGATTTTTGATTTCCATCCCCACTGCTGGTAGGGACAAATAATCAGAACAACTCAAAGATAGGAGGGAAAACTCATTGTAACCAGTTGCCCGCATACCCTGTTCAATTGCTTCTACAACCTTATCGGGTTCTACATCCCGTGCTGGTCGAGTCAGCATTCCTGGTTGACAGAAGCGACAGCCACGAGTGCAACCACGCCGAATCTCAATACTCAAGCGGTCATGCACCGTTTCTACGTAGGGAACCAAACCAATAGAATATGCTGGTATGGGAGTTGCAACCCGTCGCAGAATTCGTTTTGGTACGTCTGGGCGCAGAGGGTGAACTGAGCCATCCTCTGCCATGTCGTAAAACTGAGGCACATATACGCCTGGTATCTGTGCCAAATCCAGTAACAGGTGTTCCCGACTTAATCCTGCTTGTTTGCCTTGTTCTAAAATCAAACCAATTTCTGGCAGCAGTTCTTCTCCATCTCCAAGGGCGATAAAGTCGAAGAAGTCAGCATAAGGCTCAGGATTTGATGTCGCTGTTTGCCCACCAGCGAAAATCAACGGAAAGGATGACTGGGTATCGGTAGATTCTCTGCCTCCCTGCCCCTCTGCTCCTCTGCTTTCCTGCCTCTCTCGCCACGTCAAGGGAATTCCAGCTAAATCCAACATTTCGAGGATATTAGTTGCACCCAGCTCGTAACTGAGGCTAAAGCCTAAAATGTCGAATTCTCTTAGCGATCGCTTTGACTCTACCGCAAACAATGGCGTATTAGTTTCCCGTAGTTTGGCTGCCAGGTCTTTTCCTGGGAGGTAGGCGCGATCGCACAATTGACGCGGTTGGGCATTCAAGATGTTATAAAGGATGATGTGCCCTAAATTAGATGCACCGACTTCATATACTTCTGGGTAGGTTAAAACCCAACGTATTGCTGCCGTATCCCAAGGTTTGTGTACCGCTAACAGCTCGTTACCCAGGTAACGTGCTGGTTTTAAAATATCTGACGTTATTAATTTTTCAACTGCAACAACCACTGTGCTATCTTCTAGCTACCTTAATTACAGCTACCTAAACCCAACATTAGCATTGAATTAGGTCTTCTAACAGATTTTATCGTTGCAACTTACAACTCCTTTACATAAAGTCCACTTAATTATTGCCCGAACCTTTGTGCTTTTACATAAAGTTATATTTGAAGCAATTTGGCTTCAGCGTCTAATATTTCAAATACCCTATCTAGTTGCGTCAGTTCAAAAATCATTCTAATTTGTGGGGCAACAGCGCTAAGTTGGCAACTTCTTCCTAAAGTAAGAGCCAGCTTGTGTGTAGATAACAATGCCATCAACCCCGCGCTGTCTAACGATTCTACTGCTGCGAGGTCTACTACCAAGGTGGAAATACCATTTTGCGCCAACGCTGTAGCCATATCTCGTTCAAATTCCAAGGCGTTTGCAGCATTTAAGCACCCTTGGGGGCGAATAACTGCAATTTTGGGATAGTTAAGCACTGCCTGCATAGTTACATCCTATTAAGAATTTTGAAGCGTCAAGCTAAGGATTATTTGAACATAAACTCTATCTTGCTGCATCGACCATACGTCTTAGCTCTCTTTGCTGAATCTTTATTGCTTTAGTATGTCTGTTTAAAGATTGTTATAATTCCAGGTTAAAATGTGTTTATATATACTTTTTTTTTATGTCACTTCAAAAAGAATCAACTATAGACGGCCATAAAGCAGACAAATTATCAGTAACTATGCTGAGAAACCTTGCTTAGTCTATCACTAAAGCTAATTTAACCAAGTTTTAACGTTAGGTTAAATCTGCAACTTTAGCGTTGCTGATGGTATACGGCAAAGTCATAGTGAATTATCTCTCTAACTAATAAAATTGTGATATATATCACTACTAAGTTAGTATTTGGATCGCTCTTTATACTGAGACCGATCTGGGATGATTAGTATCATATTACAGTTGGGTTATTATTTATGAGAACTCAGTACGCTATTCGTAAATTGGTAGAAAAAGCTCTTGACATTAAAAAACTAACTCCTGAGATAGAGAATGAAATCAATTCAGAACTGACGGAACTGGGTTATATTTCTGATGTTGATTACGAAGCCTTAGAATTATTAATGGCAGAGATGGATGCTGGACGAATCCAGTTGGTTCCTAGCCTGGGATTTTAAAATAATTCATAATGACGCTTTCTACCTTGGCGCAGGGTGTCGCAGACAGAAGTTATGTGTAGCTTGCTTCTCTGTAAGAAGACGAGGACTCTCTAATGTAATTCGTAATTAAATCTAGCAGGGGGATAAAAGGCTAGTATTTTTCTATGAGGTTGATTATCTAAATACTTAAAGTGGCGTAAACTGTGCTAAAAAACCTCTACATTGTGCATTCTATCGAAAATCCCCATACAGTTCGCTAAACGCCTAAAAAAATTCCTCCCAATCTGTTTGCTGAATTTGTCTACAAGCGGAATGAACTCGTTGCTAAGGGAGTTGATATCATCAATATGGCTACTGGCTCGCCAGATAAACTGACTTCTAATCATATCCTTCAGGTGATGCATCAGGCGATTGACGACGCTGCTAACCACAATTATCCACCTTACGAAGGGACGAAATAATTTCTGGTGCGAAGGATGTAGTAATCGAATTTCACAGTCTTCAATGTATGAAAGATGGTGGTATTCGCTACAGTTGAGGAAGATGCAGATAATTAGAGACTGGGGACTGGGAAGACAAGGGGACAAGGAAGACAAGGAAGAATTATTCAAGAAGTCTCTATATTGTCTATTCCCAATGCCCAATGCCCAATGCCCCATGCCCCATCCTAATACCCAATCACCAATCCCTCTTGATATGCTTGCCAAAGTTGGTGAATAAACTGATTCAGTTGCTGCTTTGCGACTGAATCAGCTTCAGTTTTTGGTTCTTTCGCTAAAAGTTGGCTTAAGAAGGTAATTACTTCTGTGTCTAATGCTGGGCGAAATAAATTGGCAGGCCAAAGTAAGTCAGATGCATCTCGCAAATCGGTAATTAGGGGTGATTCTTCTATGAAAGTAACCATTAATAAAGGACGCACCCAGCACAACTGGCGGGAAACTACAAATTGAATGACTTCTGCATACAGGTTCCTGTCGCCATACTCTAGAGACACAATTTGTCCCGGTTGAAGAAAATCTAGGCTCATGTCCATCTTGGGCAGGGGCAAGGATTATTTTGCTTGCAACTTCTTTAATCTTAAAAGTGAAAATGCGCTACGTTTAAGAAAAGCTTCTGTAAGATTAGGGTAGCACTCTTACGGCAGCCATGTCTTAGACATGTGCCTTATCAAGTGGCTACGCAAAACTAATACAACCAATCCCTGCCAGCAAAGGTTTTCCTCGCATAGTATCTGAGCAGAAATACTATAGAATAGGTAAACAACTGTTGAGCGATCGCTAAACAGAGACTTTGTTGTAGTGAATTAACGAGAAAAGAGCAAAGAGCCGTGTCAGTTGAAACTATTCAAAAGCCTTCCACAACCCGCAAGCTCGCGCCTCGGTATCGCGTTTTGCTCCATAACGACGACTACAACTCTATGGAGCATGTTGTACAGTCGCTAATCGCCACTGTACCAAGCCTTACCCAACCCCAAGCTGTGAGCATCATGATGGAAGCCCATACTAACGGGCTAGCTTTAGTAATCACTTGCGCTCTGGAACACGCTGAGTTCTATTGCGAAACCTTGATAAGTCACGGTTTAAGTAGCACAATTGAACCTGATGAATAGTCATTGGTCATTGGTCATTGGTCATTGGTCATTAGTCGAAATTTAGAGTATTGGCTCCTGATTAGTGACTTATTTAGTATGAAAAAAAACCTTGTCCGTTTAGCTGAACGCCCTGCCCCTATTAGGCTGGGTGCTTTTATTTTGACTTTACTGTTGCTATGGTTGCCATTGGCTACACCGATATACTTATTAGTTCATAATTCAAACTTAGAAAGTATATTGACATTGGCATTGTTATATGGTGTATTTGTTTTTATCCTGAGACTATGGGGTAAATATGTCTACCAGCAGCCCCAAATTCTGCGGCATTATGGCTTAGAATTCACGCGGCAAAACGGTGTGGATTTACTGCGTGGCTTGGCTCTGGGGATAATTAATATTCTGATACTTTTTGGGGTAGAAAGTTTGCTGGGTTGGTTGGTGTGGCAACAACCGAAAGTTTTTTTGCTGAAAGTTGTTTTAGAGGGTTTACTTGTTGGGTTAGGTGTTGGATTTGCTGAGGAATTGTTATTCCGAGGCTGGTTGCTAGATGAATTACAACGAGATTACAGTCTGCGTGTGGCACTGTGGACAGATGCAACTGCGTTTGCTACATTGCACTTTATTAAACCCTTAGAGGCAATTATTCATACACTGCCGCAATTTCCAGCTTTAGTACTGCTGGGGTTAACGCAGGTATGGGGAAAGCGTTGGCGGAGGGGATGCTTGGGTTTTCCAATTGGTTTACATGGTGGTTTAATTTGGGGCTACTACATTATTAATGTAGGTAAATTAGTGAAATATTCTGGCCAAGTTCCTGATTGGGTAACTGGTGTGAATAATAATCCCCTACAAGGAGTGATGGGGGTTTTGTTAATGAGTGTACTAGCTTTGTGGATACGAGGGCGAACAGTGAAAAGTTAAAAATGGTAGTAAAGCCTACGTAGCGTTTTGACGAATACTAAAACTATTGTTATGCCGACTGTTTCCTGAGTATGCAACAACATGAACAATAGCTAAAGTTTAGCTGTTATTGTTGTGATTACACGCTTACTAAATTGTTTCTATAATGGGTTATGTTAAGCCTACTATGCTATGAGCTTTAGTTTAGAGAGCTTTCAACTCGGCGATATAATTACTGGAAAAATCATTAAGCTGGAGCCTACAGGTGTTTTAGTTGATTTTTATACCGATCAACTAGCTTATGTTCCACTACTAGAGCTATCACTCAATGAGATTCAGTCCCCAGAAGAAGCCCTGCAACTAAATGAAATCCGAGAATTCCTGGTTGTAGGAAATTACGATGGCGAACACAGTATTTTCTTGTCGCATTGTTCACCTGAGACACTAAAAGATAGCGATCGCTTGTATGAGACTGCATTCTATCTGGCTTCTGAAAAATGTGGTCATCCCATAAGTAGAGAAGACCTGATTGTACACACTAAAATTCGTGATGTTCATGGAAACGGAGTCTCAGCAACTATTCAGTGGTTCTTGTGTTCTCTAGAGCATCCACCAACTGTTTCTTTTTCAATTCGCAAACTAGAGATACGAAAAGCATGGGAACGGATACGGCAATTACAGACTGAGGACGTAACAGTATATGGAAAAATTCTTAAAAAGACTTCGAGGGGTGCATTAGTGAAAATTGAAGGTTTATATAGCTCAATTCGTACTTATGTTGATAAGCAGAGGGAAGAATTGGTAGTAGGTGAGGAACTTCCACTCAATATTATAAAAGTGCGAGAGGAGGATAATTACTTAGTACTGCTCCATCACTCTGTTTCAGTCAGACTCAGGCAGTTGCAGGTTGGTCAGGTTGTTAGCGGCATTATACGGAGTATCAAAAACTATGGTGTGTTTGTTGATATTGGAGATTTATATGCTTTGTTGCCGACCTCAAAAATGTTCCATCCATCTGTTGACCATCCAAACCAATTCTTCAAAATTAATGACCATTTAAAGGCAAAGATCATCAAAATAGATCCTGAAAACGGTCAAGTTGTTCTAGAGAGTTGTGGAAGTTAGGTATCACAACACAATTCTAGTGCAACGGACTGCTAAAAGCCTCTGATACTAAGTTTAAGTGCTTATCCGAACCGGATTAAAATGTATTTGACATTTAAACAAATATAGCTGTGATGTTTTTCATAAAAATTGCCAAGGGGAAAAAACAATGATACACCCAGTCATTTTAGAAAAATTAGAAGAACTCCCTGAGTCTCTTCAGACAGAAGTGCTTCATTGCATTGAGTTTTTGATAGAGAAGAACGCTAAAAACTCTACCGAAGAAAAGCAGACAAACAAGCGTCGCGTTGCTGGAACAATGAAAGGAATGTTTATTCTGCCATTGCCTAATGTACTTTGATGAGCCGCTTCAAGATATGAAAGAATATATGGAATGAATAGATTACTATTGGATACTCATGCTTTCTGCAAGCACTAACAGATAGTAAAATCTTAAGTAATTGACATGATATTGTAAAGCAACGCACTGCGGCGAAATAATTATAATTTTAAGGAGATTGCTTGATGCCAAACTCATGCCACGTTTACCTCTTACGGGATGGGCAACATCAAGTCCTAACCATTCCTGATGAATTTGCTCTATCCAGCACAGAAGTTTTGTTACGCAAAGAAGGTAATCGATTAATCATTGAACCTATTTCTTCCGGTTCTCTACTTTCGCTGCTTGCCACTTTGGAAGATATTACAGAAAACTTTCCTAACATAGATGAAGGGTTACTGCCACTCGATGACATCGTGCTTTAATCCTGGCCAATGACCTATCAATACCTGCTAGACACCAACATTATTTCAAATTTGGTAAGACATCCTCAAGGTTTGGTGTTTCAGCGGCTTATAGCCGTAGAGGAAAGCTGCATTTGTACCAGCATTATTGTAGTGTGTGAACTGCGATTTGGCGCAGCTAAAAGTGGCTCTCTCCGTCTTCTTCATCAACTAGAAAGCATTCTTGAAGTGTTACCTATTTTGTCGCTATCGTCTCCCGTGGATCAGCACTATGCAGTAATTCGCACACACTTAGAGCAAACAGGAAGACCCATCGGCCCTAATGACTTACTGATTGCTGCCCATGCTCTAGCCCTTAACCTAACGCTTGTTACAGCAAATGTCCGCGAATTTGAACGCGTACCTGGTTTAAGCGTAGAAAATTGGCTACTTTGAAGGCATACATTGGGGTGCTTTAGTATTTATTATTCATTGCAGTTTGTATAAATTAACCCCTATTCAAAACGTAGCCTCCACAACTGTACCCACCACACACGCTTTATTCAAATTAACACCGCTCAAATTTGTACCTTCTAACTCTGCACAAAGCAAATTCGCTCCCGTCAAATTCGCCCCTGCCAAATTCGCCCCTCGCAAGTCAGCTTCTTCCAAATTTGCTTCACTCAATAAAGCCCCTTGCAAATCGGCGCGGCTCAAATCTGCACCTTTGAGATTTGCCCCAGTCAGGTTTGCACCGCGCAAGTCAGCACCGCGCAAGTCTACGCCTTGCAAGTTGACATTCATCAAATTTGCACCACTCAAGAAAGCACCCACCAATGACACATCACTGAGTCTAGCTCCCATCAAGTTAGCACCACGCAAATTGCTACCTCGCAAGTCAGCGCCTGTTAAATCTGCTTGCATCAGGTTCGCTCCCATCAAGTTCGCCCGCAAGTCAGTTGCTTGGAGGTTGGCTCCCATCAAATTTGCCCCCTCCAAATGTCCACCTTCGAGCTTAGAACCAGCGAAATTAGTGCCGACAAGGGTAGCACCAGCAAGATTAATCCGGCTTAAATCCAGTCGGGAGAGTTCCTCGTCTTCTAAATTTGCCCCTGGAAGTTGTTTGAGTTTTCCTAATTTAATGGCTTCAATATTCATGTAAAGTAACTACCAATCTCTTCACTGATCTTGCTGTGGCTATCCCATTGGGAATCAAGTATCCAGATGCCGGCGCTGAATTTGGGTGTCATCAAGGGTAAGTCGAGTCCCTGTTGTAAACCCATAACTAATAAAGTTAGGGTATCTACAAGTTTAGGGTCAAAGCGCGTAGATTGTTGCTGTCTGCACTCATCTAAAGCTTGAGTAAATATCTGTTCCCGGCTTTGATTTGACGATTTTCGCTCATTGACTCGCCACTGAAAATCTGCCAATAATGCCAAAATCCTCGATTCTAAGGGAATTTCATCTCCAGCTAAACCTGCCGGTTCCCCTGTGCCATTCCACCACTCGCTTTGGTGAGTAATAATTTGGGCAACTGCTCGCAGCCGTGGCATGGTTCGCAATACTTGCGCCCCCGGTACTAAGGGACAAGTTAAGGGACAACTGGGGGCATCTTCTTGGTAGCGTGTGGATATACTATCACTGAGAACGCTTTCTGCTTTTTGTAATGGATCTATGCGATGCAACAAAGCCGCCAAGCGCAATCTTTTAATTTGCCATGCAGGAAGATCCAAAAGCTGGGCGATCGCTTCAGCAAGAACTACTATTTCCGCAGCTGCCATTGGATTGTTGACATCTGCCATATCCATTAGTTGCGCCATTCGCAAAAAGGCTTGAATTTCGTTAGAAACCAAGTTGCGATCTAGGGTTTGTTTCTGAAGTGCTGTAGGGATGGATAAATTATCTTGCCCAGTCTGGAGGTAATCTACTACACGGGAGACAACTGCACCTAAATTTTGGGATCTGTCCATTGACGGTACAATTTGCTGTTTATCGCCTGTAAGTTTTTCTGCCAGTTTTGGGTTGTATTTTTTGATGTGAGCGATCGCTATTTCTGCTGTTTCTTGCACTAACTCTGGCTCAAATGTCCACAAGCCATAGAATTTGCGCTCTAAGTCTGATGTCGGTACTCCAGCGCTGCCATAATCAGCCTCAGATAATTCTTGACAAATTACCATTGCTGTGTATTTAGGCGATAAAATAATTAAGTGCCACTCCTGCGCCACTGGATCGCCTGAATCTAATGCCACTAAGTCTACGTTGGATAACTCGCTGGTGGGATGCTCTCCAAAGCCAGATTCAGCAGCAGCCATAATCGCAATTTGGCAGCTGCACTGGGCGATGTCTGCATATCGATCAGCTTCTTGTAGATACCATTTTCCCTGTTGAAAGGCTGTGATGACTAAGGGTGTACCGTCGTCGGTTAAAATATGGTCTTCTAGAGCGTGGCACAGGGCAACTAGGGTATTTTTGTAGTAAACACCGAATCGAATTGGCCTGGTGGTATGGCGATGAGCTGCTTCCAGCTGTTGTAGGATTGAACCTTCTAACATGGGATTTGATAAAAATAACCGCAGAGGCACTGAGGAAGATAGAGGGAGAAATTCAGAATTTTGAATTTCTTCACATTTTAGTGTTTTCTAGGATACACCTGCTAACTGTTTTTCTTTTGTCTCTAATGGTGCTGTCAGTGCTGCTTCTAAGTCAGCACAACCCAGCTTTTCTTCTAAGATTTTCATGACTTCGCGCCCGAAGTCGTTGGGGTTTTGTTGCCAAGCTTGCAAGCAGACTTCGCCAAAGAATGAACCAAGGGGTTCGGGATTCCAGAGAAGTTTTTTGGCTGTCCACGGCATCAAACTCATTGGATCGTACCCTGGTTTGAGGATGCCTTCTTTGAAAGCGTATTCTTCTAAATGGGTATGGGGTTGTAGTCCAATAAAGAAAATGGCAGGTTCAACTTTATCTGCACCAAAAATCCGTTCTAGTTCGCGGTGGTAAGCGATGGTTTGGCGGATGGTTTCGGGACGTTCGTCAATCACATTAAAGGAGTAGTTGACGGAAACCAAATCATTAAAACCAGCTGCTTTCAAGTCGCGGCAGTTTTGCAAGACGGTTCGCAAGTTATACCCCATCCGCATTTTCCGCACAAGTTCTTGAGAACCACTGGTAATTCCGATTTCAAAATAGTTCATCCCCGTTTTCGCCATCAATTCACACAATTCGGGTGTCAAATTGTCGGCTCTGATATATGCTGCCCAGTGGATATCTGTCATACCAGAATCGACGATTTTTTGCAATAGTTCTACAGCATCGGCGATAAATTTTTTCGCGGGGATGAATTGGGCATCAGTAAACCAGAAGTTGCGAATGCCGCGATCGTATAATTGGCGCATCTCAGCAACTACTTCATCTGCTGGGTTGATGCGTACTTGTTTGCCTTCAACGACAGTGTAGACGCAATAACAACAGTTGTGAGGACAACCACGCTTAGTTTGTACACCTATATAAAAGTCTCGATCTTGCAGGTAATAGTTAAATTCTGGCCAGATGCTTTCGATATAATCGTAGTTACAAGCTGTCTTTTCTATTGGGGTGGGTTGTTCGTGAATTAGCCGTTGACGTGGTTGAGTTTCTCCGGCAACGTAACAACGTTCATCGCGAAAATCTCTGCCACTTAAAAGTTTTTCCAGCAGGGTTTCGCCTTCACCCACAGAAATAATTGTCCCTTGGGGTAAGCTTTTACCCAATTGTTCGTAAAATACGCTGACTGCACCACCACCGACAACTACACGAGCATCAGAATTATATTTTTGGGCACGTTTCAAACCGCGTTTGATTAAGCTCTGGTTTTGCCACAACTCTACATAGTAAGCGATGAAGATTCGCAAACCGCCCAATCCGCCGCGTAGTTTCAATAGAGGATTCTTGGCGTAGTAAAATTCAAAAGCATTTTGCAGCGGGTTGCCACCACGTCCACCAACGGGGGCATAAATTTGAATATCCCGCCAAGAAAATACTAGTAGTGTCGGTTTAAATTCATCAATACAGCGATCCAGAGCCGAACTGTAATCTAAAGGTGGTACTGTTCCCAAATCAAAGATGCGCTGTTCAATATTAGGGAACTGCTTGTGGACATGATCGCTTAGGTAGACAACCCCAATAGGAAAGATGGGGTTACAAGGAAGGCGAACGTAAAGAATTCGATTTTCCATCATCTGTGTATTAACTTCCATCTTGCCAATCTGTGGAGAAAGCGAGAAAAACATTCAGTTTTAAAGTGTGTGCTTGTTTTATTTGGTTTTATTTATCACAATCAGGCTTGACATTTAAGCCGATTATTGATACTCGCTCACCTGCCGTTAACAAGTGCGGAAAACGCTAAAATTGCTGTGCATAAAACATACATGGAATCTATAGAGAGCTTTATGAAGACATTTTTTCATATAGCTTTACCATAACATTGAGTTTATTCATTAAGCGATGATCCCAGCCGATTAATCCTGGGATAGATGAAGCAGCAAAACTCACTTCCTCGCTATGCTAAAAGCAAGGGGATCGTTGTTATGTCAATTCCCTAACAATCTGCTTTAAGAGAATTGAAGCTTTTATACCAGCAAAAAATCTCAAAAACTTTTATTTATAGTATATAATTCCGAAAAAGGTGTGAATAATTACAAAATTTTTATAACTGAAAATATATCTTTAGACAGAAATAATCTACAAAGACTCAGTTGGTATTCGCAGTTACAACAACTGGGGATCAGTGGGTGCTAGGCTTGGCTAGTGTAATGTAAAATTGTGGCGTAAAGCTCCTCAGCAGTTATGGCTCAAATATTAGATCCTCTACCACCTGAGCAATCAGGAAAAATTCTCTGCTGCTACATCAATGCCACGAGCAAAATACAGGTAGCTCGCATCTCCAATATTCCCAACTGGTATTTTGAAAGGGTTGTTTTCCCTGGACAACGTTTAGTGTTTGAAGCTCCACGAAAAGCTCAAGTGGAGATTCATACAGGGATGATGGCAAGTGCAATTTTATCCGATAAGATTCCGTGCGATCGCCTGAAGCTCGAAGAACCCAGTACTAGTGAGTTTGATACAGACTCATCAGATGGAGAAGACCCTATTAATACCAAATTAATGGTGCAGCAAATTAATACAAAAATCGGAGATAGTACAAAACCCTTACAAATCGTTGGTTTAGCCTCGGTTGATTAAAAAAAACAATTTTATCTAAATTTAAGGGTTGCTAATTTAGCAGCCCTTTTTGTTTATTATTTATTGGGAATTGGGGATAGGGCATGGGGCATGGGGCATTGGTTATTCTACTTGTCTCTCTTGTTGCCCTCATCTCATTTACAATCATTCTTATGAATCTGCCTTCATTTCTTTGGTTGTGGAAAATAGCCGCCTGGTCTATGGGGTTGTCCCTGTTAGCATATCTAATGTTAGCAATCACCGGCGTTTGGATGTTTCGGGCGAGAACTTCGCAGCAATTTCCTTTTATTACGCCATTTATGGGCGGTAATAAAGGGATGCGATCGCTCCACTATACAATGGGCATCAGCATGGTAAGTTTAGTGCTACTACTGCTAGCGATCGGCATTGTTGGCACTTTAGGGCACTTTGGTTCTTTAGGTCACTCGTCACACCTAATCGCTGGATTAATAGTGGTAGCACTAGTTTTACTGTCTGCTTTCAGTGCCACCCAAATTAGTGTTAGACGACCTTGGGCTAGACCCTTACACATCGGCGTAAATATTATTCTATTTATAGGATTTGCCTGGGTATCCCTGACTGGTTGGATTGTAGTACAAAAGTATTTACCCTAAAAAATTACGAATTACGAATTACGAATTACGAATTATTAAAGTGGCATACCTTATTTGCAACACTCCAGCTAAGACATAGACCTACCCTACAATGAAGAAAAGCATTGTAATTGAGCCGTGACAGCAAACTCAGCCAATATCTCAACTTCTATTTTTCGTCTGTCTCCTTTGATTCGGATAACGTTGCTGAGTCTATACATAGCACTCACAGTCCCATTACCTTTTTTATCGCAGGTAACAGCTGCATCCGTACCTCCAGAATTATTGTGGATAGGGATTGGCATCGGTTTTGTTGCCTTGTACGCGGTATTAACTGAACAAGTAATGGTAGATGACGAAGGAATTCAGGTTATTTACCCCGCCTGGGTGCCAAGCTTTTTTCGTAAAGGCTGGTCTTTACCTTGGTCACAAGTCAAAGAGTTAAAACCCCGCAGTACTGGGCAAGGAGGACTAGTTTATTACTTTCTCAGCCAGGATGGGAAAGCTTATTTACTACCGATGCGTGTAGCTGGATTTGCCCGTTTAGTGCAAATTGTCCAAGCAAAGACGAGCATTGACACCACAGATGTTCGCCCTTTAGCGCAGCCCTGGATGTACCTGATTTTACTAGTACTCACTCTGCTGCTACTATTAGTCGATGGCTGGGCGATCGCTACAGCCTTAACTAGTACACAATTAACTTAGGTTATTTCTCTGCAATCCTCAGTCCCGTTGAATACAGCAAAAGCCACACTCAGGCTAGAGCAAGTTAATCTGTTTACGAAGCTGAAAACCCAACTTCCCGGCAATCAGCAGGGATACCCCATATTGCAGGATATTTCCTTTGAGGCATCCCAAGGCGATCGCATTGCCATTGTAGGCCCAGTAGGCGCTGGGAAAACTTCGTTATTACGCCTCATCAACCGCCTAATTGAACCCACGAATGGTAAACTCTATCTAGAAAATCAAGAATATCGCCAAATTCCCGTCATCCAGCTACGGCAGATGCTTGTACTTGTATTGCAAGAATCAAAACTGTTGGGGATGACAGTTGGGCAAGCCTTGGCTTATCCTTTAGTTTTGCGTGGTTTGCCCAAACAGACAATTGAGCAACGAGTAAATCACTGGACAGACCAACTACACATTCCCAGTGAATGGTTGGGGCGAACAGAGGTGCAACTTTCTGCGGGACAACGACAACTAGTAGCGATCGCTCGTGCCTTAGTCATCCAACCTAAAATATTACTATTAGATGAGCCAACCTCTGCCCTCGATACTGCTACGGCTTCTCATCTAATGCAAATCTTAACCCAGTTGAGTCAAACTCATCAAACCACGATTCTGATGGTAAATCACCAACTGGAACTAGCCCAGATGTTTTGCACTCGGTTATTACACCTACAACAAGGTCATTTATTCGCAAATCAAACAGCCTCAGAGATAGACTGGATTGAATTACGAAAAAGCCTGATTCAAGCAGCAACTCAAGACGATTTTGGATTTTAAATTTTGGATGAGACAGGAATCAGGAATCGTTTTCTTACTCCCCCTCACCCCAGTACTCAATGCTCAATGCCCAATGCCCAATGCCCCATTCACACTTGACTACTAGTAAGTGTTGAACGTTGATTATTAAATCTCTCTCTAGCTAACTTTGTTGTTTGTGACTGTGAAATATTGGTATTCAAAATTTCCATGTTAAAACGGTATCCAACATTGCGGATAGTTTGAATCAAATTGGGTTGCCGGGGATCGAGTTCAACCTTTTTCCGCAGGGATAAAACGTGAGTATCAATGGTACGAGGGTTATCGATAGCGTCAGGCCAAGCACGACGCAGCAATTCCGATCTACTTAGAGGTACTCCTCCAGCTTGTGCTAAAACGTACAGCAAACTAAATTCCTGGGGTGTTAAGTCAATAAACTCCCCTTGGAAGCGGACGCGGCGCTGAACTAAATCGATTTGCAAAGTGCCATAATCCAAATAAGCTGGTGCAGTAGGTGTGCGCTTCCGGCGAATCAATGCCTCTACTCGTGCCAAAAACTCTTGCATCCCAAAAGGTTTGCTCAGGTAATCATCTGCACCAGCCTTTAAACCTGCGACTATATCAGCTTCACTATTACGGGCAGATAGCATTAAAATTAGAGGTTGCTGCTGACGATGCAACCAACGACAAAACTCAATGCCATCACCATCAGGCAGGTCTGCATCTAAAACTACCAGTGTTGGTTGATGGCTTAAAAATACTTCCCTTGCTTGATAAATACTGGCAGCTTGATGCACGCGGTATTCCAGTTGTTGCAAGTGCCAACCCAACAACGACCTCAAATGGGGATTCCCCTCAATGATTTCTATACAAACCGAACCCACGGCGGCAAGACCCCTTAGCGTCGATGACTTTCAAAGTAACAAGCCCATCTCTAAGGTTTTGTAGCCTTTGTTACTTCAATTGCGATTAACTTTACATTTACTAATAAAATAAGTCGCAATATCTTTAATTTATGCCTTGCCAATAGGCGATTAGAAATATTATTAAATTTTTATTAAATTTATCGAAAGTATTGTTAGACTTATAAAAAGTTCTTTTAACTTAACATTTTGCTTTGAGATGGGTGTAATGTGGCAAATATCTATAACCCAACCAGCTAACCCTACTACAACAGCTTTTCAACTTGATTAAACCTGATGGCAAAAGTGGATTTTTTCGCAAAAACTTAGTACTCCCATCCAGGAATATAACATCAATACAATTGGGCTGTGATTGTGAAAATCAAAAAAATAACTTAAGCAGCTAACTAGAATCGATGTTTTCTGGAATAGGATTAAAGTAGCTTGTAGCTGCTATAAGGGTAATACCCAAAGTAGATGTGTTGACTTTGAATTTATGACAAAGTGAAATTACACTTCACTTTTTAGCGTGAATCATTTACAATTCTCATTCCAAAGAGATTAATACAGCAGTTATGCTCCAAGACACACAAACCATCCGCTATTACCAAAGACTCACCGATGCCTTCATCGAGCTATGGAATCGCGGTTATCGCACGGATGATATGCGGATGTATTTGGATGGATATCTAGCCGCACTGCGACATAGCAACGTCATTGAACCTTTTCTGATTCATCGCCTAGAAGAGGAGGCCAGCCGCTTCTTGTACGATGGATCGAACTTTGCAGTGCCGCAACCACAGCCACAACCCGATTACTACTAAGTACTATTTACCTGGTCATTGATAGTAACCGTTAATTACCGCAGATGATTATAGCATATTATCTGTATTGGTCAACGGGTTGTCGTGGTGTGAAATTTTGGAGATATTGTATTGATTGAACGCATCCCCTCAGCCCTATATTGGTTTTGCCAATTAGACTGAGGGGATTGTTGTTTAGCAATAAAATCAAGTCCAACAAAGAGTATTTTTGCCAGAAACCGATTAAAAAATCCTTGAAAGGGGAAATAAATAGTATATCTCCTGTCAAGGATATAAAAAACGGTATATTGCCTTGATGGCAAAGCGCAAATTCAGCAACATACTCTTTAGTTGGGGTAAAAAGAGCTTAAGAAGCTAATGCTACTTCTACCTTTTCTTGCAATTCACCTTTTTGGTACAGTTCAATCAAGATATCAGAACCGCCAAGGAATTCGCCATTAATATATACTTGGGGAATTGTCGGCCAGCTAGAGTATTCTTTAATACCTTGACGAATTTCCGGGTCTGATAGAACGTCAACCGTCTCAAAGGGAACTCCCAAGGTATTGAGAATCTGCACAACGTTGTTAGAGAAACCACATTGGGGCATTAACTTGTTTCCCTTCATGAAAACTAAAATCTTGTTTTCTTGTAGCAAGCTATCAATTTTGTCTTTGAGTTCTGGTGTCATGGTAATTATGTTTCCTATGTTGCATTAATAGAGTGAGGAGTGAGGAGTGAAGAGTGAGGAGTTAAAAATTCATAATTCATAACTCTTAACTTCTAACTTCTAACTCCTAACTTTAGGAACTTGCTGTTGCTTGCCAAGCTTCGGGAGTGTATGTTTTCACCGCCAAGGCATGAATCGCTTCAGTTGACATAGCTTGACCCAACGCACCATAAACTAACTGGTGCTGTTGCACTAGTCCTTTACCTGCAAAGTGCGATGAAACTACTGTCACTTGATAGTGGTCGCCGCCACCAGTCAAGTCTTGCACCTGAACCTGTGCGTCTGGCAGTCCCGCCTTGATCATTTCCTCAACCTGTTGCGGACTAATCATCGCAATTCCTGAAAAAACTTACTTTTCTATTATTAACAGATATAGAGCAAATGCCTGTGCTAACTTCAGGTTTTGGCAAGGTTGTAGATAAACGCGCCTCTGAGGTGTCTTCTTGAGAACGTTTGGTCAAGGCTACGGCGGATAGCTCTATCCTAGCACTGGGGCGTTGCCAAGCGACTGATTAGGGAGATAGGGAAGATATAATTTATTTTTTTGGGGATGAAGAGGATGAATTACCACCTTCTCTGGGATAGGGAGAATCAACAAAACCCAACTCAAACAACTGTTTATAGGCTTTCTTGCCTAAATCTCGCGTCGGGTTTTGACTCTTAATTATTTGAATTAACAATGGTACAGCTAATTCTGGCTGATTTTGTGCCCGATGTACCAATGCTAGCTGAAAGGTGGCTTCATCTCGCTTTTGGGCTGTTAATAGAGCTTTTTGACGCTGAGAATCAGAAACTCTGTTGTCAATTCCCGAAAAGCTAGAATTTAACTCTTGATAAAAATTAGATAGCTGATTATAAACTTGACGTGCTTCTTGGAGTTTCTTGGCAGCTAAGGTGTAGTTTTGAGCAGAAACGGCTTGTTCTGCGTCTTTTACTAAGCGATCGCCACCTGCAATGCTCAAAAGGCTGTTACTTTCGGTTATAGGGCGGAGGTTATTAGGATTGTTGGGGTCAATGAGTTGTGGTTGGCTGGTAGTGCCTGGTGACTGTGATACCTGAGCATTCACAGGTGATAGCAGGCTAAGGACTGCTATAACTGATAAAACAGTACGGTGCATCAAGGTAACAGCGACAGCAGTGTTCATGGGATCAATTAGTGCGACAACTATATAAAAGAGTTATGGAAACTTCGGGTATCTTAACTCTGTTTTGGTCTTGGACAAAGCAAAGTTACATCCTAAGTATCTCTGATTTAGACTAAAAATCAGTTTAATAGAGTTCCCATTACCCCTGTATACCAACAAACTTATATCGCTGTGATGAGCGATACCTACAAGGAAGTGGATCACCATCTGTCTGACTACCGGCTTTCCTCCCCAATAATTATCTCAGGTTAACTGAGATATTTGGCATGATAATTTTCGCAAGGCACTCACTGCTTGAAGTATTTGCGTAGGCGTAGCCCGCCGTAGGCATCAGACCAAACTAGTTCAAAATAGTGATATCTTCAGTCGGCGCTTCCCAACTTTTATTTAACTGTCTTACAAAATAGTGAAAATATTTATCATCAAGTAATTCAGTAGTTTGCAGACAATTAATTAGCTATTGGCTCAAAAAAATGCCAATTTGGCTGAATATATTATTAATAGAGCGTAATCTATATATACATCCTCAAAGGTTGCAAAATACTACTAATCTTTTGTGACTTACTCAGGATGAATATAGCAGTTAGTAATTAGTGTCAAATATTGGATTTTGCAGTTTCTTAATTATGCACGGTCAATGATTATAAGGTTTGACTACATCAAGAATTAGTAATTTCTGCAAATGCGTGATTAGTAACTTTTGTTTCTTGATGGCTCAATTGTTGCAGTGCCTTTGCTAAATCAGTTGTGAGGTTTTTTGCATCTTGTTTTATACAGCCATTCATGTAATCCGCGACTTTAATTGGGGAGCCAATGTCAATACTCACATCTGTACCCCAATTGGGATAAGGTTGGCTGTAGTTAATTCCAATGGGTATAATTTTCACTCCCAGATCGGAATGACTAGATTCAGCACTCAAAGCAAGACGAGCAATTCCCGGTTTCAACTGGTGAACTTGGCCATCACGAAAAATGTTGCCTTCTGGAAAGATTACCAGGGTTTTTTGCTGCTGAAGTAGCTCTACTCCATGTCGTAGCGTGCGGATTGATGGATGCTTAGAATTTACAGGAAACCCCCCCAAACGTTGGACAAACCAGCCTTGCAAACCTTGGCATTCGTCAACTGTTACCATAAATCGCAAGTCTTGCTTTCTCAGACAAGCGGTAGCATAGGGTACAAGCAATGCATCCCAACGCGCCCGATGGGTAGGCGCGAGAATCACAGGCCCAGTTGTGGGGATATTTTTTTGTCCGGTTATTCTAATTTGTCCAAAGAATAATGGTAATAGGCAGTGACGCCCTAATAAATATGCCAGAGGACTTAACCAAGGAGAAACCCTTGAGGTAGTACCAGCTACCTGATGATTTGCTGGTGTGTGCTGGCAGGTATCGGATGAAGAGTAAAATTCCATCATGACGGATGCAGCTGATTGACGGGTAAAATTTAACGAAAAGTCTGATTAGTTACACCGTAGATTCTCTTGCGTGACTTGTCTGGTACTAGATGGACAGTTTTACCTCTGTCCGTTAGTTTACCTTACGCCGCCTAGCAGCAAACCAAGTCTGTAATTGTTGACGACAAGCTGACTCTAGAATGCCTCCGATTACTTGGAGACGGTGATTAGAAGCAACACTATCAGGGATGTTAATAACTGTACGAATGGCGCCAGTTTTTGTATCGTCTACTCCATATACCAGTAGTCCTAGTCGTGATTGGACGATCGCACCTGCACACATCGGGCAAGGTTCGAGAGTTACATAAAGGGTGCATTCATTAAGATGCCAATTTTGTAAAGTTGTTGCCGCTGTCTTGATAGCGAGAATTTCCGCATGAGCGGTAGGGTCTTTGTCACGCTCTTTTCTGTTTTCTCCTTGTGCTAGCAATTTGCCTGTTGAATCAATGATAACAGCACCTACAGGGACTTCACCCGCATCACCTGCTGTTTTTGCTAATTCTAAAGCATAACTCATCCATTGTTGATGTATAAGATATTCTGTGTATTTAGTTAACATATTCTTATCAATATAAAAACTTCAAAATTCCACACATTTTCTAGGATGAGTATCTCGCCTGTCCGACAATAAATAAAAAGCATATAGCCCACAGACTAGAAGTCTGGGGCTAAAAACAAATCAAAATTCTTAAATTTAGCCTTACCAAGTCAGCCATTGGGGGCTAATTTGATTTCTAAATAGCGGCTTGGGCTAAAAGGGGATCGAGTTGACTTTGTGTGTCTAACTGATAGAGGTCATCGCAGCCGCCAATGTGCTGGTTATTGATAAAAATTTGTGGTACAGTACGGCGACCGTTGGCGCGTTCTGCCATTTTCGCTCTGGCTGCTTCGTCGCCGTCGATTTTGTATTCAGTGAAATTTACACCTTTCCACCACAACAGCATTTTGGCTCGAATGCAGTAAGGACAAGTTTGCCAGGTATAAAGTTCGACGTTGGCTTTGACTCGCTCTGGATGGCGATTTAAGAGGGGATTAAGAAAGTCCAGCATATTCTTTTAGCAAGTTTTTAAATATTCAACTCGATGTTACCCTTTGTCAATTGGCTAAAGAATTGATTACAAAATATGATTAATTTCCATCTCTGGCAGCAGGTAAATCTTCCTACCATTTCAATTTCAATTAATCAAACAATGGGCTTAAGCCTATTATTACAAAATAGGCAAACTTCGACCACGATGTACTAATAACCTTGGTTTTGGCGCAGGCTAGTGGAGACATCATAAATTCGGAGGACGCAAAGACACGTAGATGCAATTGGAATGACAATTAGCTTATTTCTTCACCCATGCACAAAATCCATGATTTATATATAAAAACGTATAATAAAAACAATATTCTTCCCAGGAAATATTATTAAACTTATTTCTGATTTTATTTTTAAAAATGGTGTAAGAAACAAATAGACAAATTTTTAATAAAAAATTTGTTGTTTTACTTAAAAATCTAAACAATCTAGGAAACACTCTGATGTAATTGAGTGTTATAATATACCAAAATACAAAACCAAATCCCTGACCTTCTCCAGGAGAAAATATTTTTACCTCCGAAAAATTTTTCAACATCCTTCCAACTTCAGCAAAAGTAAATCTGTGATAGTCCATTTGATCGTGAAAACTCCAAAAAAATGGGACATAAAAAAATGCCTCTCCTTTTTCCTCCAAAATATTATAAATATTATCTATTGCTTTCCAATATTCTTCAACATGTTCTAATATGGCATTGCAATAGATACCACTAAAAGAATTAGGTTCTATTTTAGTATTACAAATATCATCTACAAGGTCTGGTTTATATTCAGCAATAATATCACTAGACACAATTATATTATTGGGATTTTGATTTAATAAATCGATTTTCTTACGACTTAGTGAATAGCTATTTCTTCCACCAATATCAAGCAATCTATCTTTCGAGACTACTCGCTTTTCATATTCTTCTCTAATATGGGGGTTGAAATCAATTTTTGTTTTAAGACCTTGAAAGAAATCCATTGTATTGATTTTATTTGACACTCAATTTCAATGTTTTGGAGGTTCTTTCAAATTTAAAAGATTGATATAGCAATCCTAAATGAGTTGTGAAAAATATAGATTAGGAAACGAACAGCCAACAACACCATCGCAAAGCGTCTTGTTAGAAAAGAATGCCAAGAAAAGAAAGAAAAAAGAGATATCTAATTTTCACGAATGATTTAGGACTGCTATAGATATTCAGTAAACATTTACACCTTTTTAACACGGAATATTTTAACACGAATGTAGTAAAAACAAGTTTGCTATGTGTAAAGTTACTTATACTTAGCTTTAACTCGCTCTGGGTGGCGATTAAAAAGGGAATTAAAAAATCCGCTTGTATTGCTTACCGCATCGGCGCAGGAACCCATTTTTGGAAACCCTCTAAATGATTCCAGTAAGACAAATATCCAGTCAATGCCCAAATTAGAGCGGCTACTATCAGCACTGCTACGCCAATTAGTCGCCAGGTTCGATTGGTTTTCCAGTAGAGAGTTGGTGCTGCAAAAATACCACCTAATCCAGTTAAAATAAAGCCGATTCCCGATAAAAGCGGTTGCTTTGTCAAATTCAAGTTGATGATACGGATACCCACTACGATCGCAACTGCACCAGCAAAGAAGCCGTAAATGGCGATTGTCAACAAATCCCAACCTTGAGCCAGGGCGATCGCAGCCGCCACAAACAAGATTCCAAATAAAATACTCGTCTCACCGAAGGCAATATTGAAGCTACCCATTATTGGCCAGGTGAAGCTCATGTGTAAACCAGTTGTGAGTGCGATCGCACCTGTAATTCCGAATCCTGGAATCCACTGTTTCTGATTAGAACTATCTATACCACGATACACATAGTCAGCCAGTAGAAATAGCCCAGCTACCATATTGATCAACATGAGTGTGATGTAGTCGATAAACACGATTCACCTCTTAATTTGACAAGCTATTTACTCTGCGCCTCGTTTTTCGGTTTTGAGTGAATTCACCAGCTTTTTTCCTTTATTATTTTATACCTAAAGATAAACACTGAAGAAAAGCAATGTTGTATACATAAACTGCTACCCATTTGTGCAAGTTCTTAACTTAGTTGCTTTTAAACACGCTTTATACTGGAGTAGTTAAGAGTAAAAAATAAAGATGTGCTAACTGGCACTTTTGTAACCAGTTAGCAGTAAAACTTAACTTTCTTCCACGTGTATCCGCCCTTTGGTAGACTTGAAAACTGAAATGGCCAGATAAAGCGGCGGAAATTCAAGCAGTTGAGAGGGCAGACTCTGTGGAAAATACACTTGGGTTAGAGATTATTGAAGTAGTAGAGCAAGCGGCGATCGCATCCGCAAAGTGGATGGGTAAAGGCGAAAAAAACACTGCTGACCAGGTAGCTGTGGAAGCTATGCGGGAGCGGATGAATAAAATCTATATGCGGGGTCGCATTGTGATTGGGGAAGGCGAACGCGACGACGCGCCTATGTTATACATCGGGGAAGAAGTTGGTATTTGTACTCAACCAAATGCCGAAGCTCTCTGTAACCCTGATGAACTAGTTGAAATTGATATCGCCGTTGACCCCTGTGAAGGTACGAACTTGGTAGCTTATGGACAACCTGGTTCGATGGCTGTCTTGGCAATTTCTGAAAAGGGTGGATTATTTGCTGCTCCTGACTTTTACATGAAAAAGTTAGCAGCACCTCCCGCAGCTAAGGGCAAGGTAGACATCAACAAGTCAGCCACAGAAAACCTGAAGATTCTCTCTGAGTGTCTAGAGCGCTCGATTGAAGAACTCGTAGTTGTGGTCATGAAGCGCGAACGCCACAACGATTTAATTAAAGAAATCCGTGAGGCTGGAGCAAGAGTCGCTCTAATTTCAGATGGTGATGTGGGTGCAGCCATTAGCTGTGGCTTTGCTGGAACTAATATCCACGCGTTGATGGGTATCGGTGCGGCTCCTGAAGGTGTAATCTCGGCAGCAGCAATGCGTGCTTTGGGTGGACACTTCCAAGGTCAACTGATCTACGATCCAGCAGTAGTAAAAACAGGTCTGATTGGAGAAAGCAGAGAAGCCAACATCGATCGCTTAAAGTCTATGAATATCAATGACCCCGATAAGGTCTATGATGCTCATGAACTGGCATCTGGTAAAACTGTTCTGTTCGCTGCTTGCGGCATTACCAGTGGTAATCTCATGGAAGGTGTACGTTTCTTCAGCGGTGGAGCAAGAACTCAAAGCTTGGTAATTTCCAACCAATCGAATACGGCTCGATTTGTTGATACAATTCACATGTTTGGTAAACCCAAGACTCTCCAACTGAACTAATTTTTAGGGAATGGGGAATGGTAAAAGTAGAGGTGAAGCATTAGGAAATAAATCTTTCTATAAAATGGAAAAATAGTCAACCAAATGCTTCATCGTTACACTAGTTAGTAGTTAGTATTTAGTGATTAGTTATTGTTTATTAGTTGGAAAAATTATCAACCAATAAACAAAAATTCCCCGTTCCCTATTCTCACTCAATGCCCTATTCTCAACTACCAACTAGTAACTACGATTTAGCAAATGAATATAGCAGTGGTGGGGTTAAGCCATAAAACAGCCCCAGTAGAAGTCCGGGAAAAACTGAGCATTCCAGAACCACAAATTGAAAGTGCGATCGCTCAACTGGCCAGCTATCCCCATATTGACGAAGTTGCAATTCTCAGCACTTGTAACCGCCTGGAAATTTACATTGTTACGAGTGAAGCAGACCAAGGTATTCGGGAAGTAACGCAGTTTCTTGCGGAATACAGTAAATTACCCGTGCTTTCTCTACGACAACACTTGTTTATGCTGCTACATGATGATGCAGTGATGCATGTTATGCGGGTAGCAGGTGGTTTAGATAGTCTGGTACTCGGAGAAGGTCAAATTCTGGCTCAGGTGAAGACTACTCACAAACTGGGACAACAATATAGTGGTATAAAAACCATTTTGAATCGATTATTTAAACAAGCGCTGACAGCTGGGAAGCGGGTTCGGACTGAAACGAGTATTGGTACTGGCGCTGTCTCTATTAGTTCGGCAGCTGTAGAGTTAGCACAGATAAAAGTGGCAAATTTAGCAGCTTGCCGAGTGGTAATTCTGGGCGCTGGTAAAATGTCGCGGCTGCTGGTGCAACACCTAATTTCTAAAGGTGCTGTGGAAATTAGTATTGTAAATCGCTCTCGCGATCGCGCCCAAGAATTAGCAAAGCTGTTCCCTCAACAACCAATCAAAATTCATCCGCTATCGGAAATGATGAGCGTAATTGCCGAAAGTGATTTGGTGTTTACAAGCACTTCAGCAACAGAGCCAATACTTGACCGTGCCAAATTGGAAATGGTTTTAGAAGTTCAGCGCTCTTTAATGTTATTTGATATTTCTGTGCCGCGTAATGTCCATGCGGATGTAAATGAACTGGAAAATGTGCAGGCTTTTAATGTGGATGATTTGAAGGCAGTAGTAGCGCAAAACTACGAAAGCCGTCGGAAGATTGCACAGGAAGCCGAGCGACTTTTAGAGGAAGAAGTGGAAGCCTTTGATATTTGGTGGCGCAGTTTGGAAACTGTTACTACTATTAGCTGTCTGCGAAATAAAGTCGAAACCATCCGCGAACAAGAGTTAGAAAAAGCTTTGTCGAGATTGGGTTCGGAATTCGCTGACAAACATCAAGAAATAATAGAGGCATTAACACGGGGAATTGTCAATAAAATTTTACATGACCCGATGGTGCAATTGCGATCGCAGCAAGATGTTGAAGCTAGACGGCGCTGTATGCAAACTCTGCAAATGCTGTTCAACCTGGATGCAGAGGAACAATTTAGTTAAATTTAACAACAAAATCCTCGGCTTCTGTGAGAAGTTGGGGATTTGAGCTTTTCAATTAGATATACTTCTAATTAGATAGATGTCTAATTAGAAGTAAGTTATGCAACCAGAGCAATTTAACATCTTACTCCGCTTTTTCAAGGCATTAGCGGATGATAGCCGATTGAAGATTGTAGGTATCCTGGCAAATCAGGAGTGCAGCGTTGAAGAATTGGCGGCGCTACTGCAACTGAAGGAACCGACGGTATCTCATCATTTAGCGAAACTTAAAGAGCTAAATTTGGTGACAATGCGTCCTGAAGGTAATAGCCGTCTATATCAATTGGATAGTGAGGCTTTGCAAAGCATTAGCAAGGAAATTTTCACACCTGAAAAAATAGCATCCTTGATAGAGGATGTGGATACTGAAGCTTGGGAAAGCAAAGTGTTGAAAAACTATTTCGACGGTGGATACCTTAAGGAAATCCCCGCTAGTCGCAAAAAGCGTCTAGTAATTCTCAAGTGGTTAGCAAACCAGTTTGATATAGGAGTCAACTACCCTGAACGCATGGTAAATGACATTCTTAAACGCTACCATCCTGACTGCGCCACCCTGCGACGGGAGTTCATTGCTTGCAAGTTAATGCAGCGAGAGAATGGGATTTATTGGCGTACAACATAGATATGAGAGATGAGCAAACCGCACAATCATAGGTTGTATTTTTATGCAGTTAGAAACACAAAAGTTTTCTTATACACCTGAAGAGTATTTAGAACTTGAAGAAAAAGCAGAATATAAAAGCGAATACCGTGATGGAGAAATTGTACCGATGACAGGCGGCACTACAAATCATAATAAAATTGCTTTAAATTTAGCTGCATCCTTAAAAATTACTTTAAGGCGTAAAAATTATGATGTTTATATTGGTGATGTGCGTTTATGGATACCCCGTTATCGTCAACATACATATCCTGATGTGATGGTGATTGAGGGACAACCTATTTATACAGGAACCAGCACAACAACGGTTATGAACCCGATGTTAATTGCTGAAGTTTTATCTAAATCGACTAAAAATTATGACCAAGGCGATAAGTTTCTTTATTATCGCTCTATTCCCGAATTCAAGGAATATATTTTAATTGACCAATATCAGTATCATGTGATGCAATATGTAAAAACTGCGGAAAGTCAATGGTCATTCACTGAACTTGAACATGAATCTGCAATTTTATCACTGCAAACGGTTGATTTTCAAATTGAATTGCGCGACCTTTATGAGCAAGTAAATTTTGCAGAAAATAACGAAGATTAAAAAATAAAGCTCTGATTCACCCCGAATGCTGATTCAGTCAAAAAAATTAACTTGAAATTGTTTAGCGATTACTCTAATCTAAACACCATTAATAGTGTTCACTTTAACTTTGGACAAGTCACAGTATTTATGTACTTTTATTTGTCCAAAGTCCGATCGCTAAATACATTGCATAAACAGAAAGTCAATCACACTCTATTTTCCCAAATAAGCTTCTAAAACTTTGGGATTAGTTTGAATTTCTGCTGGCGTACCGTCAGCTAAATTTTGCCCTTCGGCAAGTACCCAAACACGATCGCACAAGGACATAACCACATCCATATTGTGTTCGATAATCAAAAAGGTCATGCCATCTTGACGATTCCAAGTGATAATGCGATCGCAAATATCATCAATCAGTTTCGGATTCACCCCAGCCGCCGGTTCATCCAACAAAATCAACTTGGGATTAGTCATCAGCGCTCGCCCCATTTCTAGCAGCTTGCGTTGTCCACCAGACAAGCCACCTGCGTAATCGTGTGCTTTTTTGGCCAAGCCTACTGACTCTAACAGGAACATTGCCCGCTCTTGCAATTGCTTTTCTTCCTTAGCGACGATGTGCGGTTGCAACTGCACCTGCCAAAAATTTTCACCCGTTTGTTTTTGCGCCGCCAGCAGCATATTTTCTAACACCGATAACCGCGAGAGAGTCCGTGCAACCTGAAAGGTGCGGATTACTCCCTGCTGCGCGATTTGATATGGTTGCAAATTGTGAATCGGTTCGCCGTCAAAAATCACTCGTCCCTTATCTGGGCGGATGAAGTTTGAGAGTAAGTTAAATAAAGTAGTTTTGCCAGCACCATTGGGGCCAATCAAGCCCGTAATGCTGCCTTTAGCAACTTCGATTCTGGCCTCATTAACTGCTTTGACACCACCAAAGCTTTTAGAAAGTCCAGTGGCTGCCAAAAGGGGAAGTGGGGATGAATAGTTATTTACCAAGGGTGAGTTCCTCTTTTTTCCCTAAGATACCTTGAGGACGCCAAATCATCAGTACCATCAAAATTAGTCCGATTACCATGATCCGAAATGCACCCAAACGCGCTTCATCAAGGGTAACGATTCGGGGTAAGACTTCCCGCGTTAGTGCATCGTAAGCAAAGAAAATTACCGCACCTAAGATTGTGCCCACATTATTCCCAGAACCGCCTAAAATCACCATAATCCAAGTGTCAAAGGTGATCTGCGGTTGAAAATTATCAGGGTAAATGGCTCCCAGTTGCCAAGCGAAGAAAGCACCAGCGATACCCGCGATCGCACCGCCTAACATGAGAGATTGTAATTTATACCAAAAGACATTTTTTCCCAGCGCTTTGGGAATTTCTTCATCTTCGCGGATAGCTTTGAGAATTCTACCCCAAGGCGATCGCACCAAAATTTCTAAGCGCCAGTATACAAATGCTAAAACCAAAAGCAACACCAGCATTAAACCTGCTTTTGGGTTGTAGTTATACAATCCGATTACCCCAGAAATATAAATCGCTGCCGCCAAAAGTGCTAACACAATTCCCACACCCAAGCGTGATGCAAATTCTTGCTTGCTAGTCGTCCTTTTGCCCAAATCAGTAGTTCGAGATATTTGAGTGGTGCGAATCCATTGCCACAAAGTAAAGAAAGTGACAGCAGCCAGTAGCGTTAAAAGCCCAATCATTATTAATCTGACAAACAAACTTGGTTCTGTGGATAGGGGTATGGGATAACTTTGCACACCAAACGCCCCAGAAACCCAAGTGTCACCCACAGGTAATTCCTGATTATTTACCACCAAACGAATTAATTCGCCCGTACCAATGGTGACAATTCCTAGATAATCTTCTCGTAAGCGGAGAGTTACAAAACCAATTATCAAACCCAACAAAGCAGCGACAATTGCCCCAACCAGTGCTGATACAAGTAAGGGTACGCCCTTTAAGCTTAACAATACCGTTGTATATGCTCCCAGAGTCATGAAAGCAATATGACCAAAGTTAATTAATCCCGTAAAGCCCCACTGTAAATTCAGTCCTAGTGCGAATAGAGCAAAAAGCGCCGTAGAAATTGCTAAGAAAATGAGATAGTCAACCATATTAAATTATTTGGGAATTGGGAATTGGGCATTGGGCATTGGGCGTTAGGAGTGCTGAGTGCTGAGTTAGGAGTTAAGAGTTTTGTTTATCTCCTTGTCCCCTCATCTCCCCTGCTCCCCTGCCCCTCTGCCCCCCTCGTCGGGCGAATAAATTTTAGCGTAGCTTGAGCGTAGCTAATTTTATGGGAATACTATTTATTGTTGGTGTTTGGTGGTAGGGAATAATTGACGTATGAATTTGCTGCGACTTAGAATGCATCACTTAATTGAGCAATTAGGCGATGACGATTTGCAAGACATTTGGAATGTTCTCGAAGCTTTACATTATGACTTTTATATGCTCAAAGCGATACAAAAAGTCAAGCGATCGCAGCAACCGTGGGATATCTTAACCCATGAAGAAGCGATCAGACTGTTGATGTTTTTCTGATTCAGCAGCGCTTTTGATAGCATAAGTTTGGCGTAAATAAGCCACCCATTTGAAATGTCTAAAACCCTTACGCAATAGTAATTACGAATTACGACTTACGAATTACGAATTACGAATTACGCAAAGCGGTACTAGTGCCAGTGGCCCCTCAAGTTTTGGTGAAGGTAACGCCCAGTGAGTCTGGAAATGCGCTATGCCAGGTCTTTTTTGCTAGACCTGAAGAATTTAGAACCTGCCGCCTACGAGCGGGTACATGATTTTGTTTTTATTGAATTAGCCCAAAAGTGGCAGTTGAGCGATCTAAAAGAACTGCGACAGCTTGATAGTGAAGGCATTTTTCACCGCTTCACCCTAGACAATTATCTGATTGGTATAGAAATTAGGGGTGAAATTGTGAAATTTCTGCGTGTCATCCCTATGCCAGATGTTTAAAGTCAAGAGTCAATCAATTTTGGATTTTGGAATTGCGGATTTTGGATTTGTTCCACCTACGTTCGCTTTCTTGGCACGTTCGCGGTAGCGTCTGGTAAAGAAGTGCGGGGCATCAACCGAAATAATTTTTAATCTAAAACTTGTACTGAGCGGAGTCGAAGTATCTAAAATTTAAAATCTAAAATTGGCACGGTCAAAGGAACACTGAAAACTGTAAACTGTATAAGGCTAGGCAGGGATCGCTATAACCTTACATTAAACTGGTTTTTGAAAAACACTTTATTTGAGATTTCCCTATGGATGCTAGGGCACTTTGGCAACGATACCAAAACTGGTTATATTTCCACGAGGGATTGGGACTGTACTTAGACGTGAGTCGGATACGGTTCGATGATGCCTTTGTGGAATCGTTGCAGCCGAAGTTTGACAAGGCGTTTGCGGATATGGCTCAACTAGAGAAGGGTGCGATCGCAAATCCCGATGAGAACCGCATGGTTGGACACTACTGGCTGCGAAATCCTGATTTAGCGCCAGCTCCAGAACTTACACAAGAAATAGTTCAAACCCTAGAACAAATCGAAGCTTTTGCGGAAAAAGTCCAAACAGGTGCTATCCATCCTCCCAGAGCCAGCCGATTCACGGATATTATCTCCATTGGCATTGGTGGTTCCGCTCTTGGCCCCCAATTCGTTGCGGAAGCTCTCGCTCCTGATTTCCCGCCGCTGAAACTTCACTTTATCGATAACAACGATCCCGCAGGTATCGATCGCGTTCTCAATCATCTACGAAATAGCCTCGCCAGCACTTTGGTTTTGGTGATCTCCAAATCTGGGGGAACACCGGAACCGCGCAACGGCATGATTGAAGTTAAAAAAGCTTATGCCGGACACAATTTGGAGTTTGCCCAATATGCGGTAGCAATTACCAGCGTTGATAGCAACCTCGATAAGCTAGCCAAAGATGAAGGTTGGCTGGCGAGATTTCCGATGTATGACTGGGTAGGAGGACGCACCTCAGAAATGTCTGCTGTGGGGCTAGTACCAGCAGCATTACAGGGGATTGATGTTCGCGCTATGCTAGATGGCGCCAAAGAGATGGATGACGCTACCCGCGTCCCAGATGTAAAAAATAACCCAGCAGCTTTGCTTGCTTTGTCTTGGTACTTTGCAGGCAATGGAAAGGGCGAAAAAGATATGGTTGTTCTACCTTACAAGGACAGCTTATTTTTATTCAGTCGCTATTTGCAACAGCTGGTGATGGAATCCTTGGGTAAGGAAAAAGACTTAGACGGCAACGTTGTCCATCAAGGTATCGCCGTTTATGGCAACAAAGGCTCAACAGATCAACACGCTTATGTCCAGCAGTTACGCGAGGGTGTAGCGAATTTCTTTGCTACCTTCATCGAAGTGTTGGAAGATCGTCAAGGCCCATCCACTGAAATAGATCCAGGAGTTACATCAGGCGATTATCTTTCCGGTTTTCTCCAAGGAACCCGACAAGCGCTTTATGAAAATCACCGCGATTCCATTACAGTCACGATTCCCCAAGTTAATCCTCGAATTGTAGGGGCATTAATTGCTTTGTATGAACGTGCTGTTGGTTTATACGCTAGCTTAGTCAACATCAATGCCTACCATCAACCTGGCGTAGAAGCTGGCAAAAAAGCTGCTGCCTCCATTCTCGATTTGCAAACACGAGTCGTAGCAGTTCTACAAAAAGAAAAAACTCCCCTTTCTCTTGACGAACTTGCCGAGAAGGCAGGCGCATCAGAACAAGTTGAGGCAATTTACAAGATTTTGCGTCACATCCATGCCAATCAGCGGGGTGTAGTTTTACAAGGCAATCTTCAGAAACCCGGTAGTTTGACCGTTTCTGCTAGCTGATAGCTCTAATCTAAATCTTAGATTTTGTCCAAAATTGTTGTCTCAACAACAATTTTTTATTGTGAAGCATCCTAAATAGAAGATATATCTTCTGTCTAGGATGCTTCACTGTATAATTCGTAATTCGTAATTCGTAATTCGTAATTCGTAATTAAGTTTGATCGCTCAATATCGTTCGTCTAAATGTTGCTTTCTTCTCTTCCTTTGCCTAATTACGAATTATTTTAATTATGAATTGCCATCAGGCGTTGATTAAAGTAACTCTTGGGTAAAAAACAGCGATCGGGTAAAAAAGGATTGTTGAGATTTTGACATAAGAAAGTGCTGGGTTTATCCCGATGACAAAATGGTGGCACGATTCCCCAATGTTCTGCTAGCCAAATCCAGTATCCTGTTTCAATTCTGCCGTAGCTTGATACTGTGAGAATTTCTCCAACGCTGTTGTTAATAGATACTAAATCTGATGATGATTTGATGTCAATTAATAGCCATGCTAACTCATCTATAGAAAAGTAATAGCCATTTTCGGCAGCGATGTCGATGAACTGTTGTGGCTCTTTAGCTATTAGTAATTCTTCTTTGAGAGATGGCGTTTTTTGGGCAATATCGAAAAGATCCCAAATCTGTCTTCTCGTAACTAGAAACCAGGCAAGTTCTTCTGCGGTCAAATTATAACCGTTTTCTCTTGCTAACTTGAGAAACGGCTCAAGGCTATCTGTTTCTGCTAGTTGACTTTTCAACTGGAAAGTTTGCTCTACTAGTGACAAGAAATCAATAATCTTTTGCCATGTCACTTTGTCAAAGTTTTTGTTAAATTTTATTTTTTCTTTCCAATAAATGTATTTATCTTCTTTAAGAAAGAAATTCCAAATTTGATAATACATGGGTCATCTTGCCTAAGTTGTAAACTTGGTAGAGGTTTATGATTAATGAACACCAGTGTAGTAAGTATAATGTGTTTCTTCGACAGTACTAAATTTTTATCTCATGTAAATGAAGTTACACAGTAGTTAAGTATAAAATTTTTGTAAAGTTTGTAACTATAAATAATAGTTACTGAGAAAAAGATGAAAGATTGCGATGCCTTGTGGTGGGTTGCAACTAAGATTTTTATTGCTTCTCATAAAATAAAATTAAGTCAATAAATAGTATTAATTATTCATGAAGTAATTAATTGTAAAGCAATCTGTAGTTTAGTTATTTTGAAAAAAACTGCATATTTCTACGGAGAAGAAAGCTAAGTATAGCGTATTGTAGAGAAGGTAAGAGGTTAATTGAGGTTTTTTTTATAGCCATCTAAATAATAAAATTACATAGAAAGTCCCAGCGCTCGCCTGTATCTTCCTATTAACTAAAGTTAAGGCAGCACTAAAAAATGGGGTTAGTGAATTATTAGGTTTGTATCTCAACTTTAAGATAAATGCGATCGCACTTCAGTTATTTTTAAACGAACCGCCAATACGCAGAGAAGGCAGAGAGAAGAAAAGAGATAGATTGTACTCGCCTTTATATTTCTGTAAAATAAAGTTAAGACAGCATTAACAAATAGGGCTAATTACTATGGCTGAATCAACTGCAAAACAACCTGCACGTCGAGGCAGAATCTTTCCAGAACGAATTTTACCACCCGAAGAACTTGCTAGACGCAAAGCTGAAGATGAGGCATTTTATCATCGCTGTCGGGAAATTTTTGAGCGTGTACGTCCCGATTTGATTAAGGAACACTACGGCTGGTATATTGCAGTAGAGCCAAATAGTGGTGATTACTTAATTGATGTGGATAAAATGCAAGCTCATAAAAAATCCCTTGAAAAATACTCAAATAGTAGACATTGTGTATTCTGTTTAAATGAAACGGGAACAACTGGCACAATATGATTCAGGGGGACTTTGGAGATAATGGGCAACTATTTTTTGAAATTGATTTGATTACATCTGACGGATTAGATTTGTCTGTAGATGCTATGTTGGATACTGGTTTTACAGGCTTTCTCGCTATTAATAAACAAGATTTAGAGGGTCTAGACTGGTTTTATATTGGTGAGGAATCTCTACGAACTGCTAAGGGAGAATCAAGATTTGATATTTATTTAGGCAAGGTGATATTAAACGAAGAAGAGTATGAAATTAACGTTTATGTGGGCAATGAAATTACGGAAGTATTGTTAGGCTCAGAATGGCTAAAAATTCTGCCGTTGGTGGTGAATTATCAGGCTGGTATATTAACTTTAGGATAACTGCGATCGCAGTTATTTTTAAATGAACAGCAAATACACAGATAAAGCATAGGTAAAAAATAAACTTATTTCACTATCTTTAGTTAATAGGTAAATTGCGGAGAAAGTAAAAGCGATCGCTCTTCCAATCACTACCTTTAATTCGTCCTAAATAGCCTGTTAAAGGTGAGGAAAGCTCAATCAGAATTTCGTGCATTTCTGGTGTTTGTATTCGCTGTGGCGGATGTGAGCCGAAATACGCACCATGTAGAGCTTCAACACCAGCAGATTCTATACCTGAATTTTCTAAATAGTTTTTGACAAGCTGGGTAATGTGCGATCGCAACTTTATAGATTGTTCAACTTTATAAATATAAGTATTAATTTTATCTTCAGCTAAACCAAAGGGAGGTTGTTGCAAACACTCTTTTAGTTCTAACAAATTGATAGAATTTTTGTAGTGTACTTGCAGTTCAACTAACTTTTGTAATGTTTCAGGACGAATTACACTCATTTGATTATTTTTAGTAGTTAAAAGAGCATCAGAAGTTAATTCACCAGCAGCCACAATTATCTTGAGACAACTATCATATTTTTCTTGAAGATGATTTTTACCTAGTTGTATTAGTTGTCCCGGTGTTTTACTGGGAACATTTTCACTTTTGGTAGCTTTACATTCTCCTACTACTGGATAAGGATACTCACAATAAAAATCTACTCCTCCAGCGCCTCCTAATTTGTCAGGGTCTAGGTTTGCTTTAGGATTAGTGTTAGAACAAGAAAATCCTAGTTTTATCAAACTTCTACGAACTAGCCTCTCAAATTCATTACCATCACTAGAATTGCCTACATCAGCAATCTTCTTAATCCAAACTAAATCTGAATCAAATCTTTGATTAGAATGAGCGCTACTCCAACCTAAAAATAGTTTGATATCGTCGTCTAATTGTTTAGCTGCTGGTTGGCTAATGGTTAGGGATGCGATCGCACTCTGCAATTCTTCTAGTTCAGGATGTAGCAGGGGTTCTAGCTTTTCTAATTGGCGTTTGCGTTGGGCGAAGGTGCGATCGTTCAATACTGGTAAATCAACAGATACCTTCAACGGATCAGGTAAACCTATAAACTGGCTTTGTGGATTCACAGCTATTTCAATTGGCTCAGACAACAAATAGACACGCAAATAAGCAAGAAAGATATGCTTCCTTTGCAGCAAAATCTCTTGTAATCCTTTTGTTGTCCAAATATTTAATTGTGACAAAGCTTTTAACGATTCTGAGTTATTTACGATTTGGCACAGTTCACACTTACCCCAAGATTGAATACAAACTGTTTCCGAACTTATTTGAGTAATACTTTTCTGTGTAACCGTCAATAAATTTGACTTGTAGTATTCTTCATTGGGTAACACATTGGTTGAGTTTTCAGACGGATAGAGAGCAAAGGAACGCCCCGGATGAATAAATGTCCGGGGTAGAGCTATAATTATTCGACCCTGTAGCAAACCTTCAACATCGGGAGAAGGTAGACATAAGGCAGTATTGAGCAAAATTAGATTACTCATAAACCAAGTTTAATCATTAAATTATCAAGCATATCATCTAGTTGTTTGGTTACATTTTGATTTTGTATAGGCTGAGTTTCAGCAACACATTCCTCATTTATTAAGCCACTGGGAATTTGACCAGATGGATCGCTTAGAATTTCACGTATTAAGTAGTTATCAACTGCAATTTTGTGTTTAACTATAAACTGAGAAATTTCCTCTTCACTAATTTCATAATCTTTGCAAGCTTGTTTAACAAATAAAATAGCTAAAAGAGGCTTAATATCCTCAATATTAAGCTTTACAAATTCTCCTCCTAAATTTTTAGAAAGTAGTTCATCTAAATGTTCTTTTCCTTTCGTATTAGGTTTCACATCTTTAGCACGAACTAAGCAGCCACGAGTCATATCAAATTTTTTATAATCTATTAACCTTTTCAATGCAGCACTTACAAATTTATTGCTAGATTCTTGCACAACTGCTACTACTATTTTGACAACTCTTCCGTCTTCCTTACCAATAATTCTAAAGTTGAGGTAGCCTTTGTCTACACTTTTGACTATAACTTCCTCAACCTCATCAATTTTTACTCTCTCTACAGTTGCGCCTTTCAGAGTTAATAAACAAAAACTTATAGCATCAGCTATGGTATTACTGTCTTCAAAGTAATTTTCTATTGTGTTATCAAGTGCTGCAAGTTCTTTATTAAAAGCTTGTTCAATTTTATGTAGTGGAGCTGGATCTACTGGTGGTCTTAAAATACCGGGTAAACTCCAATTATTTGTACACCACTGTAAAACCTTTCTAATTATTGGTTTTTCTTTACCAAGCTCTCGTAAATTATTTTCATCAAAAGGATAAACAGGATGAGGCGGAGTTAAGTTATTCGTATCATAAAAATCTTTCAGCCAGTGTGAAACAAGAGTTACTACATCATCACTATTAAGATGCCTTAAATCAAATTTCTTTTCACCAATTCTATCAATAACTGAATCTGCTTGTGGTACAACTTTAACTTGTTGCGTCCAAGTTTCATCGAACATAGCTAGAATTAATACCCCACGTTTAATTCTGCTGTATATATCTTTTGCAAACAGAGCAATAACCTGTGCTCTTGTAAAACCCTGTTCATTACAATTGAGGCTTTCTAACTCATCAAAGCAGATGACTATTGTCCTGTAATCACCAATTAAGTCTAAAATTTGGCATACTGTTTGGAATGCTTCAGCTTCTTTATCGTCTTGGCTAGTATTTGGTAATCCCATAGAGTCCGCTTGTGACTGTGCTAAATCTCTGCCAGCAAGCCAATTAGTTGCAAATGAAACTTTATCTAAAGAAAGTGTCCATAGGATAGCCTGAATCAAATAAGGATTTTCAATATTTGACTTAAGTTTCAGTACTTTAGCAGTCAAGGCATCAACTATCTTGGGATGTTGAGCTAAAACGCCAGGAAATCGCTTCATTAACTCTTGAGGAGTGTAGCTTGACTTATATACCTCATTGACTAAAGTAGTTGCGATCTCTTGCCATTGCATTACACTTTGATTACCAGCTTGTTTTAGACTAGATGTCAATGTGTTTAGAAATTTAGAATGTATTTTGTTTAAGTCACCATAATCAACTTCGCTCATATAGACAAAAAAACTATCACCTTCATCCTGAATATGGTGACGAATCCGACTCATTAAGTGACTTTTACCCAGTCCTTTTTCAGCTTTAATAGTTATACCAATAACTGAACGTTTTCCTGTGCTGATTTGCTCTATTGCCTGATAAACAGCATCTGATGCATGAGCATTTATGGAAGGAACATCAGGAAAAGTTTGGTTCCAGATATCATAATTTCTGACTACTAGTGATCTATCAAATGGGTTATGACTTGTAATAGCTTTGTTGATGTCTGAGTATGAAGAGAAAGAATTAATCATGATTGTGCATCTTCTGAAAATAATTACTAAAAAATAAAAGGGGAAAAAACCGAGTAACTTAGTTTAAAAATTGAGGCGTTTAGCATAACAGCGCAATCCACTGACTTTAGTAGTAATAGAATCTTCAATCTTGTCGGGGGCACTATCTTCTATGCTTCCACCCTGAAGTTGCAAAATGTCCTTCTCCTGAATTTCTAGCAGCCATGTGTTGAAATCTTCACGACTAACCCGATCGCCTATTTCTCTCCTGATACGATAAATTGGCACAAGATCATCTAGGTTATAGTTTTGGTTCAGCTTGTCGTAGACTTCCAACGCCACAGATTTAAACTCGTCGTAAGATGCGATTCCTTCTCTTCGAGACGCTACGCGAATAGAAAGCTCGGCTAACGCACTCTTCCCATTAACTGGTACATCTGCACCAACTACCGCAACATCTATCTGACTAATCCACTTCACCAATGCATTCGCCACCCAAGTGCTAACAGTTGTCTCTTCAAACTTAAAATCGCCACTTTTCAAACCCTCGCCCAATACCTCTAAACCCTTGGGAGATATCAGAGAATATCCCTTTTTGGAAATTGCGATCGCACCCTGCTTCTGTAATTCCTCGAATATGCCCTGATAATCTGCCACCTTCTGGCTTTTGGCTACAATTCGCTTAGTGAGTTGACCCTTCTTAACTTCCTGCTGCGTTCCTCCCAAATCCCACAAAGCCAAAAGAAGACGAGTGCTAGTATTTTTTGATGTCATATTGAGTGTACTTTTTGACAAAAAGCATCATAGTAACTGTATCTTTCTAAGATATTTACATAGAAAAAATAACCGAGAAATTGCTGAATATTTCAGCTAAATAGATTTAGAAAAAATCAACAATATATTTCTTTGGGATGAATGCAGTTTCTCTCAAAGGCAGGATGGAAGACTTGAAAAAACCAATCATCATGAAAGTGAAACGCTGTAGCTGGTGCAGTTACAAATTAAGTGAAATATGTTTTTTCAATCCCAGGTGAAATAACAGGATTTCTAACTTGGTTTTTGCAACAGCAAGGCTTTTAGCAAATACAGGTGATGAAGAAATCCAATGAACACAATATATAAAGAACGTAAAATAGTTTCGCGTCTATTTGCAGTGCTGCTTTCGGCATTGCTAATGGTACCCTTGCTGAGTAGCTGTGGAGGCGGTTCCCAAAAAGCTTCAGCACCACCACCTGTTGATGATACCGTCGGTAGAACAGTGAGCGATCGCCAAACCGAAGCGAAGAAGGGCTTGTCTACAGGACAGAAAGTTGCTATTTTGGCAGGTGCTGCTGGACTTTATTACCTCTACAACCAACATAAAAATGCTCCCCAAGAAGGAGCGCAAGGTAAGTACTATCTTTCCAAGAACGGACGTGTATATTACCGTGATGCTGAACATCGCGCTCACTGGGTAACGCCACCAGCAGAAGGAATTCGAGTACCGGAATCTGAAGCACAAAAGTATCGGGAATTCCAAGGCTATAACCGGAGTGCTACAGGTCGCGATCTAACTGGTATAACTTCATCCGCAGCTCCAGCACTCTAGATCGGCGAAGCGTGTGTACAAAGCGGGTTTCCTGGAGGATAACGCCGATCGCGCCCGTCGGAAACACGAACTTAAATCAGGAGACAGATTATGGTAAATGAATTTTTCCGAAAGGCGAAAGACTTACTTTTGGGATCGAACAGCGATCAAGCCGATCAAGATGCCGAATTCCGCGATCGCAATGTACGTCCAGCTAGCGAAGATCCCTACGGCGATCCCGCAGACCCAGCATCTTACGGCAATGTTCGCCCAGCTAGTGAAGACCCCTACGGCGACCCCGCAGATATCTCGTCTTACGGCAATGTTCGCCCAGCTAGTGAAGACCCCTACGGCGACCCCGCAGATATCTCGTCTTATGGCAATGTTCGCCCAGCTAGTGAAGACCCCTACGGCGACCCCGCAGACACAGGGGAATTTGGTGATGTCCGCCCAGCCAGCGAAGACCCCTACGGCGACCCCGCAGATCAAGATTACCGCCGTTAACGCAAAACCAATCTGGTGATATTGGTTTTCATAAGGTGATGAATTTTGGAATAACAAATAAGGCAGTGGGATTAGAACCTACTGTCTTTTATTTTGGCTGCTATCCCTCTTCTGTCACTTTCCGACATAAGCAAGTAGTAAATAACTGAAATTATC